>CAZIEA010000155.1:0-5027 GCA_964538495.1 uncultured bacterium | reverse complement strand
ATCCTGAACCTCCCCGCGCTGGTAGTTGTGCGCCAGGATGACGGCCCGCCGCCTCGTCTTCCAGTCCAGAATCCTCTCTTCCAGCGCCGGCAAATTCCCCTCCCGCTTTTTCCCCGCGGCCATCCTAGGGCGGCGGGAAGCGGCTGTCAACGCGCGATCCGGACGCGCTTGGGGAGAGATCGGGAAGCGCCTCAGAAAGCCCGGATCAGCGCGTTCAGAGCGCGGGCCAGCTCCGCCAGCCTGCTCCGGTCGATCAGTTCGGGCGTGTCGGCGGGAGTGTGGGTGACGGTTGCCATCAGCTCCGGCATTTTCTCGGCCGTGAAGGCCAGGGCGGGCTTGCCCATCTGGGCGAAAATCATGTGATCCCCCTGGAACCAGGGCGGCCCTTCCGCCAACCCAGCGAAACCGGCGAAAACCTCGAGCGCCCGGCGGCGGAGCTCTTCGGAAGCGCCATAAAAGGAAAAAGCGGTCTTCCCCTCGCGATAGCCTACGTCGTCCAGGTTGATCGCGAGCCGGACTTGGGAAAGGCTCTCTCCGTGCCGCGCCAGGTAGTTCTTCTGCCCCGCGGCCGAGTAGTTGTCCTCCCCGTTGAAAGCGATTATCTCGATCCCCAGCGGCCCCCGGTAGTCCCGAAGCATCTCCGCCAGCAGGAGCAAAACCGCCGTGCCCGAAGCGTTGTCGGAAGCCCCCGGCGTCCCCTCCCTGGTGTCGATGTGGGCGCAGAGGAGAACCTTTTCCCGGGCGCCGGGATTCCGGGAAAGAATCACGTTGCAGGCCTCGGCCTGGAGGCGCCGGGCCTCGATTTTCAAGTTAAAAGTCTCCCCGTCCGCTGCCGCCAACTCCGCGCCCGTGTTCTGGTCGCAGTAAACCGAGGGAATGTCGAAGTCCCCGTCCTCGATCAGCGGGTAGGGGTAGACGGCCCCGATCAGGGCGGGATTCCTTCCCGGGGCGGAGATGACGGCGGCGGGTGCTTTGGCCTCCAGAAGAGCGTAAATCTTCCGGTGGTGCTCGGGGTTGTAGAAGGGAAAGTTTTTCGGCATCAACGGCTCGGCGCAGATCTCCCCGGTCAGGAGCAGGATCTTCCCGCGGCAGGAGCAAGCCTCGAGTTCCTCCACGGTGGAGACCGCTCCCAGCGGGGCCGTCAGTTCGCAAGGGGGGGAATAGGGCCCGATCCGGACCGGAAAGGAGCGCTCGACGCCGCGCAGGGAAACATCCCCGGCGATGTGGTCCAGGCAGGGAAAGGGGGCCGTATCCACCGCGTAGCCCCAGTCCCGCGCGGTGCGGGCGAAAAATTCCGTGGCGGCGCGGTTCCCGGCCGAACCGGTGCGCCGGTCGGGCTGGCAAGCGCAAAGAGCCTTTATGTACAAGTCCGCTTTTTGCTCGTAGGAGCGGACTTCCGCCGCCGGGGGGGTCGGGACAACCATTTCAGCCTCCCGTTTTCAAGAGTTAGAACGCCTGGCGCCGATTTTTTCCCACAGATTGCACGGAGTTACACAATAGAGCATAGGGCATGGAGCATAGAGTCCGAAAACCAGGATACAGGAAACAGGAGACAGGAGTCAGGAGCCAGTAAATTCGAAACTCGAAATCAGAAATTCGAAACAAATCTCAAATTCGAATTTCTAAAACCACCTGGCGGCCATCGCGGTTTCGAATTTCGGGTTTCTGATTTCGAATTTGACCCTCTACATGTCTACATGTGAATAGGTGACATTTCCTTCAGCCTTCGGCCTAAAGTTCAATCTGGGAAAATCCGCGGACAGAATTATAATCCGCGAAAAATGAAAGTGAGCGAGGAAAAATTCGCCCGGATGGCGCGGCGGGCCTTCCGGCGCCTGCCTCCGGAATTCCGCGAGAGCCTGGACAATGTCCTGATCTCGGTCCGGAAGCGCCCTTCCCCCGCCCTGCTTGAGGAGATGGGCCTGCCCCCGGGGGAGCCTTTGCTCGGAGTCTTCGACGGCTTCTCGCTGACGGAGCGCTCCGCCTCCGAGCCCCCGCTCTTTCCCGCTACCCTGCTGCTGTTCCAGGAGCCGATCGAGGAGGAGTGCGCAACCGTGCGGGAAGTCGAGGAGCAGATCGAGATAACCCTGGTCCACGAGATCGCCCACTACCTCGGCATCGGCGAGGAGCGCCTGGCCGAGCTCGGCTACGACTGACCCCAAAACCCCGATTGAACCGCTAATCTCGCGAATCCGCGCCAACCAAAACTAAGATTCCGCAGATTACCGCAGATTAAAATCGTCCACAGATTTCACAGATTAAACAGATTCATTTTTACGCATTCTGGATTCTGAATTCACCATAGTTCAGGCGACGGATCACGGATTACGGATTACCGGTTCTTTCCCGCTCGGCGGCGAAATCGCGGTCTAACCGTGGATCAGAGCGGGCAGGCAGCGGACGCAGACCCAGAGGCTCTTGCCGGCGCTGCGCATGGGCAGAATAGGCGCCTCCTCCTCTCCTTTCCCGCAGAGGTGGCAGGTCTCGCCCAGGGTTTGCTTGCCCCGGCGCTCCTCTTGCCGGCGGGCCAGTTCCGGGTCGAAGGGGGCAGCCTCGCGCTCCTCCAGGGTCAGGGCCCCGGTCGGGCATATCCCCAGGCAGAACCCGGCCCCGTCGCAAAGCTCCTCCTTCAGCACCCGGGCCTTCCCGTCGACAAGGGCGATGGCCCCCTCGGCGCAGGGAGTGACGCACTTGCCGCAGCCGTTGCAGAGTTCCGGGTCTATCCTCACGATCTTCCGTTTCATCCCGCTCTCCTCCGCTTCCTATTTCACGCCCACCGAGACCCAGATCAGGCCTTGTTCGAGAGCAAAACTCTCCCGGGCCTTGCCGATAGCGGAGGCGTATTGCCCGAAGGATTCCGGGGTCCCCTTCATCCCCACCCCGGGGACCGAGCTGGGCACGATCAGGTCCCCGCTTCCGATCGGACCGCCCTCGGAGTTGACCTTGACGCGGACGTCGCCCGTGTAGGCCACCGGAACCAGGGCGAAGTCCTCCACGGTCTTGCCCTCCTCGGCGATCGCGGTTTTCAACTCGGTGGGAATGGAGATGAAACCCTCCGGCGGGCAGATCACCCCGACCGCGGCCGGATCGTAGGCAACCGAAGTCTTGACCGCCAGCTTTTCCACGGCGGCCACCAGGTCCCCGACCTCGTAGTCGGATTTTTTGGCGCCCTCGGGAATGAAGTGCATCGAGATGTAGGGCGAAAAGGCGTCCCAGGCAGTCCGGGCCCCGGCCCGCCCGGCCCCGTTGAACCAGAACTGCTCCACCCCGTCGCCGTTCAGGAATGTCGCCAAGTCGTAACTGAGCGGAGAGGAGGCGCTCCCGCCCCGGACGATCAGGCCCGGCCGGGCGGTGCTGCCCAGAACATGGAGTGAGGCGGCGGGCTCAAGAGTCCCGATCCCGAGGTTCCCGCTCCGGGTGAACGTGAAGCGGATGCTGCCGGTGGTTGAGTCCAGGAAGTAGAGCCGATTGACCTGTCCGTGATAAAGCATGCTCATGGCGATGGCGGCGTCCTCCCAGAACTCCACAACGGAGTTGGAGTTGGCGCCGCTGCCGTGAAGCCGCAGGGTGGTGGTGGTACCGGCATCGCCGGTGTCGTAGACGTCCAGGTCGGCGATGGGATTGGCGGTCCCGATCCCGACATTGCCCGCGTTGTAGTAGATGCCCCCCCCGCTCGTGGGGAGCCAGCGCCCGCTTGAGCCCCCCAGGCAGACATCGGAAGGGATCCCGAAATAAGCCCGGGTGATCCCCCGCACCGCCCAGAGCCCGGATGCCGGGCGGAACACGGCGATGTCGTCGCGGCCGTTGTGGTTATAGTCTCCGGGAGCCGGGATGTCGCCCGCGCCGCCGAAATAGACCCGGGTAAGCCCCCGGATGGACCAGAGACCGCTCGAGGCCCGGAAGACGGCGATGTCGTCCCGCCCGTCCCCGTTGAAGTCCGCTCCCAGGCAAACCCGGCCCAGGCCCAGCCCCAGGCATAAGCTTAAAACCAGCGCCGTACTTTTCATCTTTTCCCCTCCCTTTGCAAACTGATTACGGATTACCGACCACGGATCACATGCTCACTGCTTACTGCCCCTCAGGGGTTCGTCACCGGCTGATCGCTGGCGGCCCCGTAATAGGCGCTCGTCACGCCCTTGACCAGCCAGCGCCCCACGGAGGGGCGGAAGACCGCGAAGTCGAGCGTCCCGTCCCCGTCATAGTCTCCGGGCTGGACCGTGTCGGCGGAAGTCCCCCAGTAGGCGTTGGGGCCGTCCTTGACCAGCCACCGGCCCGTGGTCGGCCGGAAGATCGCGAAGTTTTGCGTGTCGTCCCCGGTGTAGTCCCCGGGCACCACCGTGTCGGTGGAGTTCCCATAGAAGATCTGAACTCCATTACGAACCAGCCACTTGCCGATAGAAGGCCGGAATACCGCGATGTCGTCGGTGCCGTCCCCGGAATAATCCCCGGGCACGGTCGTGTCGGAGGCGAACCCGTAGAAAACCTGGACCCCGTCCTTGACCAGCCACTTGCCGCTGGCAGGCCGGAAGAGCGCAATGTCGGCCGAACCGTCCCCGTTATAGTCGGCGGGCGCGGGCAGGTCGGTGGCAACCCCGTAGAAGGCGCTGGTCAATCCCCGCACCATCCACTTGCCCAGCGTTGGCCGGTAGATCGCGAAGTCCCAGGCGGCGTTGCCGGAGTAGTCTCGGGGCACGGGCTGGTCGGTCGAAGCCCCGAACCAGACCTTGGTCAGGCCCCGCACCAGCCACAGCCCCGTGGAGGGCCTAAAGAGCGCGATGTCGGAGGTGCCGTCCCCATCGTAATCGCCGAGCACGGCCCGCCCGGAGGGAACGGGGGTGGGAGTCGGGGACGGAGCCGCCCCCTCGACCCAGCGGGCAATATTGTTGACGGCCACGCCCCCGGCCAGGCCGAACTCGCCCCCCGCGTAGACGGTGCCCGTCTCGGCGCGGGCCAGGGCGCTAACCGCCGCGTCGGTTCCGGATCCGAGCGCGAACCAGTCGCTCCCGTTCCACTTGGCGATGTTGAAC
>CAZIEA010000154.1:0-6308 GCA_964538495.1 uncultured bacterium | reverse complement strand
CTGCCAGGCGGCTTTCCGGCGGTCGCTTTCCACCCGGACCGCGTCGAGTTCCTGGCGGGAGATGGCTCCCGCCGTGAAAAGGGCCTCGGCCCGCTCCAAATTGCGCTCGGCTTCCAGAAAAGCGGATTTGCCGGCCTCGGTCCGCAGGGAGACGGCTTCCTTTTCCAGGACCACCAGGACCTCCCCCTCCCGTACGGGGTCTCCCTCGTCGACGGCGATTTTCTCGATCCGCCGGTCTTCCCGAGAAACGACCACGGCTTTTCGGGCGCTTTCCACGCTCCCGTCAATGGAGACGACGGCCTCGATCTCTTCCCGGAGGGGCTTGGCCGTTCGGACGGGGAAACCCTCCGCTTTCTGGATGTCCGCGATCGAAGCCGGCGGCTGGAAGTTTTTTTTCTCCCGGACCTTGCCCGCTATCGCCAACCCGAGGACGGCCAGCGTTGCCAGGGAGAGGATACCGATCAGGGTTTTCTTTTTCATGAGCTTATCCTTCTTTTTCGTTCGCGGCTCTCTCGGCATCCCGCCGGACGATTTCCTCCAGCGGGAGCCCGACCGAGCGCTCGATCCCGGCCAGGGCGATCAGGTAATAGGCCATGGTCTGTTCGAGCATGACTTTGGCCTCGGAAAGGTTGAGTTCGGCGTCGGTCAGCTCCAGCGAAGTGCCGATCCCGTTGTCCCAGCGGATGCGGGCGATCTGGTAAGCCTTCTCGGCCTGCTGCACGGTCTGGCGCTGGCTTTCCCAGGCCTCGCGGGCGGCGTTGAGGTTCAGGAAAGCCTGCTTGATCGCCAGCAGCACCGTGCGGATGCTGTCCTGGGAGCGGATCCGGGCCTGGTTGAGGCGGGCGCGGGCCTCGGCGACTTTCCCCGGGGTCATCAAGCCGTCGAAGATGTCCCAGGTCAGGCGGGCGCCGGCGAACCACTCCGACTCGAACTCGTATTCCGGAGGAGTGGAACTGTCCGGCGACCTTCCTTCCCAGGTAGCGTAAGCGGAAAGCCGGGGCTGGTATCCGGAGCGGGACGCGGAGAGGTTCTCCCGCTGGATTTTTTCCAGGAAATCCGCCTGTTTGAGCAAGGAGCGGTTTTCCAATCCCAGCCGGTTCAGGGTTTCCAGGGGGACGGCAAAGGGGATGTAGCCGAGTTCCCCCCCGACCTCGAAATCCTGGTGTTCGACCCCCATTTCCCGAGCCAGGGCTGTCTTGTAGATGTCCACCTGGTTGCGGGCCTCGATCCGGGGGGGCTGGGCGTTGGCCAGGCGGACCTCGGAGGTGATCAGGTCGAATTCCGAGATCGTTCCCTGCCGGTATTTGTTCCGGGCGGTGTCGCGGTAGTCGGTCATGTGCCGGACGGTGTCTTCCCGGACCCGGGCGATGCCTTCCTGCTGGAGCAGCAGGTAGTACTGTTGCTTGACCCGGTAGAAGACTTCCGAACGGGCCTCGTCGAGGCCGGCCTGGGTATAACCCTCCAGGAAGTCGGCCGCCGCGATCCCGGCGAAGACCTTGCCCCCGTCGTAGAGAATCTGTTCCAGGGTGAGCCCGAGGCCGTAGTTATCGTGCCGGTTCAGGGGGATGGCCTCGCCGAGGATGTCGAATTCATTGACGGTGTTCAGGTAAGTGTAATCGGCCGAGCCCCGGAGCGAGGGGATGGCCGAGGAGACGGCCTGCAGTTTCTGCCCGGAGGCGGCCTCGATTTCCTCGCGGGCGGTATTTATTTCGGGATTGAGCCGCCCGGCGATTTCCAGGCAACCCGCGAGATCGTAGCTCGGCGGCGGCGTTTCCGGTCCGGCGGACAGGACCAGAGCCAGCAGGAAGGCCGGAACCGGGTTCATCGCTTCTCCCAGCCCCGGAGAAAACCCGAGACGATCTCCTCGGGACGGTTGAGGGCGCTTCCGGGGAGATTTTTCAGGATAACCAGGGCCTGCAACTGCACCGCGCCCAGCAGGAGCAGGGCGGCCGGGCGGGCGGGGATGTCCCGGAAAAGCCCGCGCGCGACTCCTTCCTGAAAGATCCCGGCCAGGATGTCCAGGGTGTTTTTCCCGACTTCGTCCACCGGAATTTCGGGGGCGAAGGAATCGCAGCGGTAAACCGCCATGAAGGCTAGTCTGAGCAGGGCGGGGGATTCCCGGCAGAACTCGAGAAACAGATTCACGAAAGCCAGCAATTTTTCCCGCGGATCGGTTTCGGCCGCGGCCGCCCGGGCCAGGCGGTGGTTGAGTTCGATCAGGTTGTCCACCACCAGGCTGCGGTAGAGCCCTTCCTTGCTCCCGAAGTAGTAATAGAGCGTAGGCTTGGTCAGACCGCCGAGTTCGGCGATCTCGCGCATCGAGGCGGCGGCGTAGCCCTTGGAGGTGAAGACCTCAAGGGCGGCCCGGACCACTCTTGCCTTGGTTTCCTGGATATCCGACATAGCACTACCTACCGGTAGGTATAGTAGGGAAAATAAAAAATTTGTCCACAGATTTTACCGATTAACCGCGAATCTCACGAATCCACACAAATCAAACTAAGATTACGCAGATTACCGCAGATTTTTTCTTTCCACAGATTACACAGATTGGACTACGAATTACGCGAATTCAACTACATGATCTACATGTTCTACATGGTGAGAAAAACGGACTGAAGGCTGAAGGAACCGCCGCCGCATTCACATGTAGGCATGTAGGACATGTAGAAAACCTACTTTTCTCACGCAAAGGCGCCAAGACGCAAAGACGCCAAAAAATCAATTTTCAAAGCCGCGTATTCTGAATTCTGGATTCTGGATTCCCAATATTTCAGGCGCCGGATTACGGATCACTGATTACGGATCACGGTTTTTTCTGATTCCTGACTCCTGTCTCCTGTTTCCCGGGTTCCGCCGGGTTACGGATCACGGGTTACTGCTTGTCCCCGTCTTCGGCGTCCCGGTCGAGCATGGCCCGGGCGGTGAAGATCCCCACCAGGCGGGCCACCACCACGGCCACGTAAAAAGTTCCCACCACCATCTGCATCACCGCCAGGCTCATCCCCGCCGGGGTCCGGACCGTGATATCCCCGAACCCGACCGTGGCCATGTTGGTGAAACTGAAATAAATCAATTCGATGAAGGTCTGGGGAACGGTGCCGTCGCCGTAAGCGAGGGCACCGGAATTCAGGATCTGCAGGGCGGAATAGAGACAGGTCCAGAGCATGCCCAAAAGCAGGTAAACCGCCACCGAGCCGTAGATCTTGTCGGCGCTCACGGTTTTTCCGGTGAAGAGGTCCCGGGTGATTACGATGCAGCAGACCAGGATCAGGACCGCGTAACAGGCCGCCGCGGCCATCTTCAGCCATTCCATTTCCCAGGAGAGAGAGTCGAAGACCAGAAATGCCGAGTCCAGGCCCACCGCGGAGACGGCGGTAACATAGACCAGGATCTTGACCCACTTCTGCTTGGGAGCGATTCCGCGGGTGGCCAGGGTGTGCAGGCAGACCACGATCAAAAAAAGAAAGGACACCGAGAGAATGTAGTCCCAAAACTCGAAGCGGGCCCGCTCCACCAGGGGCAGGAGGGGCATCATGACCGTGAGCCAGATCACCACTTCCAGATAGGACTTGGTTTTTTCGGCGAGCTTGAACACCGGCAGGGCCCGTCCTCCCATATTTGCGGATTGGCCTGAACTGGCCGGAAATGCTATAAGTGCGCTTTCGGAAAGGCAAGGCATGTTTTTCCAAGTCGCGACAGATTTGTTCATTCTGCTTTTTTCGGTAATCATCCACGAGGTCGCCCACGGCTGGGTGGCCCTGCGATGCGGGGATTCCACCGCCCGGGACATGGGGCGCTTGACCCTCAACCCGCTTCCCCACATTGATCCCTTCATGACGGTGATCCTGCCGGTTTTTCTCGCCCTCCAGCACGCCCTGCTCGGGGGGCCGGGGATCATCTTCGGCGGGGCCAAACCCGTTCCCGTCAACCCCTATCGACTCCGGGGCGGGGAGAGGGACCACGTTAAGGTCTCCCTGGCCGGGGCCGGGGCTAATATCCTGCTCGCCCTGGCGCTGGGGGCGGCGGGGATCCTGGGCTTTTTCGTCTCCGGGTCTTCGGTTTCGGTCCTCCCGCTGGTCAAGCTGGCCGCCCGGGGGATGGCGATCAATCTATTTCTGGCCAACTTCAACCTTCTCCCCATCCCGCCCTTGGACGGTTCCTGGGTCTTAAGCTATTTCCTCAAAGGGGAGGCGAAACACGCCTATTCCCGCCTTCAGGCCCGCGGGTTCCAGGCTTTCCTCATCTTTATGGTCGTGGCCTGGCTGGTCCCCGGGGTGATGGACCTGGCTTTTGCCCCCAGTCGTCTCGCGCTCCGGCTCTTCGGGAATCTCCTCGTCTCCCTGGTCCGCTTCTAGCCGGGATCCGGGGGGCGGGGAAACCCCGTAATCCGTAATCAGTGATCCGTAATCCGTGTAATGGGGTATGGGGTGTGGGCCTTCAGCCTAACATCCTCACCACAGAGCTCACAGAGACAACAGAGGACACAGAGAAAACTCTTTTTCATCATGAAGATCATGAAGAAACATGAAGTTTTGCGTCTTGGCGCCTTTGCGTGAGAAAAGTAGGTTTTCTACATGTAGATCATGTAGTTGAATCCGCGTAATTCGTAGTTCAATCTGTGTAATCTGTGGAAAAAATAATCTGCGGGAATCTGCGAAATCTTAGTTTGATTTGTGTGGATTCGCGAGATTCGCGGTTAATCCGCGCCCTTCGTGGAGATCGGTTTTCGGGTTTTGGGATTGACTCCCGATGCGCCCATCCATAAGATAACAAGGTTTAACTCCGCTTTCAGGCGGCAGGTCACATAGAGAACACAACATAGGGAGGGAAAAAAGATGGGCAAGCTGCTCGACAAGGATTTCATCTGCACCCAGGAATGGGAAAAGGAAGAACTCGACCGGGTCCTGGACCTGGCCTTCCGGATGAAGCAGGACCGCTTCGGCGAGAAGTTCCTGAACATCCTTGTTCGCCGGCAGTTCTTCATGTTTTTCTACAATCCCTCGGTCCGCACCCGCCAGAGCTTCGAGGCCGCCGCCACCGAACTCGGGGCCCACGCCCAGTTCCTCGAACCCAAGGCCATGCGCCTCAAGACCGCGACTACCGCCGGGGAGACGGTGGAAGACGCCGCTCAGGTAATGGACCGCTACGCCCGGGGGCTGGGAATCCGGATCCTGGAAGACAAGGTTTCCGCCTATGGGGAGGGGGACGACCTCCTGCGGGAATACGCCAAGTGGGCGGCGATGCCGGTGATTTCCATGGCCCACGATAAATTTCACCCCTGCCAGGGCATGGCCGATATCATGGGCTGGATCGAGTGGCTCGCTCCCAAGGGGAAACTGGCCGCCGGTTCCCTGGCCAAGGCTTTCGACCCGGATGCGCTCAAGGGCAAGAAACTCCTGCTGACCTGGGGGCAGGGGGCGCTTTGCCGCTCTTGGTGCTCGGTTCAGGAAGCCATTCTGATCGGGAGCCGCTACGGGATGGACGTCACCATCGCCCACCCCAAGGGCTACAGCCTCGACCCCGAGGTCCTGGCCGCCACCAAGATGAACTGCGCCGCCAACAAGCGCCGCTTCGAGGTCACTAACGATCCGGCGGCCGGTTACGAAGGCGCCCACGTGGTCTATTCCCGCAACTGGATGAGCCCGGATGCCTACCAGGGCGGGGAACTCAAGAAGGCCGACGAGATCAAGAAGGCCATGACCATCACCGGCTGGACCTGCGACGCGGCCAAGATGGCCCTGACCGACAACGGCATTTACACCCATCCGATGCCGATCGACCGCGGGAGCGAGGTCAGCGACGAGGTGGCCAGCGGCCCCCGCTCCGCCATTTATGACGTGGCCGAGAACCGGCTTCACGCCCAGAAGGCGGTGATGGCGGCCACCATGGGCGGTTACCTGGACTAACGGACGGAAACACTATTCCTTAAAGGGAGGTCAAAATGGGCAGAAAAATCATCGTGATCGCGCTGGGCGGCAACGCCATCAAGCAGGCCGACGAAAAAGGCACGGCCGAGGAACAGCTCAAGAACGTGGCCACCACCTGTCGGCAACTGGTGGGGATGCTGAGATTCGGCCACCGCCTGGTCATTACTCACGGCAACGGTCCCCAGGCCGGCAACCTCCTGATTCAGCAGGAGGCCGGCTCCGGCGAGGTCCCGCCCCAACCGCTGGACATCTGCGGGGCCATGACCCAGGGTCAGATCGGCTATATGTTCCAGCAGACCCTGCAGAACATGCTCTGGCAGGAGCGGCTGCCGCTGCCGGTGGTGTCGGTGGTGAACCAGGTCCTGGTCAGCGAGGACG
>CAZIEA010000153.1:0-6348 GCA_964538495.1 uncultured bacterium | reverse complement strand
GGATTCGCGAGATTCGCGGTTAATCTGTGCGACAGTTCCTTCAGGCTTCAGCCTGATTTTTTTTACCATGAAGACCATGAAGAAACATGAAGTTCTACATGCCTACATGTGAATGCGGTGGCAGTTCCCGCAGCCTTATTTTCGGATCAGGACCCCGGAGCCGGGGATGAGGAAATCGTAAAGCTCCTCTTCCTGGGGGTGCAGGACCCGGACGCACCCGAAGGAGGCTTCCTGCCCGATCTCCTCGGCCACCTGGCTGCCGTGGATGCCGTAGGCGCCCGGGGGGGCCTTGAACTCGATCCAGCGCGTCCCCAGGGGATAGTCGGGGCTGTCGGCGGTCACGATGGTCCGGTTGTAGGGGTCGGTCCAGGCCGGGTTGACCATTTTCCGCAGGACCTTGAATTCCCCCTCGGGGGTGGAATCGTTTTTGCCCACCGTGACCGGGTAGGAACGGATGAAGACGTCGCCCAGGAAGAGGTCGAGGGTCCGGGCGTCTTTGTTCACCTCGGCCCGGAAGGGGCCCCGGATCGCGGTCAGCTTCTGCCCGGAGCGGATCAGGTCGGGGTTGGAGAGCCCGTTGAGCCGGACCAGCAGCCCGGCCCCCGCGTCGTAACGGGAGGCGATGGCGGAAAGGGTGTCCCCGGGGGCGACCGTGTAGGTCTCGCCCAGGGCGGCGATCTCTTCCCAGGACAGGTTTTCCCGGGGTTGCGGCGTCGGCATCGGCGCGGGCTCCGCCTCCTCCACGATCACGACCTCGAGCTCCTCGGCCTCGTATTCCTCGTAACGGACCCCCAGCTCCATCGGGGCCTCCTCGGAGGGGGAGGGGGGATGGGAGGCGCAGCCCCAAGCCAGGGCCGGCCCCAGCAGCAACAGATAACGGGCGATCTTCATGACTTTCTCCTTGGGCGGTCTGGCCGCTTTATTCACCATGTAGAACATGTAGGACATGTAGTTTAATTCGCTATCGGTATCGCAAATTTTTGCACCTGATTAACTCTGATTCCTCTGTTTCTCTCCCCACAGATTTACACAGATTCTTGCGTATTCTGGATTCTGTATTCTGAATCCTGGATTCCTATGCCTTCGGCCTCCTGTCTCCTGTTTCCTGTTTCCTGTTTCCTGTTTTTCTGAACCCCACACCCCACACCCCAGGCCGCTTATCATAGCCCAAAGCGCTGTCGGGGCGGGAAAATATTGCGCCCGGCAGGGCTCCCGCCTATCCTTCTGAAAAAGGAGAGGTGCCGGAGTGGTTGAACGGGACGGTCTTGAAAACCGTTGTGCCTTTGCGGGCACCCTGGGTTCGAATCCCAGCCTCTCCGTTAAAACATTAACTCCCCTGGGAACCAGAAAAACTCTTGCTGGGGTTCGAACCCAGGGGTTCGACACCTTGTCATCCATGATTAAAACTTCATGCTCTTCATGTCCTTCATGGTGGGAAAAACAAGCTGAAGGAACCGCTCGGTTCTCCAGGATTGACGCCGGGCGGGGGTTTATTTAAGATTCGGCTTTCAGGAGGGGGTGGAGTCCTCCGAAACCGCCGGGCCCGGCGCGGGACTGACGACTCCTGTTGCGGAAAAAACGCGACGGGGGTTTTTTTCTTTTCCGGGCGGGTCCGGGCGAAGAGCAAAGGAGACGGAATGAAAATTTTGCCAGTGGCGGTCTTGACGGGTTTTGGGTTCTTGGGCGGAACAGGCGGCGCCTGGGCGGCGGGCGAGAGCGCGATTTCCCCCGTGTGGTGGATCGCCCCCGCCGGCGCGCTTCTGGGCCTGGTCTTTGCCCTGATCTTCTACCGCCTGATGCTCCGCGCTCCGGAAGGCAACCAGCGCATGAGAGAGATCGCCGACTTCGTGCGCGAAGGGGCGATGGCCTATCTCTTCCGGCAGTACAAGGTGGTCTCGCTCGTGTTCCTGGTCCTGGTGGTGATCCTGGGCGTGCTGGCCTGGTTCGGGATCCAGAACCCGTTCGTGCCGGTGGCCTTTCTGACCGGGGGATTTTTCTCGGGCCTGTGCGGCTACCTGGGCATGAAGACGGCCACCCGCGCCTCCTCCCGCACGGCGCAGGGGGCCAGCGAGAGCCTGAACCGGGGTCTGACGGTGGCATTCCGGAGCGGGGCGGTGATGGGCCTGGTCGTGGTCGGTTTCGGGCTGCTGGACATCTGCCTTTGGTACTTCATTCTGGACAAGGTCTTCTTCACCGCCGGGCACATGGCGGCCGGGCTGAATTTCCTCGGCTTCGAGCTGGTTCCGGCGGGCTGCACGGACCTGGAGAAGATGACCCTGATCACCACCACGATGCTGACCTTCGGGATGGGGGCCTCTACTCAGGCGCTTTTTGCCCGCTTGGGCGGCGGCATCTATACCAAGGCCGCCGACGTGGGGGCCGACCTGGTGGGCAAGGTCGAGGCCGGCATCCCCGAGGATGACCCCCGCAACCCCGCCACCATCGCCGACAACGTGGGGGACAACGTGGGCGACGTGGCCGGGATGGGCGCGGACCTCTACGAGTCCTATTGCGGCTCGATCCTCTCCACCGCGGCGCTGGGGGCTTCCATCGGGGTGCAGACGGGCAATTTTCAGAAAGCCGTCGGCTACGTCGCGGCCCCGATGGTGGTGGCGGGGATCGGGACCGTGCTCTCGATCATCGGGATCTTTCTCGTACGCTGCCGGGAAGGCGCGGACCAGAAGGGATTGTTGCACGCTCTGTTGACCGGGACCGTGAGCAGTTCGGTCCTGATCGCGGCCGCCCTGGCCGTCATGGCCGCGGCCGGGTTCGTGACCTGGGGCATCTTCGGGGCGGTTCTGGCGGGGTTGCTCGCCGGGATCCTGATCGGGCAGTCCACCGAGTACTTCACTTCGGATTCGTACCGGCCCACCCGGGAGATCGCCGAGCAGGCCCCGATGGGGGCGGCCACGGTCATCATCCAGGGGCTGGCCAACGGGATGCTGTCGGTCTTTCCCCCGGTGGTGATCATTATCGCGGGCATCCTCTTTGCTTTCGGCCTCTCCGGCGGTTTTGTCGATTACACCGCCGGGCTCTACGGCGTGGGGTTCGCGGCCGTGGGCATGCTGGCGACCCTGGGCATCACCCTGGCCACGGACGCTTACGGCCCCATCGCCGATAACGCCGGCGGGAACGCCGAGATGTCCGGCCTCCCCCACGAAGTCCGCGAGCGCACTGACGCCCTCGACGCCCTCGGCAATACCACCGCCGCCACCGGCAAGGGCTTCGCCATCGGCTCGGCGGCGCTCACGGCCCTGGCCCTGCTGGCGGCGGACATCGAGGAAGTGAAAATGTGGGCGGGAAAGATGGCCGCCGCGGCTCCGGACGGGGTGTTCCACGTGGGCAAAAAGGTGTTCACGGAGGCGACCGCCGCCCGGGCCTCCATCCTGGACTTCGTCCGGGCCTATGACGTCCAGACCCTGGACCCGCTCGTGCTCTGCGGGATTTTCGCCGGCGCCATGATGGTGTTCGTTTTCTGCGCCCTCTCCATGAAGGCGGTGGGCCGGACCGCGGGCCTGATGGTGAAAGAGGTGCGCCGCCAGTTCAAGGAGATCCCCGGCATCCTGGAAGGGAAGGGCCGGCCGGACTACGCCCGCTGCGTGGAGATTTCCACCGCGGGCGCGCAGAGGGAGATGATCCTGCCCTCGTTGTTGGCCATCACGGCCCCGGTGGCCACGGGTCTGGTCCTGGGAATCGGCGGCCTGATCGGGCTGCTGGCCGGGGCGCTGGCGACCGGGTTCGTCCTGGCCACCATGCTCAACAACGCCGGCGGCGCCTGGGACAACGCCAAGAAATTCATCGAAAAGGGCAATCTCGGCGGCAAGAAGCTCCCCGACGGGAGCAAGAACCCCTCTCATGCGGCGGCCGTGGTCGGGGACACCGTGGGGGATCCCTGCAAGGACACCAGCGGCCCTTCGATCAATATCCTGATCAAGCTCATGAGCATGGTGAGCATAGTCTTCACGCCCGTGGTGCTCAAGCTGTCCCCGGTCATCCAGCAGGCGCTGCACATCGTAAACAAGTAGGAAAAATTTTCTTGCCCTTCTTTCCGGGTTTTGTGAGTATACCTCTGGGAGTGCAATAGCACTCTCTTAGGTTAACTCAAACGGGTGGAGAAAACCCGAAAGGAGAGAAGGGGATGAAAAAGTATCTGGCGGCGGCGGCTTTGCTGGCGCTCCTGCCCGGGATAGCCGCGGCGGGGGACGGGGACTGGCAGATCTGGTTCGGGGGCTCCGCGAGCGGGAAGATCGTCGAAAGCCTCAAGTTGGACGTCGAGGAGACGGCTTACTACAGCGACGACGCCCGGGAGGTGACCGAGCACTACTTCCAGCCCCGGCTGATCTGGAGCGCTTCTCCCTGGCTGGACCTGGCCGGGGGCTGCCGCTTCATTTTCAAGCGCACCGCCACGGGCTGGGCCGGGGAGGACCGGCCCCTGGGCGAAGCCACCCTCAAGACCGACCTCGAGGGTTGGAAGCTGAAAAACCGCCTCCAGATCGCCTACCGTTCCCGCTCGGTCGGCAACGACCTCTGGCTGCTGCGGAACAAGGGCACCGTTACCCTTCCCTGGAAACTGACGGACTGGGGGATCAGCCCTTACGTGGCCGACGAGATCTTCTTCGAGCAGGAACAGTCCGGGCTTTACCGCAACCGCGTTTACGCCGGTTTCACGGTGGGGGAATTTTTCGGGCTCAAGACCCTGGGAGGGGATTTCTACTTCATGTGGGACGCCACCGAGAAGGATGAGGGATGGGTGGACACCTACGTTGTCGGCCTGATGGCCCGCCTCAAACTCTGAAGCCGTGGGCGAACTTAAACTAAGATTACGCAGATTACCGCTTGCTTCGAACCGCAACTAAGATTTCGCAGATTACCGCAGATTATTTTAAAAACAGGCTGAAGGAACAGCCGCCGCATTCACATGTAGACATGTAGGGCATGTAGAAGGGATCAGGGTTCGGGGTTCAGGCGCGAATCGGTGAGAAAAATAATTCTCTGTGATCAGGAGGTTAGGCGGAAAGACCGGCGGAGAAGTAATCAGAGAAATCAGAGTTAATCAGGTGCAAAATACTCCATGGGAATCCGTGAAATCCGTGGAGAGAGGAGGGAGGATGAAGGCGCCCAAGGCGACGATCAAGATACCCCGGCCGCTCTACAACAACCTGAAAACCCTGATCGGGGATTCCGGGTTCGACTCGGTCACCGACTTCGTGGTCTACGTCCTGCGCGACATCGCCTCCACTTCCGAGGTTTCGGCCGTAAGCGGCCGTTCCTACAGCTCCGGCGAGGTTAAAGCGGTCAAGGCCAAACTCCGCCAGTTGGGCTATTTGTGAGGCGGGGGGGCTACTGCAACTAAGATTACGCAGATTACCGCAGATTTTTTCCCACAGATTTAACCGCGAATCTCGCGAATCCGCGCGAACCAAAACTATGATTACGCAGATTACCGCAGATTATTTTTTCCACAGATTTTCACGGATTTTTTATTCATGTCCTTCATGGTCTTCATGGTGAGAAAACCAGGCTGAAGGAACTGCCGCCGCATTCACATGTAGGCATGTAGGACATGTAGAAAACCCGCTTTTCTCACGCAGAGGCGCAAAGACGCCAAGAACCGATTTTTTTCTTCATGGTCTTCATGGTGAAAAAATAATTCTCTGTGAACTCTGGTTTTCCTCTGTGCTCTCTGTGGTCAGGAGGTTAAGCGAAGGGAACCGCGAATCTCGCGAATCCGCGCGAACCAAAACTATGATTCCGCAGATTACCGCAGATTATTTTTTCCACAGATTCCACAGATTTTCACGGATTTTTTCTTCATGTCCTTCATGGTCTTCATGGTGAGAAAACCAGGCTGAAGGAACTGCCGCCGCATTCACATGTAGGCATGTAGGACATGTAGAAAACCCGCTTTTCTCACGCAGAGGCGCAAAGACGCCAAGAAATAATCTGTCCACAGATTTACACAGATTAAACAGATTCATTTTTGCGCATTCTGGATTCTGAATTCTGTTTCCTGTATCCTGAATTTCGACGGATTACGGATAACTGATTACGGATTACGATTTATCGTGCCCCGGGGTCCTGCCGGCGCCCCGGCCCCCTTTATTCGCGCTGGCCGCGGCGGTAGGGGAGGCCCAGGGCCGCCGGTGCGCTCATGGTCCGGCGGAAGGCCCGGGAGCGGGCCGCGACCAGGAAGAGGATGACGGCCGCGTAGGGCAGCATCTGCAGGAAGTGGGTGGGGATGACGGTGCCCCGGGCCTGGAGCCGGGAATCCAGGGTGTAGAGAGTGCCGAAGAGCAGCGCCCCCAGGGCGGCCCGCCCCCCGCGCCAGCTCCCGAAAATGACCAGGGC
>CAZIEA010000152.1:0-6372 GCA_964538495.1 uncultured bacterium | reverse complement strand
GGCCGAGATCGCGGGCGGGGAGCTGGCCCTGGCCGGAGCTTCCGGGGGCGGCGACCGCGAGGAAATCGTCCGCCTTTCCCGGGACTCCGGAATAAAACGGGGGAAACTCCGGGAGCTTTACGGCCAGCTCGAACTCTGGGGCGGAAAACTCGACCAGGCGCAAGAGTTGCTGTCTCATGAACAGAACCTGCTGGAGAACGAGTGAAGGGGTTCGCGGAAGCCGGGAGGACGAGGCGATGATAAGGGCCGGCGCCGGGAACCAGCTGACGGTCCTGCTCCTGGGGTGTCTTCTGAGCGGACTGCTCCTGGTTGGAACCAGACTCGGAGCCGGGTCCGCCGTCGGGCGCGTCGCCGGAGGCGCGCTTCTGCTTCCGGGCTGCTTCCTCCTGCCGGGAGCCGCGCTGCTGGGTTGGTTTGTTCCCCGGCGGAAACTGGAGGCAACGGCCTGGGTCGGCTGGAGCCTGGCTTTATCCCTGGGCTGGCTGGCCCCGGCCGCCACCCTGGTCAAACTCCTGGGACTGAACCTGAACCGGGAGATAATCACCGCCTTGATCCTGCTGCCGGCGGCGGCCTCTCTCCTGGGCCGGCGGAGCGCCCCCACCGTCTCCGGCCTCGGGATCGCCCGGCCCTGGGCCCTGGGATTCGGACTCCTGGTCATTGGGGCCTTCTTGACCTGGAGACCGTTTTTGCCCTCAGAGGGAGCGCTCTGGCCCGACGAATACAGCCGCCTCCTCGACTCCGCCGCCGCCCTCCGGGCCGAGAGCGACTGTTCCGAAGTCTCCTTCGAGGCCGCCGGGGGATTTCTCCGGGACCGGGATGGGGCACTGCTTCCGACCGGCGGACGCGGACTCATTTTCCTGAAAAGCCGGAGCGTCCGGAAATGCCACTGCCCGTTGCTGCTCTTTTTCACGGCCGGAGAAGAGATCCTGGTCGAAGCCAACCTCAACGGGAAACTCTCGGTTTTCCGTTATCTTTCCGCGCCTTACAACCCCGCCCGGGTCGGCCGTAATTACCCCCCGCCCAAAGCGGCGGCCTTGCTCCAGGCGGAACTCCTCCCGGGAGAGAACCTGCTCGAGCTGACCTTCCGCGGTCCCGACGGGGGGCTTTTTTCCCGCCCCCC
This sequence comes from uncultured bacterium, assembly GCA_964538495.1. Classification (GTDB taxonomy): domain Bacteria; phylum Auribacterota; class Erginobacteria; order Erginobacterales; family DAOSXE01; genus CAZIEA01. Next base: position 5,252 of record CAZIEA010000152.1, on the reverse strand, counting down.
CCGGATCAAGGTCTTCGACGGCTTCCCTCCCGGGGGCGGGCGGGAATTTTTCTTAAGGCGCTGGCTATCGGCCGACACCGGGGACATCCGGGAGCAGCTCGACTTGGCTCGCTCCCTTCTCTGTTCCCCCCTGCCCCGGGCCGCCTCCCACGATGGCACCTTTTTCGACGGCGGCGGCTTCACGATCGAACATTTCCCCTTCCCCTTCCTGGCCCAAGCCCTTTTCCTCGGGCTCTGGGAAAACAGCTTGCGCGCCTTTCACCTGCTAGCCTGGGGGATACTGGGCCTGCTCCTGCTGGGTTTCCTTCATCTCGCGGGCTTCCGCTCCGGCGCCGGGGCGGCCTGGGCGGCCCTGGCCTCTTCGGCCGAGCTTTATCTCCTGCTCCACCTGGTCCGCTACCGGGTCGACACCCCTTATGTCGGGCTCTTTCTCGCGGTCCCGGCCTTTTTCCTCCTCGTCCATCTGCGCCGAGAGGAACTCGCGCCCTGCCTGCTTTGGGGCCTGGGAATGCTCCTGACCAAGGGCGGGGCGGTTTTCCTCCTGCTCGAAATTTTCGCCTTTCAGGCGGTCTATCGGCGGGGGCGCTTCACCGCCCGTCTCGGCGTCCTGCTCCTGGCGCTGGGCATCCCTCTGCTGGCGGCGGCCGTCCTTCCCGCCCGCCTGGAAGCCTCCACGGAAGCCTGGCGGGAAATGGCCCGCGGCAACTACCTGGACCGTTTTCAGGGCTTGCGGGCCGTTTTTTCCGGCGACCGGTTCCGGGCCGGGCTGCAACTGCAGGCGGCGGCCCGCTACGGCTGGCTTTTTCTGCTCGGCAGCGGATTTTCCGCGGCGCTCTGGCCCCTGGGGAGGGGCCGGATGAGCCGCCTGGCCATGATCCTGGCCGTGGCGTTTTTTCTTCCCGTCGCCTTTTCCCGGCCCTCCCTGATCTCGGCGGGCTACGCCGGCCATCGGGCAAGCTACCTGTTGCCCGGCATCCTCTTTGTCCCCTTGCCCGGGTTGATCTTCTGGAGACGAACCCGGGGGGCGGCCCGGCTGGCCGCGGCCGGAGCGATGCTCCTGGGGGCTCTGCTCGCCCTCCCCCCCGCCGGGAGGGCATCCGCGACCCAAGAGCGGGCTTTGGATCGCGGGCTGGTCCGAGTCATGAGCCGGGCGGCCCAGCTCGATTTCCTCCTGCGCCGGGGGGCGGAGGCGGACCGCCGAACCGTCCTCAGGCTCCTCCCCGGCTTCTATGCCGCCGCCGGCCAGGCCGCCTGGCCGGTTTACCTGCGGATGGGAATGCTCCTGGATAACTCCGGTTTTCCCGAACACGCCGCCCAATCTCTCCGCCTGGCCGATGAACTCCGGGGAGGGAGTCCGTGAAAATACGCCTTTCTCCCGACCGGATCGGATTGGCCCTGCTGGCAGCCCTGGCCCTGGCTATCTGCCTGCCTTTCGGGCTTTCCTCCGCCACCGCCTCCGGAGAAGCCGACTGGGCCCAAGTCGCCGCCATCCACTGCTTGCAGCGCGATTCGCTCCTGCGGGAGGGCAGGTTCCCGCTCTGGACCGATTTCCTGGGCGGCGGCTACCCAATCTTCGCCCACCCGGAATCGGCGGCCGCCGACCCCATCTTCTACGCCTGCCTGCCCCTGGAGATCTGGTTTTCCCTGAAAATCCGTGTCCTGCTTTATTACCTACTGGCGGGCGCGGGCACCTACCTCCTGGCCCGGCGGCGGCTGGGGCAAACCGCGCCCGGCGCATTTCTCTCCGGCGCCCTTTTCGCTTTCGGAAGTTATTTTCCCTATCACTTCGCCACCGGCAACCTCTATATCGGCTGCTACGCCCTGCTCCCCTGGCTCGTGCTCTCCCTTTCCGGGGAAGGAGGCTTTTTCCGGCCGGGGGCAGTCTGCCTCTTAGGGTGGCTCCTGCTCGGTCCCACCGGGCTCTGGGTGGGGGCGATGCTGCTTTTCCTGGCGGCCTGGAGCCTGCTCGGTTACCTCGGCCCCGCCCGGGGCTTTCCCCGGATCCGATTCCCGGCCCTGGTCGTCGCCGTCCTGGCGGCCGGACTTCTGGCCGGGGTCCGGATGGTCCCGCTGGCCCAACTCCTGCGGCGGGCGCCGCGGGATTTTGGCGAATACCGGGAGGCGGCCCGGGGATCGCTCAACCCCGGAGGCCTGCTCCGGTCCCTGGTCGACCCCGGCCCCTTCCGGCAAGGAAGAACTGCCGAGCCCGGGGAGCGGCCCGGGCTTTCCCGCCACGAGCCCTTCGCCGACTCCACCGTCTGGGTCGGTCCGCTGGGGTTAATCCTGGCCGGCGCCGGCCTGGCGGGGAGAATGCGGAAAAATTGGCGTCTGATCGCCCTGTTTTTCCTCTTCGCGCTCCTGACCATGGGGGCGGGAAGCCCGCTCGATCTCTATTTCCAGCTCAACCGCCTCCCGCTCTGGAAAGCCATGCACATGCCCAATAAGTATTTCGCGCCCTTGCTCCAGTTCCTCCTGGCCCTGGGCGCGGGAAGCGCCGGCGACCTCCTCCGCGGGAGACGGGGGAAAAAAATCCTTCCCGTCCTGGCGGGGCTGGCGGTCTTAAGCCCCTTGCCCCTGGCCTGGTTCTACCATTCCCGGACTTTCTCCTCCCCTCCCCGGCCGGCTCCCGGACGGTCCGCGGACTTCCGGGGTCAGGTCCTGAGTTTCTGGGACCTCGATCCCCTCCCCCCCGGTCTGGACCCGGAGCGTTTGGCCCCCTTGGTTCCGGGCGCTCTGGGAAAACAAAACTTGAGCTTCCGGCGGCTGCTCCTGCCCGAACCGGGATATAAGCAACGCTCGCGCGCGGCGGTGATCAACCGCTACGAACCGGGACTTCTGGATCTGACCCGCGCGGGTTACGGGGTGATAAACTGGTACGGTTGGCTCTATCTCGGGGAGTTCGCCCGACCCCGTTACTTCCTGGAAATGGGCCGGGTGGAGGCCGGAACATCCCCCCCCCGATTCGTGCCCGGGAAGGGAAAATTCCTGCCCGCCCCCGGTTACCGGGGCGAGGCTTGGGCGGAAAACGATTCGGCTCCGGTGGAAATCAGGGAACGCCGGAGCGGAAAGCTGATATTCAAGCCGCCCGAAGACGGCGGAGTTGCCATATTCAACCTGAACTGGTACCCGGGCTGGCGGACTTCCTCCGGCGAAGTCCTTTCCCGGGGAGGATTGCTGGCCTGGAAAGGCGCACCCGGGGCCGTAACCGGGGGGCTTTATTTCCTCCCTGGAAGCTGGGCGGTCGGAACGGCCATATCGGCCCTGGCGGCGCTCGGAGTCGCCGGCGCCGTCATCGCCGGAGGCAAACGGAAGCCGTCATGAGAAGAGCGATAAAGTTCCTGCTCACCGTGGGCCTGACGGGGCTGCTCCTCTGGCTGCTCATGCGCCGGACCGACCTAGCCGAGGTCGAAACCATCCTCGCCCGGGCTGAAGTCCGGACGCTCCTGGGAGCGCTCATGGTTTCCCTGGCCACCAACTGCGTCCTGGCCGCCCTCCGTTGGCGGTTCATCCTCCGGCGAATGGGGCTGGAGATCTCCTTTGCCGAAACGTTCATGATCAAGATGGGCTCATCCCCGCTTAAGAGCGTTCTCCCCCTGCGGGCCGGGGAAGCCGGGAGGGTCCTTTACCTGAAACGGCGGCACGGGTTCTCCGCGGTCAAGGGCACCGCCTCGATCCTGCTGGAACTCGGGAGCAACGTCCTGGTCTTTATCGCTCTGATCCTGGGAGGGGGGGTGATCTGCGGCGCCGACCCCGGGGGGTCCCGACTGCCTTTGCTCGCGGTGCTGGCCGTTTCGGCCGGGACCGCGCTGGTTTTGAGCCCGCGCTCTACCCGCCGGTTCCTGCGCCAGGCGGCGGCGAAAATCCCCTCCGAGCGCGTCCGGGGAGCGCTCGACACCCTCTTTTCCCTACCCCGGTTCTTCCGCCCCCTGGAACTGGGGGGGCTTTTCGGCTTCTCCCTGTTGATCCAGTCCGGAAAGCTCCTGAGCTTCTACCTGGCCGCCAGTTCCCTGGGGGTGTCTTACAGCCCGGCCACCTACCTGGTAGCGCTTCCTTTTTCCATCCTCCTGGCCACCGTCCCGGTCACCATCCTCGGGATCGGGCTGAGGGAAAACTCGCTGGCCGAACTCATCCCCCTCTACAACCCCCTGGCTCTGGAAGCGGCAATCGTGGGAAGCGCCTTGCTCCTGAGCCTGCTGGAGTACGTCTTCCCGGTGCTGCTGGGCCTGTTCTGGACCCGGCGTTTTCTCTCCGGCCTGTCCTCCCGGCCGCTCCCGGAAAAGGACACGGATGCTTGAGAGGCCACAGAGAAGGGTTCAGGGTTCAGGGTTCAGGGGCCGGTCCACTAAGTCCACTTCGTCCATATCGTCCACTCGGTTCTACATGCCTACATGTGAACCACAGCGCGATCAGGGGTTGGTGACCGGCTCGTCGCTGGAGGCTCCGTAATAGACGGAGGTCACCCCCCGGATCAGCCAGCGCCCCACCGAGGGCCGGAAGACCGCGAAGTCCAGAGTCCCGTCCCCGTCATAGTCTCCGGGCTGGACCGTGTCGGCCGAGGTCCCCCAGTAAGCGTTGGGGCCGTCCTTGACCAGCCACCGGCCCGTGGCCGGCCGAAAAACCGCGAAATTCCAGCTCCCGTCGCCGGTGTAGTCCCCGGGCACCACCGTGTCGGTGGCGTTCCCGTAGAAAACCTGGGCGCCGTTGCGGACCAGCCACTTGCCCAGGGAAGGCCGGAAAACGGCGATGTCGGTGGTGGAGTCCCCGTCGTAATCCCCGGGAACAAGCGAATCGGCGGCAAACCCGTAGAAGACCTGGAGGCCGCCGCGGATCAGCCATTTGCCGAGCGCGGGCCGGAAAAGAGCGATGTCAGCCGTCCCGTCCCCGTCATAGTCGGCGGGAACCGGGACATCGGTGGCAACCCCGTAAAAGGCGCTCGTCACTCCCCGCACCAGCCACTTCCCCAGGCCGGGCCGGTAGATCGCGACGTCCCAGGCGCCGTTGCCGGAGTAGTCACGGGGGACCACCTCGTCGGTCGAAGACCCGAAGTAAACCCGGGTCAGCCCCCGGATGAGCCAGAGCCCGGAAGAAGGCCGGAAAAGAGCAACGTCGGCCGTCCCGTCTCCGCTGTAGTCGCCCGCCACCGCCCGGAAACGGGGAGAAGGACTCGCGGTCGGGGAAACCGAGGGAGTGAGAGAAGCGGTCGGGGTCGGGGTGGAGCTGGGAGGCGCGGAGGGGGTAGCGGAGGGGCTGGC
>CAZIEA010000151.1:4275-6417 GCA_964538495.1 uncultured bacterium | reverse complement strand
CCAGCGCCTGGACGAGTCCATGGTCCGGTTGGATCGGGCGATATCCCTCCTGGGCGAGGCCGGTCGCGTCCGGCTGCGGGCGGCCGGCGAGGGTCTGGAAAGGGAATTTCCCCGCCTGCTCCGGGAATATTCCCGGCGGCTGGAAAGCTTGAACCTTCGCTTGCAAACGGTCAGCCCCCTGGCGGTTCTGGACCGCGGCTATGCGGTGGTCGTGCGCGAACGGGACGGGGTGGTGCCCCGGCGGGGCGCGGATTTGGCCAGCGGGGAAAAAATCCGGGGAACTTTGGCCAAAGGCGGATTTTTCGCCCGGGTGGAGTCGGTAAATTGAAAATCCCGGTTGCCTTTGACTTTCCGGGCGTCTTGGTGTGAGATGGGGGCCCGGGCCGGGTGCTCTTTCGCCGGTTCCGGCCACAGCAAGGGAGATCGGGTTATGGCCGAGATCAAGTTCGACCAGTCGCTCCAGAAACTGGAGGAGATTGTGCGGAGAATGGAAGGGGGGGAGTTGTCCCTGGAGGCGGCCCTGAAGGATTACGAGGAAGGGGTCAAGCTGGCCTCGGTTTGCCTGAAAAAGCTCGCCGCGGCCGAAAACCGGATCGAGGTCCTGAAGAAAGACGCCGCGGGGGTGCTCCGCGCCGAACCGTTTGCGCCGGGGGAAGCCGGGGGGCCGGGAGAAGAGGAGAGTTGAGCCGTCTGCTGGAGAAAATCTCCGCTCCCGCGGATTTGCAGCGGTTGAGCCTGCCGGAACTGGGCGTTTTGGCCTCCGAACTGCGCGAGGAGATCATCCGGGTGGTGGCCAGCAACGGCGGCCACCTTGCCGCCAGCCTCGGGGTGGTGGAGCTGACTCTGGCCCTTTACCGGGTTTTCCACCTTCCCCCGGATCAGGTGGTCTGGGACGTGGGCCATCAGGCCTACGCGCACAAGCTCCTGACCGGGCGCCGGGACCGTTTCCCCAGCATCCGGCGCCTGAAAGGCTTGAGCGGTTTTCCCCGGAGAGCGGAAAGTCCCTACGACGCTTTCGGGGTGGGCCACGCCAGCACTTCGATTTCGGCCGCCCTCGGGCTGGCCGCGGCCCGTGACCGCCGGGGCGGGACCGGCAAAGTGATCGCCGTGATCGGCGACGGCGCCCTGACCGGGGGGTTGGCCCTGGAAGCCCTCAACCAGGGGGGCAAAGGCGCCCGCAACACCATGATCGTCCTCAACGCCAACGAGATGGCGATCGCTCCCAGCGTCGGGGCCCTGTCCGGGTATCTCAACAAGCTTATCATCGACCCCACCTACAACCGGCTCAAGCGCGAAGTCGAGCAGGTGCTGGGGAAAATCCCCGGAATCGGAAGCCGGGTCCTGACGGCCAGCCACCGCCTGGAAGAAGCGCTCAAGGGGTTGATCACTCCGGGCCAGATCTTCGAGGAGTTCGGCTACCGCTACATCGGCCCCGTGGACGGGCACGACCTCAAGGGGTTGCTCGACGTCCTGGCCAAGGTCCGGCCCATGACCGATCCGGTCCTCCTGCACGTGGTCACCCGGAAAGGGAAGGGCTACCGCCCGGCTGAGGAAAACCCCGAGTGTTTTCACGGCCTGGGGGCCTTCGACATCTGTTCCGGGGAACCTCGAAAAGTCCCCCAGACTCTTTCCTACTCCGAAGTTTTCGGACTTACCCTCAGGCGGCTGGCGGAAAAGGACGCCCGGATCACGGCGGTGACCGCCGCCATGACCCTGGGAACGGGGCTGGTCCCCTTTGCCCACCGTTTCCCCAAGAGGATCTTCGACGTCGGGATCGCCGAGGGGCACGCGGTTACCTTCTCCGCCGGAATGGCCGCCGGCGGACTCAAGCCCGTGTTCGCGGTCTATTCGACCTTCCTGCAGCGGGCTTACGATCAAATTGCCCATGATGTCTGCCTCCAGGGGCTTCCGGTGGTCCTGGCCCTGGACCGGGCGGGTTTGGTGGGTTCGGACGGCCCCACCCATCACGGGGTTTTCGACTTGGCTTTCCTGCGTCATCTTCCGGGCATCGTGGTCATGCAGCCCAAGGACGGGAGAGAGCTTTCGGCCATGATCGAGACCGCCTTGGCCCTGGACGGCCCGGCGGTTGTCCGTTATCCCCGCGGGGAATGCGAACTCCGGGAAGTCCCCTCCGATCCCGGG
>CAZIEA010000151.1:0-4265 GCA_964538495.1 uncultured bacterium | reverse complement strand
GGCCAGGCCGAGGTTCTTTTCCCCGGCCGGGACGGCTGGTTCTGGGCCCTGGGCGGCGACATGATCGGGGTGGCCATGGGGGCGGCGGCGATTTTACGGGGCCGGGGTCTCGAGCTGGGGGTGGTCAACACCCGTTTCGTCAAGCCGCTGGACCGGGCTCTCCTGAAGGAACACGCCGCTTCCGGGGGCGTTCTGGTCACCCTGGAGGAGCATGTGCTTCAGGGCGGCCTGGGCAGCGCGATTCTCGAGGCACTGGAGGAGGAAGGGCTCCGGGGCAGGGTTTTCCGGTTCGGGATCCCCGATCGTTTTATCGAGCATGGTTCGATCCCGGAACTGCGCGAGCTTTGCGGTCTCACCCCGGAAGCCGTGGCCGCCGCCGTCCTGGCCCGCCTGGCCTGAGGCCCGCCGTCGGCGTCGGGCCCGCCCGCCGGGCCCTTTGCGATCCATTCCGTCGGATGAAAAAGAGAGCGGATTCCCTGCTGGTGGAGAAAGGGCTTTTCCCTTCCCGGGAGCAGGCCGCCCGGGCGATCCGGGCCGGTTGGATCGTCTCCGGCGGCAGGAAGGTGGACAAACCCGGCCAGACCCTGGACCCCGCTGCCGAGATCGAAGTGCTGGAGCGGCCCCGATATGTGAGCCGGGGCGGAGACAAGCTCGCGGGCGCGCTGGCCGAGCTGGGCCTGGGGGTGGCCGGGATGACTGCTCTGGATGCCGGATGTTCCACGGGAGGATTTACCGACTGTCTTCTGCAGAACGGAGTTTCCCGGGTTTACGCCTTTGACGTGGGGCGGGGGCAGATCGCCTGGAAGCTGCGGCGGGACTCCCGGGTGGTCCTTAAGGAGGGATGCAACGTGCGTTATCTTCAGCCTTCCGACCTTCCCGAAAAAGTCGATCTGGCCGTGGCCGACCTTTCCTTCATCTCCCTGGAGAAGGTTCTCCCGGCGCTTTTTCCCCTGCTCCGGGACGGGGGGCTGTTGCTTGCCCTGGTCAAGCCGCAGTTCGAGGCCGCCCGCGGGGAGGTGGGGCGGGGCGGGGTGGTCCGGGACGATTCGGTCCGGGCGGCGGCGGTGAAGAGGGTGGAAACCGCCGTGGCCGCCCTCGGGCACCTGGTCCTGAAAACCGTGGTCTCGGTTTTGCCGGGCCCGGCCGGGAACGTCGAGTTCTTCCTCCTGGCCCAAAAACTCCCCGCGAACCGCGAACTGCCTTGATTGAACCGCGAATCTCGCGAATCCCCGCGAAACGAAACTAAGATTCCGCAGATTGATTCTGTCCACAGATTACACAGATTAAACTACATCATAATCGTACTCGTTCGCTGCCGAGGGAAGCCGCGCCAACCGCAACTAAGATTCCGCAGATTACCGCAGATTTTTTCTCCACAGATTTCACAGATTTACACAGATTTTACCTTCATGTTTCTTCATGCTCTTCATGGTGCAAAAACAGGCTGAAGGCTGAAGGCTGAAGGAACTGCCGCCGCATTCACATGTAGGCATGTAGGGCATGTAGAAAAACAAATTCGAAATCAGAATAGCGAAATTTGAAACTGCGAATCCAAGGAGTTTGGAAAATTCGAATTTGGGATTTGTTTCGAATTTCTGCTTTCGAGTTTCGAATTTTGATTTGTCTTGATTCCGGATTCACCATGGTGCGGGCGACTGATCACGGATTACTGATTACTGATTACTGATTACTGAAACCCTGAACCCTGAACCCTGAACCCTGTGTCCTGCCCTTAGGCCGGAAGCCTTGGCTATCGGAGGTACTTGCGCTACAATCCACCCGAGGCATTGATGAAAACGGTCGGCATAGTGGGGAACTCGGCCAAGACGCGGGCGCCCGAGGTGGCTCTGGACATCGCCCGGCGCCTGCGCCGGGTCGGGATCGAGGTTTTTTTCGAGGAGGACCTGGCCCGGCTCCTGCCGGGCCGGCCCCGGGTTTCCCGCTGGCGCCTGGAGGAGAACGACTCTCCGGAAGTCCTGATCGTCCTGGGGGGTGATGGGACGATGATCAGCACCTTCCGGCGACAGGGAGCTCATTCGGTCCCGATGCTGGGGATCAACCTGGGCGGGTTGGGGTTTCTCACCGAAGTCCCCCTGGACGGGGTTGCTCCGGCCCTGGTCGACCTGGTCGCGGGCAGGATGACGGTTCGCCGCGTCCATACCCTGGGCTGCCGCTGCTTGCGCCGGGGCCGCACGGTTTTCCGGGGGACGGCGGTCAACGAGGCCGTGATCGGGCGCGGAGGCATGGCCAGGGTGATCCGGATGGAAGCTTTCCTGGACGGCCGGTATCTGACCGAATACCAGGCGGACGGCCTGATCGTGGCCACTCCGACCGGCTCCACCGCCTATTCCCTCTCCGCGGCGGGCCCGATCCTGGGGCCGGGGCTGGAGGCCTTCGTAGTCAATCCCATCTGCCCGCATTCCCTGACCAACCGCCCCCTGGTGATCCCGTCGCGCGGGCGCCTGAACGTGATCGTGCGCACTGCCGTCGAGACTTGGCTGACCCTGGACGGGCAGGTCGGTTACCCCCTGGAACCGGGTGACGAGATCGGTTTTTCCCGGGGCCGGCGCTCCCTGCGGCTTTTATCCCCGCCCGGGGAAAGCTATTACCATATCCTGAGGCGGAAGCTGGGCTGGGCCGGGACCTCGCTGGCGGGAAAGAAACCCAAGCCATAGTCCGGGCTTGATTTGGGAGAAGGTTTTATGGATAATCCAGGGCAAGGCCGAAGAGGCCCCGGAAAGTACCAATGACCCGGCGGACCGACATGATCGTGGCGGCGGTGACGCGGAGGGATTCTCCTCCCCCCGCCGGGAGTGTTCAGGAGAAAAGCATGAGCGAGATCGGCGAAATCCCCGCCGGGTGCCGGCGGGTGGCGATCGGTTCCGACCACGGCGGCTTTCCCCTTAAAAGCGCCCTGATTCCCTTCCTGGAGAGTCAGGGGTACCTGATCCGGGACTGCGGGACTTTTTCCGCCGAACCCTGCGACTATCCTGATTTCGCCGCTGCGGTCGCCCGGGCGGTGGCCGCGGGCGACTGCGACCGGGGGATCATGATCGACAGCATCGGGGTGGCCTCGGCCATGGCCGCCAACAAGGTGCGGGGCATCCGGGCGGCGGCCTGCTGGGACCTCCGCTCGGCCGCCAGCTCCCGGGAGCACAATAACGCTAATGTTCTCACCCTGGGGGGAAAGACGGTTCCGGAGGAGTTGGCCCGGGAACTGGTCTTGACCTGGCTGAGGACCCCTTTTGCCGGGGGCCGACACTGGCCCCGGGTGAACAAGATCATGGCCTTGGAGCGGGGCCGATCCGGCCTTTAAGGCAAGCCCCGATTACGACAACGAGAGTCGGGAGAAGAACCGATACGCGCCGAAACGCGTATGCGGCTCGGACTGAAATTCGGGCATATCCGGGCCGAGAGAGGAGAGAGAGATGGACGAAAAGAATCTGGTCGAGCGGGTAACCCGGGAAGTCATTTCCTTCCTGGGGCAGGAAGGGGCGGTGCGGGCGCCCGGGAAGAGCGCCTGCGCCGTGCTTAACGGGTTGCCCTGCAACAACTGCGGCCTGTGCGTGGCCACGCGCCCGGAAGTGGTCAAGAGCATGATGGCCAACGGGATGTCCCGGATCAGCGCCCCCCCCGGCATCGGCGAGGTGGAGGCCGGAATCGCCGCCATCATAGACCATACCCTGCTCAAAGCGACGGCCACCGAGGAACAGATCCGGCAGCTTTGCCGGGAAGCCGCTGCTTTTCATTTCGCCTCGGTCTGCATCAACCCCGGCTGGGTCGAACTTTGTTCGCGCCTCTTGCGCCGGAGCGGGGTCAAGGTCTGCACCGTGATCGGGTTCCCCCTGGGGGCGACCACGAGCCGGGCCAAGGCTTACGAGACCCGCAACGCCGTCGAGAACGGGGCGACCGAGATCGACATGGTGATGAACGTGGGGGCCATGAAATCCGGGCTTCGGGACTGGGTGGAAAAGGATATCCGCGCCGTGGTCCGCTCCGTCCGTCCCAACGTCCTGACCAAGGTCATCATCGAGACCTGCTACCTGACCGACGAGGAAAAAACGGTCGCCTGCGAATTGAGCAAGAAGGCGGGCGCCGATTTCGTCAAAACCTCCACCGGATTCGGGACCGGGGGGGCTACCGCCGAGGACATCGCCCTGATGCGCCGGGTGGTGGGCCGGGACATGGGGGTCAAGGCTTCCGGGGGGGTGAAGGATTTCGAAATCGCCCAAAAGCTCGTTCAGGCGGGTGCCAGCCGCCTGGGG
>CAZIEA010000150.1:0-6502 GCA_964538495.1 uncultured bacterium | reverse complement strand
ACCGTAGGCGCGGGCCAACTCGAAGTCGCGCTGGTCGTGGGCCGGCACCGCCATCACCGCGCCGGTCCCGTAACTCATGAGGGCGAAGTTGGCCACCCAGAGGGGCACCGAGAGGCCGTTGACGGGATTGGTGACATGGAACCCCGTCCAGACTCCGCGTTTTTCCTGTTCGGCCTGGGCGCGGGCGGAAACGGCGGAGGCCCGCAGCGCGGACGCTTCCGCCAGCACCTGCTTTTCCCGGGGGCTGCCCTTCAGCAGTTTTCCGACCAGGGGATGTTCGGGGGCCAGGGAGAGGAAGGTCACCCCCCAGAGCGTATCCGGGCGGGTGGTGAAGACCGGAAGTTCGTCCCCGGTCTCTGTCACCTTGAACAGCACCCGCGCGCCCTCGCTGCGCCCGATCCACTCCTCCTGCATCCGGATCACCTTCTGGGGCCAGCGCCCCTCGAGTTCCCGGTGCCCGTCCAGGAGTTTCTGGGCGTAGTCGCTCATCCGGAAAAACCATTGGTTGAGGTCCTTCTGGACCACTCCCGACCCGCAGCGCTCGCAGGTGGAATCGGCCAGGACCTGCTCATTGGCCAGGACCGTGGCGCAGGACTCGCACCAGTTGACCGGAGCAAAGCGCTTCTCGGCCAGGCCGTGGCGGTAAAAAAGCAGGAAAAGCCACTGGGTCCAGCGATAATAATCCTTCCGGCTGGTCGCCAGTTCCCGGCCCCAGTCATAGCCCCAGCCGGCTCGGATCATCTGCCCGGTCATGTGGGCGATGTTGCCTTCGGTGAAGTCGCTGGGATGCAGCGGGCGAAGCCCTTTTTCCCGGGCCGCCCGGGCGGCCTTTCGGGCCGCGTTCTCGGCGGGGAGGCCGAAGGAATCCCAGCCCATCGGAGAGAGGACATTGTAACCGCGCAGGATCTTGTAGCGGACGATCACGTCCCCGAGGGTGTAATTGATGACGTGCCCCATGTGCAGTACCCCGGAAGGGTAAGGATACATGGTCAGGCAGTAGTACTTTTCCCGCTCCGGATCGAAATCCCGGGCCCGGAACAGGCCGTGGCGCTTCCACCGCTCCTGCCACTTGGGTTCTATGGTCTGAAAATCGTATCGTTGCATGCCCTGCCAAATCCTTGTTTTCTTTGCGGCCGGACGGGAAATCGGGTGGCGGGCCCGCCCCGTCTTAAAGTTTGAGGGTAACATATCGGGGAAGTCCGCCTCAAATCATCTTGCCGCCGGAGGCCACGACGGACAAATCGCCGATTGTGGAAACGAGAGGCAAGGGGTATATTCATCAGGCAACGGAATCATGAAAATTCTTGCGTCCACAATCCTGGCCCTGATTTTGTGCGTTCCCGCCGCCAGCGGGGGCGGCGTGGAACTCGGGAGCGGGAATTACTTCATGGATCTGGGTTCGGGCCACATCATCAACCTTGAAACCGGCGACTGCTACGTCAATATCGGCGGGCAGGTTCCCCCTGGGAAAACCATGGCGGCGGATCCGGGGATCCCGGAAAACCCGCCCACGCAGTCAGGGACGGGGGAAGAATCGAACCCGGAAAACGGCAACTATTACATGCAGGTCGACGGACGGATGATCCGCAATCTCCAAAATGGGGATTATTACATGAAGTTGGAGTGATCCCCGGCCAGACCGGTCCGGCCTGATCGCGCCGGCCAGGAACCGCAAGATGAATCAATACCTCGCCGAAATGTCGCAGGCAGGTTTTTTCCCGGGTTTCCTCCTCGGGCTGATCGTGGCCGCCCTGCTCCTCTTCCTAAGCCTGATCCGGGGACACCGCCGCCGCCGGGAAATCCGCCGCCTGATCGCGGAGCTCCAGTCCCAGGCCGACATCGCCGGCAGGAGCACCCGGGCCCTGAAAGAAAGAATTTCCGAACTCAAGCGCCAGAATGTCAACCTCGAGGATGCCATCGCCGTCTGGGAGCGCCGGCCCCGGCGGGCCGAACTCCGGCGTCTCCTGGTCTGCGAGGAGGCCGTCGCCGCCCTTAAAGACCGGATCCCCGGCTTTATCCAGGCCTGGGAACAAGCGCGCCGGGAAGCCGAGGAGGAAATGGCCCGGAGCAACCGGGGACTGGGCGGGATCTTCCGGCGCCTGACCCGACGGCGTCTGAACGGCCGTCCGGAAAAAGAACCCGCGGCTTTCCTCGGCCCCGGGGACAGTGTTTGAACGGATAACCGGCAACCCGGCCAAGGAGAAAACATCGTGGAAACCAGAACCAACGGCAATATCAGCATTGTGGGCCTGGTCGCGCGTTTCGACGCTTATTCCGCCAAGGAAGTGGAAACGGGCATCACCGGCCTGCTCGACGCGGGGAGCCGCAAGCTCGTTTGCGACTTCTCCCGCACCGAGTATATCTCGAGCGCCGGGCTCCGGGTGCTGCTGGCGGCGGCGAAAAAGCTCAAACGCCTGGGCGGCGGCATTGCCCTCTGCGCCCTGAAACCGGCCGTGCGCGAGGTGTTCGAAATCGCCGGCTTCACCGGGATTTTCCCTATTTTCGCGACCGAAGCCGAAGCCCTCAAGTCCCTCGCCTGATCCCGACCCTGATTCGCGATTTTTTGCACCTGATTAACTCTGATTTCTCTGATTACTTCTTCACCTTTTTCACCATGTAGGCAAATTCGCGGGTCAATCCGCGGAATTTCGGTTCTACCTGTCTACATGTAAATCGCGGGCGGTTCCTTCAGCCTTCAGCCTGCTTTTCTCACCATGAAGGCCATGAAGAGCATGAAGGTGAAATCTGAGTTAATCTGTGAAATCTGTGGACGGCACTTGCCTTTCTACATGTCCTACATGCCTACATGTGAATCGTAGGCTGCGAGATCAGAAGTAGAGGCGGCGGAAAGCCTCCAGCCGCCCGCCCCACTCCCCGGGGACCACGATCAGGTGGTTCCCCAGAGGCTCTTCCAGGTAAGCGCCGAAATCCCCTTCCGGGCGGACGACCACCTGAGTCCGGCAAAGGTCGCCGCGACCCGGAGAGCCGCCCAGCTCTCCCCGGGAGATATAGATCCGGGAAAGGTCCGCCCCCGCGACCTTGACCAGCAGGCAGGGCCCGGGACGGAACCGGCCCCGGATTCCCACCCCGCGGCCGGACTCGAAGTGGGTGTCCAGGGAGTATTCCTCCACCAGGCTGAGCGGCACCGTGCAGTGGGCCAGGACCAGCTCGGAATCCCGCCAGGAGGAGGGATTGGCCATGAAAGCGGCCGAACCGGTCAGGAAACGAACGAGCGCCATGGTAAAAAGAGCCGGGACATCCCCCTCGCAGGCGGCGGGAATCGCGAGGTCGTTGAGTTCGGACAATCCCAGGCACCCGGTGTTTCCCCAGCTTGGCAGAAGGTCGAAACAGCGCAGGGTCAGGCCGTCAAGGCGATGGCGCCCGACCAGGGCCTGGAGGCTCCCGGTCAACGCCCGGGCCTGGGAAATCGTCCCGGGATCGAGGCCCCCCCCCTTCCCGGCCTCCGGGGAGGCCGGGACCGGCCCGGGCAGGACGAGTTCGGAGAGGGGGATCGCAATCACCCGGCAGCCCCAGCGTTCCCGCACCAGTTCCGGGTCGCAGCGGTTGGCGATCAGCCAGTCGGAGGGAGCGCCGACCAACCCGAGACGGGCGGTCCGGAGCTTTTCGGCGGCGGCCAGGGCGGTGGCGTAATCGCCCAGGAGAGAGGCCGCCTCGGCCGGGGAGCCGTGAATGATGACCCCCCGGAGGGAGCGCTCCCGCAGCCAGGTCAGGATCTCCAGGGCCGCGGGCAGAGAGTTCTCGGCCGGGTGGGTAAGCAAGACCGCCGGGGAAGGTATCCGGTCGCCCAAGGCCCGGAAACCGGCTTCGGTCCCCCCGCTCTGGACATAGATCAAGGAGGGGACGACCGGAGAGAGCGGATCGGTCGGAGACATTTCCAGACCGGCCCGGCGGCAGACTTCCCGAAGAAAGGGAGCGGCGGTTTGGAGCAGCCGGCCCGGATCGTGCAGGGGCGAGGCCAGGGGAAGATAGGGCAGCGGCGTGTTCATCTCCCGCCCGGGGTGTTCAATTCCGCCTCGAGCAGGGTCCGGAAAACCGCCCCCAGGGCGGGATCGTCGGGATCGAATCCCCGGTAGCGCAGGAGTTCCCGCCCGACCGCCCAGGCCCGCCCGGCCGGATCCGGGGTCCCGGCGGCGGCCGCCGCGGCGCCCTTCCCTTCCGTCCGGGCCGCCGCCGCCGCCGTCGCGGCCAGGGATTTCAGGATTTCGTAGGCAAAATCCCGGCCTTTGATTCCGTCCAGGAGCCTGGTCCAAACCAGGGTGAAGGAGCGTTCGTAAAGCGTCCCGATCCCGGGAAGCACGGTAAGCAGAAAATGCAGACCCAGCAGGACCAGGGCGGAGACCAAATAGGTGGAAAGGGTCAGGAAATGGCGCCCGAGATCGGCGCGGAAATCCCGCCAGAAGGCCCCGAGCAGGCTCGCGGTCGAACCGTAACGAGGCTGGTCGAGCGCCCCGGCCAGGGTCTTGATCCGGGCGGCGTCCGGGCCCAAGGCGAAAAGCCCGCCCGCGGGCCCCTCCGGGTAGATCAACAGTTGCCCGGGGGAGAGCACAAAAGGAGCGGAGGCCGCCAGCCCGAGCAGGAGATCCTTCATCCGGGCCGCGGAAAGGTGATCCAGGGGGATCGGGGTGAGCACTGTCTCGGCCTCGGCCGGGGCGAGAAAACCGTCCAGGGCCCGGGCCAACTGGGAGGCGGAAGCCGTCTCCTCCTCCCGGCCGCGAAAGATCAGGGCTCCGCCCGCGCTCCCCTCCACGACCACGGGCATGATCTCGAGCCCGGCGAAGATCCCCCAGCGCCTTCCGACGCTCTTGAGCAAGTCGCGCATCGCCTCCGGAGGGGCGGACTTCAAGCCCACCACCAGCAGCGCCGTTTCGTAAGCCGCCGCCGGCTCGTCCGCCGCGGCGGCCCCGGCCCCGGGGAAGATCCCCGGCCAGCCCAACAATCCCAGCAGCAAAACCAGTTTCGGCACGGCTCACCTCCCCTATCGTTTGGGCAGGCTCCAGATCCCGAGGCCCCGGCGGCGCGCCTCGTCCTGGACCTTGAGAAACCATTTCCGGTAGCGGAAATCCCGGTTGACGATGTAGGCCCGGGCCAAACCCCGGCGCAGCAGTTCGACATTGACGCAAAGATTTTCCCCGGTTTCCGGGTCCGAGACGATCAGGCAGGCCAGGGTCCGGCCGTAATGATCGGTCCTCTCGATCCCGTAAACCAGGCCCACTTCCCGGTCCAGGACCAGGGCCCGGTTGAACTCGGCGGCCTCCTCGGCAAAAGGGTCCCCGACCGGGACTCCGAGAAAGGGTTTGGCCGTTTCCGGGGTGTCGATCCCGAGGTAGCGGACCCTCCGGCCGTCCGCGAGCCTGACCGTATCCCCGTCGTATATCTCCGCCACCAGGGCATACTCGGCGGGACGGTATTCCGGCTCCTCGGCGTCCTCGAAGCCGACCGCCTGGGGACGGGGCCGAGAACCGAACCGGGAAAACCCGGCGTAGACGACCAAGGCCAGAAGCGCCGCGGTCAGGATCGCCCAGGCGACCAAGCCGCGCCTTCCCCCCCCGGCGGGCGGCGGGGAATCCGGCTCCGAGACCTGGTCAAACGGGTTCAACTCAGCCTTCCCGGGACAATTCGCCCTCGATCCGCCCGATCAGCGCCTTGAGGTCCGCCAGCACGGAGGCCGACAGGCAGGAGCCGGACTCGAGGCTCTCCCGGACCCGGCGCAGGGAGACCAGGGCGCGCCGGGCGGTTTCCACGCTCCGGCGTTCCCAGGCCTCCTCGGAATCCTCCGCGGACTCCCGGGCGGCCTGGAGCAGGCTGCGATACTGCTTGCCGACTTCCCGGGGAGCGGCGGCATCGTCGAAAACCGCCGTCCGCATCCGCCGGTAGTCGGTTTCCGGAATCTCCCGGCTATCCCGGGCCCGGCGCAGGTAATTTACGCTCTCGACGTCGGCCACCGGCGCCGTCGGGCCGCCGCTCTCCAGGGCGCCTTTCAGGTAGCCGGGCTCCTCCCGAGCGAGAAAACGAAAGGAATTCAGGAGCTTGACCACCGTGGGTTTCTTCAGCTTCAGCTCCCGGGTGCAGTAAGCCCAGAAGTCCGCGAACTCCCAGCGGCGGTAAGCTTGTTCCTCCTCCACCAGGGAGAGGTATTTGCCCAATTCCACCCAGTTGCCTTTGAACCGGCGCACCGTTTCCAGCACCCGGCGGCGCAGCCGTTCCGGGTCCTTCTCCTCCCCCGGCATCAGCGAAGCCAATTCCTTGTCATCAGGCATTTTCGTTTTCCTCGGTTCCAGGGTTCAGGGTTCGGGGTTCAGGTCCCAGCATAGAGCATAGGGCATGGAGCATAGGGTCCAAAAACCAGGATACAGGAAACAGGAGTCAGGAGTCAGGATTCAGGAGACGCAAACTTTTGCACCTGATTAACTCTGATTTCTCTGATTACTTCTCCGCCACTCCTTCAGCCTGCAGTTACCCCCTACATGTTCTACATGTCCTA
>CAZIEA010000149.1:0-6503 GCA_964538495.1 uncultured bacterium | reverse complement strand
ATCCGGGGGGTGACGAGCGCCTACTATGGGGCCTCAACGGATCAGCCGGTCACGAACCCCTAAGGGGCCGTCAGCAGTAGGCAGTGAGCGGTAAGCGGTAAGACTCGCGAGTTCGCAGGAGACAGGGGAAGGGGCGGTCTCCCGAAAGGGAGGCCGCCCCTTCCGCATAAAGCATTATCCCGGGATCGCCTTTTGGCAAATAACCCGGTATCGGCTCAGGCAACAGGTGCCGGAAAAGCCGACAATTCAGGCTGGAATACGGCAAAAACAGGCATCTTTTAGGGCATAAAAGACATAAGATATTGAATAGTAATATGTTAAGACTATAATTGCCGGAGGTGGGAATCGAACCCACACTCCCCTCTCAGGGAACGGGATTTTGAGCCCCGCGTGTCTGCCAGTTCCACCACTCCGGCTGAAAAAGCTGATTATCAAATAAAGCGCCGCCCGCGCCAACAGTTTTCCCTTCGCCGGGGCGTTGCTATCGCGGTCGGGGCGGGCGACATGAGGCTTGGCGCCGGAAAGACAGGCTGAAGGAACCGCCGCCGCATTCACATGTAGGCATGTAGAACCGAGTGGACGATATGGACGAAGTGGACTTAGTGGACCGGCTCCTGAACCCTGAACCCTGAACCCTAGGCTTTGGTCCGGGCGGGGGTTGACAGGGCTCGCGGGCCGGCGGATAATAAAATTCGTGGCAAACAGACGGAAACCGTCCGGAGACCTGGACTGTTCCGACTTTCTATCAGGGCTCGACGAGCTGCTGGACGGGGAGGCGGAACTGTCCCGGGCGCGGGAGATGAGCCGGCACGCCGCCGGTTGCGTTTCCTGCCGGAGGGAGATGATTAAAAGCCGGTCCGCCCGGAAACTGGGCCCGGGGGAGTTGATTCCCCGGGGTGATTGGCTGGGCCGGATCGAAGAAAAAATAGCCCAAACCCGGGCTCGCGAGGAGGTATGGAGAGCAATGTTTCTGCCTTGGGAAAAGAAAATTCCACTTTGGAGCGCCGCCGTGGTGATCGCGGCGGCGGCCCTGCTGATCCTGGTTCAGTCCGGCTGCGGCCCGGCTCCGGAGCCTGCTCCGGCCGCCACCCCGGCGCCGGTCGTTACCCCGGCCCCGGCCGCGGCGGCGGTCACTCCGGCCGCTCCGTCTGGTATCCGCTTCCGGGCTGCCCGCACCGGGGGGGTCCTGATCGTGGAGGAACCCGAGGGGGCGCCGGCGCCTCCGGCCTCGCGGCGGCCTTTTCAGGATCACTTCGTCGTGATCAAGGTGGCCGATCCGGATGCGGCCCTGCCCGCGCTGGAGGGATTGCTGGGCGAAATGGGAGGTTCGGCCATCGGCTATCCGGTCAAGGGCTTCGAGAACCTCCAGCCCAACGAGAGGCTGGCTCTTTTCGACCAGCGGGACTACCAGGGCTTTCTCCAGGCTCTGGAGAAACTCGGCAAGGTTGAATACCCGCCGCTGGACGATTCCGATTTCATCACCGTCCGTCTCACGCTGCTCAAGGCGGAATAACCGCCGCCGGGAGAACAAGGAGGGAGAAGATGACTGCCTATAGGATCGTCGCCGTTGTCCTGACCCTGGCCTGCCTGGGGTTCGCTCTGGGCCTTTTCTTCCACCAGGAGCCGATCGTCGTCAGGTACTCTTCCTGGATCTGGAAGGGAGGGGCGCTGGAGGACTTCGTCCATTCCCTTTCCCCGCGGGACCGGGAACTCAAGATTTACGCGGTCTACCTGATCCGGATGGGCGCCGTTCTTGCATTGGGGGCGGGGCTGCTGTTTGCGATTTCCGTTTTCAAGCCCCTGCTCATGAGGCCTTTTATCGTGGTGGCGATCGTCTGCGCCCTGACGGGAATCGCGATGAGCGTGTATTGCGCCATCACGCTCAAGGGGCTTTCCATTTACTGGTGGCTCTCCGATGCCGGTTCCGGGGCGGTGGTGGCCGCGCTGCTTTTGATTTTCTTCCCCAAGCCGGCCCCGGCGGGAGGGTATGTCTACCCGGAAGACCGGGAGGATTATCTCAAGGAATAGCCGCCGCGCCGTGGCGCGCGGAGATCTCCTCGAGCCCGCGGCGCTTGGTTTCCCCCCGGGGAGGGGCGTCCGGGTAACCTAGGCTGATCATGATCGCCGGCTGGGCGCCCGGAGGGCAGGGGAGGAGCCGCTCGACGGCCTTCTGGTTGAACCAGCCCAGCCAGCAGGTCCCCAGGCCCAGTTCCGCGGCCTGGAGGACGAAGTGCTCGCAGGCGATCCCCAGGTCGATCAGAGGGTAGTGCTTGTCCTGGAACTTTCCGGTGATCCCGGGGAGAATCCCCGCCTTCCGGATCAGAGCGGCGACCAGGACCGGGGCCCGGCTCGCGAAGGCGTTGGTGGCATAAATTCCCCCGAAGGCGGCCCGGGCCAGTTCGTCCTTTTTTTTCGGGTCGGAAACGACGATGAAATGCCAGGGCTGGCAATTGCAGGCTGAAGGCGCCAGCCGGGCGGCCTCCAGGCAGAGATCGATCTTTTCGGGCTCTACCGGGCGCGGCAGGTAGCGGCGCACCGAGCGCCTTTCCTTTACCAGTTCCAGGAAACTTTTCATCTTTTCCTCTCTCCCCGAATTTCACGAATTTGCTTATTTGTTGTCCGTGGACGAGATGGACGATGTGGACTTAGTGGACCGGCGCCCGACTCCGGTTTCCTGACGGATCACGGATCACTGATTACGGATTACGTTTTTTGTCCTGAACCCTGGGGAATTAAAACTACATGCTCTACATGTTCTGCATGGTGAGTAGGCGGTTTAGATTCGCACCAGCCTGGCCTCCATGGTGGAAGTATCCAGGAGCGCCACCGTGGATTTTCCCGTGATCCAGCCTCCGGCTTCCCCCGGGTTGACGACCAGGGTCGGCCCCCGGCGGGAGATTTCCGCCCGGTGGGTGTGTCCGTAAACGATCACGTCGTAAGCTCCCGAGGCCGCCAAGGCCTCGAGCATGTCGGGCTGGTGGATGAGCAGGAAGCGTTTTCCCCCCAGCCGGCCTTCGTATTTTTTCACGTGGAGTTTCCCGATTTTCCGGAAGCGTTCCCGCAGGAAAAGGACATCGCCGTCGTTGTTGCCGAAAACCCCGATCAGGCGCGCCTGCAAGGAGGCGAACTCGCCGGCCGTGATCGGGGAGATGATGTCCCCGGCGTGCAGGACCGCCCCCACTTGCTCCCGGTTGAAGAGTTCCACCGCCCGGCGGATTTTGGGCATGTTCTCGTGGCTGTCGGAGATGATCCCGATTTTCATCAACCCCTCCGGTTTCCCTTATTGCGCTTTCCACTAATTACACGAATTGCGAAACCCCTGTCCACGGATTATAAAAGCAGGCTGAAGACTGAAGGCTGAAGGAACTACCGCCATTATCACGCAAAGACGCAAAGACGCCAAGACGCCAAGAACCGATTTGTCCACAGATTACACAGATTTTCACAGATTTTATCTTCATGTTCTTCATGATCTTCATGGTGAGAAAAGCAGACTGAAGGCTGAAGGAACCGCCGCCTCATTCACATGTAGACATGTTTTGGCATAGAGCATGGAGCATAGGGCATAGGGCATAGAGTTACCAAATATTCGTACTCGTACTCGAACGCGTACTCGTACTCGGTGTGAGGTGTGGGGCGTGGCGCGGATTACGGATCACTGGTTACGGATTACGCGGTTTCCTGAACCCTGAACCCTGAACCCTGAACCCTGAACCCTGAACCCTGTCTCCTATCTCTATGCCCTCTGCTCTATGCTTGGGACCCCTGGCATCTCCGCCCAGAAAATGGTATTATTTCTTATCATTAAGCAGAAGGGAGGCGGGAAATGCTGAGCCAAGTGCTGGTCATCGTTCTGGCGGTATTGAACGCGGCCGTGCTGATCTGGTCGGGAGAGAACTGGGCCTGGGACATCGGCCCTTGGCTGAAGGGGTTTCCCCTGGCCTTGCCCCTGCTCATCATCGCGCTGGCCTGCTTCTCCAAGAGCGTCTTCATCGCCAACCTGGGATTGCCGGCCCTGGTCTACTTCGGTTGGGCGCTTTTTAACCGCAGCGGCGGGGGGATCAGCCTGCTTCTGCACGATCTCAGCCTGGCCCTGGCGGCGCTGGACCTGCTTTATGTGCTGGCGGTCAACTTCCGCTACCGCTACTGGAAAGAGTTGTTCTGGGGCCTTCTGTCCGGACTCCTGGTCCTGTTTGCTTTCCACCGGGCCGTATTCGGGGGAATCTCGATTCAGGGCAATATCATGAAGCTTTACGATAACTCGGTCGAGTGGGTGGACAAGAAAGTCAAGTAACCGCTCCCCGCGGGCTTGGGGGAAAAGGAACCGGGGATGAAACTCAAGGTCGCCCTTGCCCAGATCTCGGTGGTCCGTTCCGACCCGGAGGCGAACTTGGCCGGGGCGGAGCCCCTGGTCGCTCAAGCCGCCGGCCGAGGCAGCTCCTTGATTTGCTTTCCGGAAATGTGGACCACCGGTTTCGACTGGAAAGCGAACCGGCGCCTGGCCCCGGGACAGGAAAAGACGATCGCTCGGGTGGGCCAGATGGCCCGCCGCCACCGGCTCTGGCTCAACGGCTCTCTCCTTGCCCTGGATGAGGCGGGCAGGATCGCCAACACTTCCGTCCTTTTCAATCCTGCGGGGGAGCAAGTCGCGCTGTATCGCAAGGCGCATCTTTTCAGCTTGTTGCATGAGGATAAGCATATGGCCCCCGGAAATTCCCTGGGACTGGCCCAGACTCCCTGGGGGAAAGCCGGGCTCTCGGTCTGCTACGACATCCGGTTCCCGGAACTCTTCCGCACCTACGCGCTGCTGGGCGCGGAATTCGTCCTTTCCTCCATGGCTTTTCCTCATCCCCGCCTCGAGCACTGGCGGATC
Source organism: uncultured bacterium (assembly GCA_964538495.1). Taxonomy (GTDB): domain Bacteria; phylum Auribacterota; class Erginobacteria; order Erginobacterales; family DAOSXE01; genus CAZIEA01. Next base: position 1,630 of record CAZIEA010000149.1, on the reverse strand, counting down.
CTGGTCCGGGCCCGGGCGATCGAGAACCAGATGTTCATGATCGGGACCAACCAGGTCGGGACCGAGGACTTCGGGCCGGAGGGCCGAGTGACTTACTTCGGGCATTCCTGCGTCATCGATCCCTGGGGGGAGACGGTGGCGGAGGCGGGGGAGGGCGAGGAACTCCTGACCGCCGAGATCGATCTCGACCGGGTGCGGGAAGTCAGGCGCCGGATGAAGGTGTTCCGGGACCGCCGCCCCGACCTCTACCGCCTCTGAACCCGGCTACATCTGTTCCACGGTCTCGATGCCCAGCAGCCCGAGCCCCGTCCGGATGGTCCTGGCCGCGAGCAGGCAGAGGGCAAGCCGGCTCCGGCGCTCGGCTCCCTCGGCTTTGAGGACGGGGCAGGATTCGTAGAAAGCCATGAATTCCCCCGCCAGCTCGTAAAGGTAGCAGCAGAGGGAGTTGGGATAGCAATCTTCTCCCATCTGCGCCAGGACCTCCTCGAAGCGGGTCAGGGCCAAGCCCAGCGATCTCTCGCGCTCGGCGGCGAGCTCCACGGAGGCTTGTTCCAAGCTCTCTTCCCGGATTTCACCCCGGCGGAAGATACTCTTGATACGGGCATAGGCGTACTGCATGTAGGGAGCGGTATTCCCGTCCAGGGACAGCATCTTGTCCCAGGTGAAGACGTAGTCGCTGGTCCGGTTCTGGGCGAGATCGCCGTACTTCAGGGCTCCCACTCCCACCGCCCGGGCAATCCGCCGCCGCTCGCTCTCCGACAGTTGAGGGTTTTTCTCCGTGACCAGGAGATAGGCGCGCTCCCCGGCCTCGGCGATCAGGCTGGTCAGTTTGATCGTCCCCCCCTCCCTGGTCCGGAAAGGCTTGCCGTCAGCCCCCAGCATGGTTCCGAAGGGGTGGTGTTCCAGGGAGCAGCCGCTCGGGCAGAATCCGGCGGCGCGGGCGATGGCGAAAACCTGCGCCAGGTGCAGAGATTGCCGGGTGTCCACGATGTAGAGGATCCGGTCGGCTTTCAGTTCCCCGGCCCGGTAACGGATCGCGGCCAGGTCGGTGGTGGCGTAAAGGTAGCCGCCATCGGATTTCCGGACCAGGGCCGGGAGGGGTTGGCCATCCTTGCCCTGGAACCCGTCGAGAAAGACGCAGAGAGCCCCCTGGGAGACGGTGATCAGGCCCTGCTCCTCGAGGTCGGCGATGACCCGGGGGAGATCAGGGTTGTAGAAGCTCTCCGGCACCACGTCCTCCGGGCGGAGGGTGACGTTGAGTTCCCGGTATATTTCCTCGCAGTGCCGGAGAGATTCCGCGATGAACCTCCGCCAGACTTCCCGGCAATGTTCGTTCCCGGCCTGGAGGCGGACCACGTAATCCCGGGCCAGGTCGGCAAAGGCTGGTTCGGAGTCGAACCTGACCCGGGCGGCCCGGTAAAACTCCTCCAGGTCGGAGAGATCGAGCCCGCCGGAAGCGGCCGGCCCCGCCCCGGAGGAGTCGAGGTAGGCGATCAGCATCCCGAACTGGGTTCCCCAGTCCCCGACGTGATTGTGCCGGATGACCCGGTGGCCCAGGAACTCGAGCACCCGGACGACGGCGTCGCCGATGATGGTCGAGCGCAGGTGCCCGACGTGCATCTCCTTGGCC
>CAZIEA010000148.1:1371-6514 GCA_964538495.1 uncultured bacterium | reverse complement strand
AAAATTTTGCACCTGATTAACTCTGATTTCTCTGTTTTCCAGCATAGAGCATAGGGCATAGAGCATAGAGTCAGGATACAGGAAACAGGAGTCAGGAGTCAGGAGAACCAACGTAATCCGTGATCAGTGATCCGTAATCCGTCACCTTGATTTGTGTAGATTCGCGAGATTCGCGGTTAATCCGTAGGCAAATCGGTTTTCTTGGCGTCTTTGCGCCTTTGCGTGAGAAAAGCAGGTTTTCTACATGTTCTACATGTCTACATGTGAATAGCGGCAGTGCCTTCAGTCTTCAGCCTTCAGCCTGTTTTTTTTCACCATGAAGGACATGAAGAGCATGAAGGAAAAATCGTGAGAAAAGCAGGTTTTCTACATGTCCTACATGTCTACATGTGAATGCGGCGGTAGTTCCTTCAGTCTTCAGCCTTCAGCCTGCAGTTCAGCTTTCAACCCGAACCGGGCCCCAGTTCCGCCAGCAAGCTCTCGAATACCAGCTCCGGCGGGCTGTGCCGGCGCAAAAGCGCTTCCCGGGACGCTTCCAGGGCGCGCAGGGCCCCGGCAATCCGGCCCCGGGTCAAAGACCCGGAGGCGGAGCGGATTTCTTGAATCCGGTCGTGATTGTTGATTATATCTTCTCTCCCGGTAACCTGGAAGAGATAGAGATCCCGATACCAGCCCAGAATAATTTCCAGGATCGTCCGACGCAGGGCGCGGGCGGAGGCGGCCGTGCGCGCCTCCACCCAGGCTTTTCTCGCCTCGACGGACAATCCCGCCCGAAGCGCACCGCCGGAAAAAGCCTCCCCCGCGGCCCGGTCGCGCTCAAGGAGATGATCGAGGAGTTCCCCGGTCAAGCCCCCGGGAGGCGAGCCCTCCCGGACCCGCCGGAGCAGATCCAGGACCAGGGCGCGGGTCTCGAGCCAGGCCCCGGGCGAATTCCCTCAGCAGGGGAGCCGGCCAGGAGCGGAACCGCACGAGCTGGCAGCGGGAAACCACCGTGGGGGGGAGGAGTTCCGGCCGGGAGGAAACCAGCAGAAACAGCGTCCCGGCCGGGGGTTCCTCGAGAAACTTGAGCAGGGAATTGGCCGCCTCCGTCCCCATGGTTTCGGCGTCGTCGAGGACAAACACCTTCCACTCCCCCTGGCTGGGACAAAGCCGGGCGCCTTCGTGGAGATGAGCCATCTGCTCCTTGGTAATCCGGCGGGCCTTCCCCAACGGTTCCAGAACCATGACGTCGGGATGGCCTCCGGAGAGGAGACGCCGGCAGGCGGGGCATGTCCCGCAGGGCTTGGAAGCGCCGCGGCAGACCAGAAACCGGCATAGAAGCAGGGCGGCCATTTTCTTGCCCACTCCCTCCGGTCCGTGAAAAAGGTAGGCGTGGGCCAGCCGTCCCCCTTCCAGGGAACGGCGCAGAAAATTCAAGGCCTCCTCCTGGCCCCTGACCTCGCTCCAGGGCATGGCGCGGTTCACCCCCGGGCGGCCAGGAAGTCCTCGACCGCCGCGACCACCAGGCGGTGGGTTTCCTCCATCCCTTGCTGAACCGGGATAACCCGGAAGCGTTCGGGCTCGGCGGCGGCCAGTTCCTGAAAGCCCCGGCAGAGACGGCGGTGAAACTCCAGTTCCTCCTGCTCGAAACGGTCGCCCTGCCCCGCTTCGGCCTCGGCCTTGTCCAGTTCCTTGGCCCGGGCCAATCCGATTTCGGGATCGATATCGAGCAGGATGGTCAGGTCGGGAAAGACCCCGCCCGTGGCCAGCCGGTTCAGGGAACGCAGGAGTTCGAGGTCGAAATCCCGCCCGTAACCCTGGTAAGCTAGAGTGCTGTCGGTAAAACGGTCGCAGACCACCAGGCTCCCCCGCTCCAGGGCGGGGCGCACGCGCTCGTGCACGTTCTGGGCCCGGCTGGCCGCCAGCAGCAGCAACTCGGTGACATTGCCCATCTCGGAAAGGTCGGGATTGAGGAGGATGGCCCGGATAGCGTCCCCGATCGGGGTCCCGCCCGGTTCCCGGGTCGTAATCACCTCCCGCTGCGAATTGCGCAGATACCCGGCCAGAAGCCGGGCCTGGGTGCTCTTGCCGCTCCCCTCCCCTCCCTCAAAAGTAATGAACGCTCCCTTCGGCATCTTCTTCCCTCCGTCCTGGTTCAGAATCCTTTCCACTAATTTCACGCAATATTTTGCACCTGATTAACTCTGATTTCTCTGTTTTCCAGCATAGAGCATAGGGCATAGAGTCAGGATACAGGATACAGGAAACAGGAGTCAGGAATCAGGAGAACCAACGTAATCCGTGATCAGTAATCCGTAATCCGTCGCCTTGATTTGTGTAGATTCGCGAGATTCGCGGTTAATCCGTAGGCGAATCGGTTTTCTTGGCGTCTTGGCGTCTTGGCGTGAGAAAAGCGGGTTTCTACATGCCCTACATGTCTACATGTGAATGCAGCGGCAGTTCCTTCAGCCTTTTCAGCCTAACTTCCTTACCACAGAGCACACAGAGAAAAGTCTTCAGGCCACAGAGAATTACTTTTTTTCTTACCATGAAGGGCATGAAGAACATGAAGGCCCGTAATCCGTGATCAGTAATCCGTAATCCGTCGCCTTGATTTGTGTAGATTCGCGAGATTCGCGGTTAATCCGTAGGCGAATCGGTTTTCTTGGCGTCTTGGCGTCTTGGCGTGAGAAAAGCGGGTTTTCTACATGCCCTACATGTCTACATGTGAATGAGGCGGCAGTTCCTTCAGCCTAATGATAGACCACGGTGGCGGTCCCGTCGGGATTATCCCTGACCTCGACCCCCAGTTGGGCCAGCCGGGCCCGGATCCGATCGGCCGCGGCATAGTCTTTGGCCGCGCGCAGGCGGCGGCGCTCGCCGGCCAGGGCCAGGATGTCCGCTTCCGGAAGGGTCTCCTGGGCCAAGAGGACATCGACCGCGACCGCGCTCCCGGCCCCGGCCTCCCCCACCCGGCGCCGGGGATTGACCAGCTCAATCCCGAGAACCCGGCAGATCAGCATCAGGGCGGACGCGGTCCCGGGACCGGCCGAACCCTGGTTGAGCGAATTGACCGCCCGGAAGGCCGCGCCCAGGGCCGCGGCGGTGTTGAAATCGTCGTTCATGGCCGCTTCGAATTCCGCGACGACGGCCTGGTCCGGGGCCTCCCGGTTCATGACCTCCTCCCCGAAGCGCTCGCGGGCGGCCCCGTAAGCCCCGTCCAGGCGCGCCAGGCGGGCAGCGGCCTCCCGCAGGCCTTCCTCGCTGAAATCCACCGGGCTGCGGTAATGCTGGGAAAGAAAGAAAAATCTCACCACCCGGGGGGGATGGGCGGAAAAGATGTCCCGGAGATTGAAAACGTTCCCCAGGGACTTGGACATCTTCTCGGCCTTGATGGTGACGAAGCCATTGTGGACCCAGTAGCGGGCGAAGGGGAGTCCGGTGGCGGCTTCCGACTGGGCCCGCTCGTTCTCGTGGTGGGGAAAGATCAGGTCCTGCCCTCCCCCGTGGATGTCGAAGGTCTTCCCCAGAAAGCGGGTGCTCATCGCGCTGCATTCGATGTGCCAGCCGGGCCGGCCCGGCCCCCAGGGGCTGTCCCAGGCCGGCTCGGAAGGGGAAGAGCTCTTCCAGAGGGCGAAATCGAGCGGGCTTTTCTTCTCCGGGTCGATCTCGACCCTGGCCCCGGCCCGGAGATCTCCGGGGTCGCGGCCGGAAAGTTTTCCGTAGGAGGGAAAACGGGCGACCTCGAAATAAACGTCTCCTCCCCGGAGATAGGCGATTCCATCCGCCAGGAGCTTCGAAACGATCTCGATCATGGCGGGGATCTTCTCGGTGGCGCGAGGGTACTCGCGGGCCCTGAGGACGTTGAGACGGTCCATGTCCTGGAAATAGGCCTCGGTGTAGCGTTGCGCCACGGCGGCGATTTTGGCGCGGAGCTCGCCCGGACCCGGTTCGAGGGCGGCCTTGCGGATCAGCTTGTCGTCCACATCGGTGATGTTCTGGATATGAACGACCTCGTAGCCGATGTATTCGAGATAGCGCCGGATCGCGTCGAAGGCGGTGTAGCAGCGTCCGTGCCCGAGATGGCAGTAATCGTAAACCGTCACCCCGCAGACATACATTCCGACCCGACCCGGATGAAGAGGCAGAAAAGGTTCCTTGCTTCGGGTGAAGGTGTTGTAGATTCTCAGTTCCGACATGGCTGGCGAGCGTCCTTCCCCAGGTCCCCGGGCTCCCGGAGCGAAACCACGGCCAGGGCCGCGATCCCCTCCCCCCGGCCCAGGGACCCCAGGTTCTCGTTGGTGGCGGCCTTGACATTGATCCGGCCGGGGCCGAGCCCGAGCGAGCGCTCGAGATTGGCCTCCATCTCCGGGATGACTTCGGCCAGCCGGGGCTTTTCCAAGATCACGGTCAGATCGGCGTTGACGATCTCGAACCCCCGTTCCCGGACGATCCCCCCCGTCCGTTGCAGCAGGATCAGGCTCGAGATTCCCCGGAAGCGTTCGTCGGTGTCCGGAAAATGCCGACCGATGTCTCCCGCGCCCGCCGCCCCCAGGAGGGCGTCGCAAAGGGCATGGGTGACAACATCGGCGTCGGAATGGCCGAGCAGGCCCAGGGGATAGTCGAAAACCACCCCGCCCAAGATCAACTTCCTCCCTTCCTGGAAGCGATGGATATCGTACCCGATCCCCGTCCTCATTCCTGGAGCCTCGCGTAGATGGCCCGGGCGATGGCGGCGTCCCCGGGCGTGGTCAGTTTGATGTTCTCCGGCGGGCCCTCGATCACCCGCACCGGGAAACCCGCCCGCTCCATGATCGAAGCGTCGTCAGTGACCTCCCAGCCTTCCCTCCGGGAACGCTCGTAGGCCGCCAGCAGATCCCGGTAGGGAAAAGCCTGCGGGGTCTGGGCTTGCCAGATCGTCTTCCGGTCCAGGGTGGCGACGATCACCCCTCCCTCCACCCGCTTGATCGTGTCCCGGGCCGGGAGGGCGGCGATAACCGGCCCCCCGTGGAGGGCGCAGGCCTCGATCAGGGTAACCGGAACAAAAGGGCGGTCCCCGTCATGGATCAGGACCGAAGCCGGAGGCCGGGGAAAAGCTTTGAGCCCGTTGAAAACCGAATCCTGACGGCGCGCGCCCCCCGCGACCAGGGCCGCCACCTTGCCT
>CAZIEA010000148.1:1097-1361 GCA_964538495.1 uncultured bacterium | reverse complement strand
GGGGACGATTTCCTGCTCGACCCGCTTCAGGATCCGCGGGCTGACCACCAGGACAACCGCCTCGACGGCGGCGGCGGCGGCGAACCGGCTCAAGGTCAGACCGAGCAAGGGCATCCCCCCGAGATCGAGAAAAAGCTTCTCCCCGCTTCCTTTCATCCTGGTCCCCGCCCCGGCGGCCACGATGACTGCTCCCGTGCCGGAGCCGAGAAAGGAGTGCGGGCGCGGGTCATTCATGGAAAAGGGCCCCCAGGGCCTGCTTGAGGG
>CAZIEA010000148.1:0-1087 GCA_964538495.1 uncultured bacterium | reverse complement strand
GTGCCCGCTTGACCCCGAGCTTGCCCGCCTCCTTAAGGCGGCGGGAAAGCTGGCGGACCGAGCGGATCTCCCCTCCCAGCCCCACTTCCCCGATCACGACCAGGGCCGGATCCAGGGGGCGGTCCTTCACGGTCGAGTAGAGCGCCGCCGCCACGGCCAGGTCCGCCGCCGGTTCGGAGACCTTGACCCCGCCGGCCACGTTGACGTAGACATCCCGATCCTCCAGGCGCAAGCCGGCCCGGCCCTGGAGCACGGCCAGAAGCATGAGCAGGCGGTTGAGGTCGATCCCGGTGGCCCGCCGGCGGGGGATGGCCAGGGAGGTGTGAGCGACCAGGGCCTGAACCTCAACCAGGATAGGCCGTTCTCCTTCCAGGCAGGGAACCACCGCCGAACCGGGGTTCTCGGCCCCGCGCTGGGAAAGGAAGATCTCGGAGGGGGTGCCCACCTCGCGCAAGCCGCCCTCGGCCATCTGGAAAATCCCGATCTCGTCGGTGGAGCCGAAGCGGTTCTTGACCGCGCGCAGGATGCGGTAGGCGTGATGACGGTCCCCTTCGAAATAGAGCACGGTGTCCACCATGTGTTCGAGAATCCGGGGGCCGGCAATCGCGCCGCTCTTGGTGACGTGCCCGACCAGGAAAATCGGGGGGCCGCCATCCTTGGCCGCGGCCAGGAGCCTTCCCCCGCACTCCCGGACCTGGGCGATGCTCCCCGGGGCCGAGGAAAGGCCGGGCCGGAACATGGTCTGAATGGAATCCACCACGACCAGGGCGGGCTGAAACTCGGCGATGTCCTCCAGAATCAGGTCGAGATCGGTCTCCGAAACCAGCAGCAGGCGTTCCGAAACCGCCCCCAGCCGCTCCGCCCGCATCCTGGTTTGCTGGACCGACTCCTCCCCGCTGACGTAAAGGACGGTCTCGCCCGCCTCCGCCAGGGCGCCGCTCACCTGGAGCAGGATGGTGGATTTCCCGATCCCCGGCTCCCCTCCGACCAGAACCAGGGATCCGGGCACGATCCCGCCGCCCAGAATCCGGTCGAACTCCCCGATCCCGGTCGGGGTCCGCATCCGTTCCAAGGGTTCGATCTCGGT
>CAZIEA010000147.1:5860-6604 GCA_964538495.1 uncultured bacterium | reverse complement strand
GAGGAGCCGAAGTAAACCCGGGTCAGGCCCCGGATCAGCCAGAGCCCGGAAGAAGGCCGGAACAACGCGATGTCGCTGGTCCCGTCGCCATCGTAGTCCCCGACGCGGGAGGAAACGACGGGGGGGACCGCCCGGTGGTAGATCCTTCCCCCCTCATCCCCCGTCCAGGCCTCCCCCGGGGAAATGCCGAGAGAAGTAAGCGATGTGTGCGAGAGGTCCGTCTCGTAGTTCCAGCCCGAGCCGTCGAAATAAAACACGTAACCGGAAGCGCCCGCGGCCCAGATCCTGTTCGCGCTCAAGGCCGCCAGCGCCCTGATGCCCACCGGGTCTCCATAAGATGGGTCGGTTATCTGGGTAAAAACCGACCAGCTGGTCCCGTCGTAGTGGAGGAGGTAGCCCTTGTCTCCCCCCGCCCAGGCGTCGTGCGGACTGATTGCGCAGATCGTCCTGAGACTGGTTTGCGCCCCCCAGTCAATCTCGTACTGGAGCGACCAGGAATCCCCGTTAAAAAAAAGCACCTGAGCCGGGCCGTTATACGGCCCCCCGATTGCCCAGACGTGATCCGCATCGACCCCATCAACCCCAAACCAGGAGTAGTCCGGAGCGGTGGAAAAGGACCAGGTCGCCCCCCCGTCCGCGGTGCGGTAGATTTGGTCCCCCACCGCCCAAACGTTATCGGCGTCGGCGGCGTAGACGTCGTTGAACCACAAGATGCCCGGGATCGCGGTCTGGAGTGACCAGGAC
>CAZIEA010000147.1:0-5850 GCA_964538495.1 uncultured bacterium | reverse complement strand
GTCGTAAAAATAGATCAGCCCGTTATGAACCGCTCCCACGGTATTTCCCACCGCCCAGACCCGGGCGGGGTCGTGGGCGGCCAGCCGCGTCAGTTCCGCGGTCTGGACGGGAAAGACGGCGGTCTGGAGCGACCAGGAGCCGCCGTCAAAGCGGTATATTTTTCCCTGGCCGGCCATGAAGGCCATCACGGCCCAGACGTTCTCCCCGTCGAGCGCCTCCACGTCTCCCACCGCGACATTGTCCAGGCCGGTGGAAAGGTTCCAATCCTGGGCCCGAGCGCCAAGCGCAACGGACAACCCAAGCAGGAGCGCCACCGCCGCGGCGGATAAAATCCTCATTTTTTTCCTCCTTATTCTTATGGCAGAAGACCCATTGCAGGTATTTTTTATTATATCCGGATGGGAGCTTCCGGGCCAGGGTTTCTCCCCCTCCCGGCCGTCCCGGACCGGAGCTTCGGTCACGGAAACCACGGGAAAAAACCGGGAGAAAAACTCCCCTCGCGCGTCTATCGCAGGCGGTTGGCCTCTCCGAGGTCCGGGGCCAGGCCCACGCCCGAAGGGCCCTGGAGGTCGCCGCAACAAAGAACTATCGTCCGGCTCCATTGCGTGTATTATTACTTTTGCATCGCATTTACATTGCCGTCCGGCCGAGAGTATCTCCGCATAGGTGCCGCTCTCAATACAACCAGGGAGCACACCATCATGGGTTTCACCACCTTCAAGTTCCATCCCCGCATCAGTGCGGGCATCCAAGCGCTCGGATTCACTGAGCCGACGCCGATCCAGGCCAAGGGCATTCCGCCCGTGCTCGAGGGGCGCGACCTCCTCGGGCTCGCGCAGACCGGGACCGGCAAGACCGCCGCCTTCGTCCTGCCGATCCTCGAACGGCTTCTTGCCGGATCGCATCGCACGCTCCGCTGTCTTGTCCTGGCGCCGACGCGGGAGCTAGCCGAGCAGATCCACGAGGTGATCCGCGAGCTGACGCCGCATACCGGGATCCGTTCGATGACTGTCTACGGCGGCGTCGGGATGGGGCCGCAGGTCGAGAAGCTCCGCGCCGGGCACGACATCGTCGTCGCCTGCCCGGGACGGCTCCTCGACCACATCGAGAAAAAAACGGTCAACCTTTCGAAACTCGAGGTCCTCGTCATCGACGAGGCGGACCGGATGTTCGATATGGGCTTTCTGCCCGACATCCGCCGGGTGATCGCACGCCTACCGAAGGATCGCCAAACCCTCCTCTATTCGGCGACGATGCCGCCCGAGATCGACCGGCTCGTCCGGGAGATTCTCGCCGATCCCGTGACCGTCAAGATCGGGCACGGTGCGCCGGCGGTCACGGTCGAGCACGCGCTCTACCCGGTTGCGCAGAACCTCAAGACGCCGCTCCTTCTGGAACTGCTCAAGCGCACCACGACCGGCTCGGTGCTCATCTTCACCCGGACCAAGCACCGCGCCAAAAAGGTGGCACGGGTTCTCGTCGGCGCCGGATACAAGGCCGCGGAACTGCAGGGCAATCTCTCGCAGAACCGCCGCCAGCAATCGCTCGACGGCTTCCGTTCCGGCAAATACCGCATCCTGGTCGCGACCGACATCGCGGCGCGCGGGATCGACGTCTCCTCGATTTCGCATGTCATCAACTACGATATTCCCGACACGACCGACGCCTACACCCATCGTATCGGCCGGACCGGCCGGATGGCGCGCCTGGGCGACGCCTTTACCTTCGTGACACAGGAGGACGAGGGAACGGTGCGGGCAATCGAGCGGATAATGAAGGCGCGTATCGAGCGCCGCCGTCTCGACGGATTCGACTATCACGCCTTGCCGCCGCGCGAGGCCGCTCCCGAGCGCGGGGCGCGCCGCTCGTCGTCCCCGTCCTCCAAGAGAAAGCCCTTCGGCCAGAGACATCGCCGGCAGTAGCGCGATGGCGGCGGACGGCGCGTCGACGATCTATGTCGATGCCGACGTCTACCCTTAAACACGGACAAAGTGCCCGGGTCTGAGATCGGCGTCTTCCGGGAGAGGATCGACCTCTGGGCGGTCCGGGGCCAGGCTCACGCCCGAAGGGCCCTGGAGGTCGCCGTCGCCGGCAAGACCTATTATCCTTTGTGCCTGAACCCCGAACCCTTTTATCAGCCTGCCTTTAAGGGTTGGTCACCGGTTCGTCGGTCGCAGCCCCGTAGTAAGCCGAGGTCACGCCCCGGATCTCCCTGCTTAATCCAGGAATCCCACAACCCCAAAGGAATAAGTGCGCTTTCCCCTGTCTTCCAGAGTGTCAACCGGGATAACCTGTCCCACAGTCGCCGGGCTCGTGAAGGCCCGGGTGTCGCCGGTACCGGAATCGAACGGAACTGGAACTTCTCCCGGGCAGAAGAGGCCGATCAGGTCGCCTTCTTCCACCGCCACGGGGACATCAAACGTGATCCGGCTCAGACCGCTGCCGGGGATTGAAACCGGCTTGCTGACCCAGAGCACGGCCAGGTTGTTGCCTTGAGGTCGCAGCACCGAGAAAGAGAGATCGGCCCTGGTTTCGGCAAATACTTTGCTACCCACCAATGTCCCGGCTGCCGGAATCCGGTTCTTCATATCAACGAGGAGAAGGTTATCTCCCCCGGTCCCGGGCCGGTCGATCGGTTCACCCCCCACGTAATCGAGAAGATCCTTGTTCTCGGAAAACTTTCGGATCGCCCTCATCTGCTCCTGTACGAAGGCGCGGGCGTCTCGCCGGACGATCGAGGACTCTTTGATCCGGGCTGTCTTTTCTCTCTGCAGGGTTTCGCCGACCTCCTTCTGATAGGCCAGTTCATCCGACAAAACTTGGTTCTGCTTTTCCAGATCGGCGATCCGGTTCTCCCGGAAGGATAATTCTGCCGCCAGTCCGTCCCTTTCCTGGCGCAACTGCCGGACATCGGTGCTCGCGCAGCCGGCCAGGAAGACCATTGCCGCAACCCAGCAAATCGCCCACTTTACCTTCATCTTGATCTCCTTCAATTCACCCCTGATCAATCGGAAATTTCCAGGTCGCGTGCAGCCGTCAGGTCATCAGCGACCTGGACGTGAACCGTGTACCGGCCAGGCGTCCAACCCATATAGGGGGCGCGAAAATGCAAGGCCGCAAGCCCATCCTCGCCGACCACGCAGGCTCCCCGCTGGATGGTAGTATTATCGTAAGATCTCCTCAACTCTCCCTGCGCGACCGTCCCGGGCTTCAGGCCCCTGCCGGTCAGCCGGACCGAGATGACTTTGCCCCGCCGCTCAATATCCGTGATAAAAAGGCTGCCCTCCCGGGCCTCCCCTCCCGGTGGAATCCCCCCCGTTTCCGCCGCCGGTTCATCCCCGGCAATCTTGACCGCAATGGAGAAGAAAATCTCGGCGCCCTCGCCGGTTGCCTCCATAATCGAGAACATCAGGCTGCCGGTCCGCCAGGCGCGGAAGTACAGCCCCGCGTTCTCTCCGGCGGTCGAGGGGTGCCCGTGGAAAAGCGATTTCTCTCCAACCGCGGTCTTCTCGAAAGCGGTTGTAGCCTCGTTTTCACTGCCGTAGGCATAGATCGCCGCCATCCCGGAGTCGCCTATAACCAGATAGCCGGTACTCCCGTCGGCTTCTTCGGACACCATTATCTCGGAACTCCAGCCGAGAGCCCCCGCAGTCCGGACGAGCGCCTTCTGGATCAGCTCAACCTTGACGGGTTCCGCGTCACCGGAGGCGCCCCGGGCGTTCGGGGGAGTGTTTAACGACAGGAACACGGCCAGAAACAGGACATTTCTCATCACTTGTACTTCCCGGTCTCACACCACACTTCCTTCAGGTCGTTGAAGCTGTAATCGAAGCACCTGTCCCCCACCTGCAGGATCACCCCGAACTCGCCCGGCTGCCTGATGATGATCTCCTGGTCGAAGGATCTCCGGTTCTCGGGCGCGCCGCTGGCCCAGTTGAGCATAACGACGTGCCAGCGGGAACCCGATTCGTAGATAAGCACGGGGCCCTTGCCCGTCCCGGCGCCCTTGAAGCCGGAGACACCGGAGGCAACCGGCTTCCACTGTGTGCCCCAACTCCCGGCGATGCCTTTTGCCCCGCGGACCTCCAGCTTGCCATCCACGACCCGGGCGGGCCACTCCGTATTCTTGTACTTGATGAGGACCAGGGGCGGAAGTGTCGGCGCAGCGGCGGAGGGGACAAGGTCACAGTCCAGTCCGCGGATTCGCTCTACCATACTTTCCAGCACGGCCCTGTCCACTTCCACATAGTAGTTGCCGGCCCCCTGGGAGGTATCCTGTCCGCTGGCGTGAATTACGGCGTTCCGCACGAGGACGGTTGTATTGAAGGGGCCCAAGTCGTTGCTCAGCAGGAAGGCGGAGTCGCCCAGCGGGAATTCCCGAACCGTGTAGTTCAATCTGCCACCGGTGGCGATGTACTGCTCGTGATCGCCCTTGGCGTCCTCGACACCGGGATAAACATTGACGCTCAGGTTGACCGAACGCCACCAGTCGCCGCTGCCCGACGGCGCGGCGGTCGTCCTGTTCCAGTAGCTGCTGTATCCCGTGTAGTACCCGAAACCGCGATTCTTGACCCGGAACGACAATGAAGCCTTTTTCTCCCGCTTCTCCTCGGCGGGGAGGAAGCCGAGTTGAGCGGCGGCCGGGAAAACCGACCAGATCTGCTCATCGGTGCATCCGGCTTCCCGACCACCCCCTTCCACGCAGCCCAGGTCTTTTACCCCTCCCGCCGCCATACTCTCTCCGGAGGGGGGGGACTTCGAGATCTCCGCCCGGCAGAGGCTTCCGTCGGTGCACGACCATTCAGCGGTCGCCCCCCGGGGTTTTACCTCCTTGAACTTCAACGTCCGGGGGTCGGGTATCTTATTGTGCAGTTCCAGGCTGCCCTGATAGACAACATAGCCTTCTTTGCTGGAGAATTTAAAGGAGAGTACCGAGTATCTCAGGCAGACGCTGTTGCCGCTCGTATCGGGATATATGAGCCAGCCCGAGTTGATCCCGTCGGCTTGTTCGCCGGTCGCAATGATAAAAGTCTCCGGCGTTTCCCCCATCACTCTGCCGAATGATCGATATTCCGACCAACTATTTCTGGCGATATCGAAATAACTGGATCTAAGATCAAGCCCTCTGTCGGTTTTCCTGGCTTCGAACCGGTTCCTCCATCTCGCGTCCGGCCTGGGAGCCGGGGTCCTCTCCCCGGCAGCCGGTGGTGTTACCGGGGTGGATGTCATCTCCACCGGCTGAACAACGTGGACGGTCTTGAAGGAGGAATATTCCCGGCCGGTAACGGTTGATTTGACCACCAGGCGGATGGTGTATCTGCCCGGGGAATCAAAAGTGTGTTGCGCGGTCTTCCCGGCGACTTCCCGTTGTTCGATATACCAGGTGAACTCCAGGTTGGTATGCGGCGGCGGCACCATCTGGATGAACTCCAGCGGCTGGCCGACACGGTAGGTGCGCTCATCGGGCTCGATCCGGAAATCAACCTCCGGTCCCGCCGCCGCCGGGTCGGTAACGGTTACCTTGCAGGAGGCGCTGAACGACTTGCCGTCCGGGGCCGTAAACCGGGCCGTTATCGTGCACCAATCAGGCCGGCTGTGACTTTCGATCGTACCGCGGTCGGCCGTCGCGACGGCGGACCACGACGTCTCCCACTTCGTGTTGGGGTCGGCCGTGACGTCCACGGGGATGAAATGCGGCGCCGCTGTGTACCAGACCGTCGCTTTCACCTGGCGACGTTCGTTGAAACCCATTCTGATGTCCGACTCGCTGAGGGTGAACTTGAAATATTTCCGGGCCGGCGCGCTCGACAGCGCCGTCGGGCTGAGTGTCGCGGTCGGGATTACAACCG
>CAZIEA010000146.1:0-6650 GCA_964538495.1 uncultured bacterium | reverse complement strand
GGCGGCCTCCCTCCCCTCCCTGGCCCTGGCCAACTTTTCCTGGGACTGGATCTACCAGCCCTATGTCCGGCGCTATCCCGAGTACGCCGGGGAACTCCCCCCGATCCGGGAAAGCTATGCCAAGGCCGGACTGCTCCTGCGGCTGCCCTTCTCGGCCGGGCTGGAAGCCTTCCCCCGCCAGGAGCCGATCCCCCTGATCGCCCGCCCCTCCCGGCTGGGGCGGGAAGAGGCCCGGGCCGCCCTCGGGCTCGAGGCGGGCCGGCCCCTCGTCCTGCTCTCCTTCGGCGGCTTCGGCCTGGACGAAAAGCTGTTTAGGACCATGAGCTCAGACCCGGGCATCGCCTGGCTGGCAAGCGAGCGGGTCGGGGCCGGGGTGAGAGGGATCCGGAATTTTTCCCGGGAAGAATTGTCGGGGCGGGGCCTCAGCTACCCGGACCTGGTCCGGGCCGCCGACATCGTGGCCACCAAACCCGGCTACGGCATCCTTTCCGAGTGCATCGCCAACCGGACCCGGATGCTCTACACCGACCGGGGGGAGTTCGCGGAATATCCGGTCCTGGTCGAGGGGGCGCGGCGCTCCCTCCCCTGCCGCTACATCAGCGGGGCGGATATCCGGGCGGGAAAGCTGGGGGCGGCCGCCCGGGCGCTCCTGGAAGAGCCGGATGACTTCGCCGACATTCCCTTAAACGGCGCCGCAACGGCCGCCGAGCGTATCCTCGCTCTCCTGGCATCCGGCGCCTGAAAGCTGAAGGAACCGCCGCCGCATTCACATGTAGACATGTAGGACATGTAGAAAACCCGCTTTCATCACGCAAAGGCGCCAAGACGCAAAGACGCCAAAAAATCAATTTCCAAAGCCGCGTATTCT
Source organism: uncultured bacterium (assembly GCA_964538495.1). Lineage (GTDB taxonomy): Bacteria > Auribacterota > Erginobacteria > Erginobacterales > DAOSXE01 > CAZIEA01. Next base: position 5,782 of record CAZIEA010000146.1, on the reverse strand, counting down.
GGATTCTGAATTCTGGATTCTGGATTCCCAATATTTCAGGCGCCGGATTACGGATTACGGATCACTGATCACGGATTACGGCCCTTCATGCTCTTCATGGTAAGGAAAAAATAATTCTCTGTGGCCTCTGCTGTTTCTCTGTGCGCTCTGTGGTAAGGAAGTTAGGTGAAGATAGGGGGGTGGCGCCGGGAGTTCGGGCACGAGCCGGCCGGCTTAGGCCAGAAGCAGGGGGGAAACGTAGTCCCCGTGCTGGCGGCGCAGGGCCTGGAGCCGGGCCTTCTGCTCCTCGAAAACGTCGAAAAGGCGGTGGGGAGCGTTCGGGACCTGGGCGTAGTAGATGTGGGAGATCCTCTCCAACTTGGCCAGGTTTTCCGGAACCCGGATGGTGAACTGGCGCACGTAGTCTTCCCGGGTGTAATCCTTGTTGAGAACGTCCTGGAACAAGCGCTGCAGGTCGCCATGGCGCGGGATCAGGCCCGTGGGGGCGGAAAGCGTCTTCACCTCGCCGTGGATGGCCAGCTCGACCCACTTCAGCCAGACCCGCTTGTCCTCCATCCCGTTGAGGAATTTCCCGTCCCGGTTCCGGAGGAAGTAATTGACCCCGAAGATGGCGGGCGGGGTCTGCAGACAGCGACCGAAAGCCAGGTAATTGCGGATGTACTGGGCGATGGGAATGGAAAGAAAATCAAGGTTGGACATGATGTTGAAGTTGCGGACCCCTTCCTGCCCGATGGTGGCCGCCGTGGTCTCGGACTCCAGCGACGAGCCCATGGTCAGGACGCCGTGTTCCCAGTCGAAGGCCTGCTGGACGGGAACCCAGGTGTCCGAGTCCCGGCCTCCGAAAAGAATCCCGCTCAGGGGAACGCCCTCAGGGTCGTCGGCCCGGGGATCGAGGTTGTCCAGGCGAGAAAGGCCGATGGTGTAGCGGGCGTTCTTGTGGGAATGGGGGATGGGGTTGCCGTTCTTGTCCTTCTTGCCCCGGTACCATTTGCCGGAAAAGTTGACCCCTTCCTCCGGAACCTGCCTCCCGTCCCCCAGCCAGTAGGGCGTCCCTTTGACCGCCAACACGTTGCTGAAGATCACCTCGCCCGGAGTGGTCAAGGTGTTCCAGATCACGGGATCGTCCTTGGGGTTGACGTCCTGGATGATCCCGAAGATCCCGGCCTCGACGTTGGCGGCCCGGCAGACCCCGTCCTTTTCCCGCAGGTAGGCAATATCATCGCCGATGATGGTCTCGCCCGAGCACATGGCGGTCGAAGTCTTGCCGCAGGCGGAGGGAAACGCCCCGGAGACGTAGGTCACCCGGCCGCCGGGCCCCTTGACCCCCATCAGGAGCATGTGCTCGGCCAGCCAGGCTTCCCGGGAAGCTTTGCGGATAGCTAGGCGCAGGGAGAGCTTCTTCAGCCCCACGGTGTTGCCCGCGTACTGGGTGTTGGTGCTGAAAACAATGTTTTCCTTAAGGTCAATGTAAATCCGCTTCTGATCGACGTTAACGCTCACGCTGTCCTTGAGCTCGCCCGCGGAATGGACGTAGCGGAAAAAGTCCCGGGAATCGCCGATACTCTTGAAATACTCGTAGCCGGGGCGATAGAGAATGTACTCGGAATGGGCGACGTAAGCGGAATCGGTGATCTGGACGCAGGGGGCGGAAAATTCCGAGAAAGTCGGGCCCAGGCAGAAGAAGAGGACGTACATCTGTTTCCCCGCCATGATCCCCGCCAGCAGACCCTCGATCTCCTTGAACCCCTTTTCCTCGTCGATGCTGTTGATGCGGGGGCCGAGCTGGATATCGGGAGGAAGCAGATACTTGGTCACTTCCTTGTCCCGGCCCTGGTCGAAATAGCCGTCGAAATGCACGGTATGCCCCGGCAAAGCCAGCGCCTGCTCCTCCTTCAATTTCAAGGCCTGGTCCCGGATATAGGCCACGCTCCCGGGGGCGTCGTCGCAGACGTAAACCGAGTCCGGCCGGCAAAGCTCGGCGTAATGGGCAACAAAATCGTGCAACTTGGAATTGTTCAGCGCCAAGAGCCTTTGCCGGCTCTCGGCATCGCATTTATCTTTCAATATCGGTTGTTTTTCGCTCATGTTTTCTCCCTGAATTAAGGTGCGTTTTACTTTGTCCCGGCTTCCCCGTGAGCGGGGAGTATGAAAACAAAATCCCTTCGGCGCAACTCTTTTTTTGCCGGCGGCAGTTCCTTCAGTCTTCAGCCTGCTTTTCTCACCATGAAGATCATGAAGAGCATGAAGGAAAAGCAGGTTTTCTACATGCCCTACATGTCTACATGTGAATGCGGCGGCGGGCAACAACTCCACCGCATCCTCACAACTCCACGCTCCGGAGCCGCAAGGCGTTGCCGATGACCGAGACGGAACTCAGGCTCATCGCGGCCCCGGCGATAATCGGGCTGAGCAGCAAGCCGAAGAACGGGTAAAGCACTCCCGCCGCCACCGGGATGCCCAGCACGTTGTAGAGAAAGGCGAAAAACAGATTCTGCCGGATGTTTCCCATGGTGGCCCGGCTGAGGCGGACGGCCTTGGCAATACCGCGGAGGTCCCCTTGCACGAGGGTAATGCCCGCGCTTTGCATGGCCACGTCGGCGCCGGTGCCCATGGCGATGCCGACGTCCGCTTCGCTGAGGGCGGGAGCGTCGTTGATGCCGTCGCCGGCCATCGCCGTGCGTTTGCCTTCCGCGCGCAGCTTCTTGACATAGGCGACTTTCCCGGCGGGGTCGATTTCCGCCATGAGCGCATCGAGGCCGAGGCGGCCGGCCACGGCGGCGGCGGTGCGACGATTGTCGCCGGTGAGCATGACAAGCTTTATCCCGAGCGCGTGGAGGTCGCGGATTGCTTCCGGCGCGGAGGCTTTGATGGGGTCGGCGACGGCGAGGATTCCCGCCGGTTTCCCGTCGACGGCGACGAACATCGCGGTCTTGCCTTCCGCTTGAAGAGTCGCCGCCGAGGCTTCCAGCGGCTCCAAACCCGCAATCTTCTCGTGGCGCAGGAAATCCGGCTTGCCGATCATCACGGCCCGGCCGCCGACGGCGCCGGCGACCCCGCCGGCCGTCACGGAACGAAAGTCTTTTACTTCCGCAAAAGCGACACCCCGCTCCCGCGCGCCTTGCACAATCGCCTCGGCGAGCGGGTGTTCGCTGTTCCGCTCCAGGGAGGCGGCAAGACGCAGGAATTCCCCGGCGGCGAAACCTTTCGCGGGCAGGATCTCCACGAGCCTGGGCTTCCCCTCGGTGAGAGTGCCCGTCTTGTCCACGACGAGCATGGTGACTTTCTCCAGCCGTTCGAGCGAAGAGGCATTCTTCACGAGCACACCCTCCTGCGCGCCGCGCCCGACGCCGACCATGATCGACATGGGCGTGGCCAGGCCGAGAGCGCACGGACAAGCGATAATAAGAACCGCAACGGCGTTGACAACGGCGTGCGCGAGCTTGGGCTCCGGTCCCAACCACATCCAGAGGATGAAGGTGAGAACCGACACCGCGAGCACCGTCGGCACAAAGATGCCCGCGACCTTGTCGGCGAGCCCTTGGATGGGCGCGCGGCTGCGTTGGGCCTCGGCCACCATGTTCACGATCCGGCCGAGCAACGTGTCGCTGCCCACCCGCTCGGCGCGCATGACGAAACTGCCGGAGCCGTTGACGGTGCCCCCCGTCACCTTGTCGCCGACGGCCTTTTCCACCGGAAGGGGTTCGCCGGTGATCATGGACTCCTCCACGCTGGAGTGGCCCTCGACCACCGTGCCGTCGACCGGCACCTTGTCGCCCGGAACCACGCGCAGCCGGTCGCCGACTTTCACCCGGTCGAGCGGGACTTCCCGATCTCCTCCCGCGGCGACCAGGCGCGCCGTGGGCGGCGCGAGATTGAGCAACGCTCTGATGGCGCCGCCCGTGCGGCGGCGCGCCCTAAGTTCGAGCACCTGGCCGAAGAGCACCAGGACAACGATCACCGCCGCCGCCTCAAAGTAGACGGCGACCTTGCCCTCGTGCCGCATCGTGTCCGGGAACAGGCCGGGCACGAGCATGGCCGCGACGCTGAACGCGAATGCGGCGCCTACGCCGATGGAAACCAGGGTGAACATGTTCAGGTGAAGCGTCACGGCGGAGCGCCAACCGCGGCGGAAGAACGGCTTGGCCGCCCAAACGACCACCGGCGTGGTGAGAATAAGTTGTATCCAGCGCGAGGCGGGGCCATCCGCCCAAGACCGGTGGGCGAGCGCCGGGATCAAGTGAACCATCGCCAGGACGAACACCGGCAACGTCAGGACGGCGCCGATCAGGAAACGCCGGGTCATGTCGCGCAGTTCGACGTCCTCCCCGGCGTCCGCGCCCGCCGAAGCCGTCTTGGGCTCCAGGGCCATGCCGCACTTGGGGCAATCGCCGGGATGATCCTGCTCGATTTCCGGGTGCATCGGGCAGGTGTACACGGCATGGCCCGGCGGCCTGACTTCCCGCGGCGCGGAGGCAGGCGAGGCCAGAAACTTCCGCCGGCAGGACTCGCTGCAAAAGAAAAACGTCTCGCCCCCGCGTACGGCGCGCAGGGCCGTCGCTTCATCCACCTTCATTCCGCAAATCGGGTCAGCGGCCATATGAACTCACTCACCCTTCAGCCTTGCTTTTTTACCATGAAGATCATGAAGGGCTTGAAGGGCCGTAATCCGTGATCAGTGATCCGTAATCCGTCACCTTGATTCGTGGGGATTGGCGAGATTAGCGGTTAATCCGTAGGCAAATCGGTTTTCTTGGCGTCTTTGCGTCTTGGCGTGAGAAAAGCGGGTTTTCTACATGCCCTACATGTCTACATGTGAATACGGCGGCAGTTCCTTCAGCCTTCAGGGCAGAGGCAATCCGCCGCGGGTGTAGCCCGTCGAATCCAGGACCGCCAGCCAATCGAAGTCGGCGAGGCTTTGCCGGTCCAGGGGAAAATAGGTGGAATTTCTCGCGCTGCCGGAGCGGACCGGGAGCGCGGCGATTTCCGCCTCCGGAAACCCCCTCCCCCGGTGCGTCGGAATCAGCAGAGCCGGCCCCGGCCGGGCGGTGAACCGGGCTTCGAGAGTGCCGGCTTCGGGCCGACCGATGCCGTTGGCTTCGGAAAACCCCACCGCCGAGCCGATGACCGCATAACCTGGGCCGAACATCGCCTCCAGGTGCGCGCCCGCCGGCCACCACTCGAGCAGCTCGGGGCCCAGTTGCCATTGCGCCTCCCCTCGCTGCAGGTGGCGGTTGTGGGCGAAAACCAGGACCTTCCCCCGGAGACGCTCGCGTTCCGATATGTAGGCGAGGTTGTCCGCCATCATGGTGTCGCGCGCTCCGAGAAGCTCCGCCAGCCGCCGCGGCGAATTGCGCGCGGTAGCGGCGTGGTAGTTCAGCAACTGCCGCGCCAGCTCGGCGTACCGCAATGCCTCCAGATACCGGTCCCGGCCGCTCCCGGCATCCGGCTCCGGGCGGCGGGAGCGCAACTCCGCGATCAGCTCCTCCGTCTCGATCCGGAGCGCCGCGGCCGCCTCCGACAATCCCACTGACTTGGCCGGATCCATCAGGGCCGCGGGGTTTTCCCAGGCGGAGTCCTCCCCCAGCAGCGCATCGATGCGTCGGCGGCGCGCGCGGGCGCTTTCGCCGTCAAGCGCGGCCAGGTAATCGAGGGCGAAATACAAAAGCCGTCTCGGGCTGTCGGTGCCGGTCATGGAGGTCGGGCTGTCGAAGCCGTAAAACCGGAGCTTGACCCGGTGGGAAGGGTCGGCATTGTAGGATCGCATCCATTCCACGAGCTCGCG
>CAZIEA010000145.1:3597-6655 GCA_964538495.1 uncultured bacterium | reverse complement strand
CCACCCGGAAAAGCAAAAACGTGATCAGGCTCACGCCCAGCAGAACCGGAAAACAGTAGAGCACCCGCCTGATCAGATACCCTTTCATACTCGGATTACCGCAGATTTTTTCCCACAGATTTAACCGCGAATCTCGCGAATCGCCGCCAATGGCAACTAAGATTACGCAGATTACCGCAGATTGATTCTGTCCACAGATTACACAGATTTACACAGATTATTCCTTCATGCACTTCATGTCCTTCATGGTGAAGAAATAGGCTGAAGGCTGAAGGAACCGCCCCCTTTTCAACCATGTAGAACATGTAGATAAATTCGAAATCAGAAACTCGAAATTCGAAACCGCAAAAACCGGCGAATGGTTTGGAAAATTCGAATTTGAGATTTGTTTCGGATTTCTGATTTCGAATTTCGAGTTTTACGATACACGGATTACGGATCACTGATTACGGATTACTTTTACGGCATCCTGACTCCTGTTTCCTGTATCCTGGTTTTCGACGGATTACGGATCACTGATCATGGTTCACGGGTTTTGCAGGGCCTCCAGGTAACGCAGGCGCTCCGCCTCGTCCACGGCCTGGAACCTGACCGTCCCTTCCGCGAACTCGTGGGGCTTGTAATTGCGCAGCCAGGAATGGACCAGGACGTAGTTGACCCGGTAAATGGTGAGGATCCAGGGGCACTGCTCGATCACGATGTCTTCCATCCGGTGATAGTAGGGGACCCGCTCTGCCACCGCGGGCAGGACCGAGGCCTCCCGGTAAAGCCGATCGAACTCGGGATCGCTGAAATTGCAGGAGTTGGGCCCGGGGGACCGGTTGGGGCCGTAAAAGAGCAGGAGAAAATTCTGGGCATCCGGGTAATCCGCCTGCCAGCCCAAGGCGAAGACCTGGTGGCTGCCGGTGCGGTTGGCGTCCTGGAACCGGGGCCAGGTCATGTAGTCCATCTCGAGCTTCAGTCCGATCCGCTCCATCTGCACCCGGAAAAATTCCCCGTTCTGGCGGATGGTGGTGTCGGTCCCGGGGACGGCGACCTTGAGCGCTTGAAGCGGGCCGCCGTGGATTTTTTCCGCCTCGGCCAGGAGCGCGCGGGCCGCCGCCGGGTCGTAGCGGGTCCAGGGATTGACGTTTTCCGGCCGGAATCCCGGGAAAGCGGGCGGGATGGGCCCGATCGGGATCCGCCCCCGCCCGTTGAAAAAGCTCTCGATGTAGGTTTCCCGGTCGAAGCCCAGCGACATCGCCCGGCGCAGGGGCAGGTTTTTCCCCACCAGGGGATCGGCCATGTTGAAACCGTAATAGAAGACGGCGGGGTCCTCGAATTTGATCAGCCTGATCCCCCGCTCGCGCAGCCGCCCTTCCAGCTCCCGGCCCGGGGTGATGACTTCGCCGAAGTTGTCCTTGGGGATACCGGAAGCGTCGAGTTGCCCGTCCAGAAACGCCAGCCAGAGGGGCTGGGACTCCTCGATCAGAGAATACTCGATCCGGTCGATGAAGGGAATGCGCCGGCCGGCGTCCCGGAGGAGGCCGGCCTCCAGGTCGCTCTCCTGACCCTTTGCCGGGTAGGTTTCGATCCGGTAGCCGGGGTTTCTCGCCAACGCGAAGCGGTTGGAGCGGAAATCCCCCTCCAGGCGGTAAGGCCCGGTCCCCACCGGATGATTGACGAGTTCGGCCCCGTAGCGCGCGGCCGCCTCGCGGGCCACCGGGGCGGTGGGGAGATGGGCCAACCAGTAGACTAGGAAGGGATAAGGCTTGGTCAGGCGGATGACGATGGTATAGCGGTCCGGGGCGGAAAGCCCCGCCACCGGGCGGTCGTAATCGGCTTCGCCGGCGGAGGTGCTCGCGCGGAACTCGTCCAGCCCCTCCACCCAACCCTGGAAAATGGCGGAGTAGTTGGTGGAGCGGTTGTTGAGATCGGCCATCCGCTTCCAGGCGTAAATGAAGTCTTCCGAGGTCAGTTCCCTCCCCTTCCCCCCGGGGAAAGAATCGTCGTCGGCGAAGAAAATCCCGGGCCGGACCGGGATGGTCAGGGTGAGCCCGTCGGGGCTGATCTCGGGGTCGGCGGCGGCCAAGGAGGGGATCAGGCGATAGGGCCTTTCCAGGTAGGCGTAGGTGTAGAGGGTCTCGAAAATCTGCCCGGCCACCGAGGCGCTGATGGTGTCGCCGATGTCCTGGGGATCCAGGCCCCGGATCTTGGCGCCCAGGGCCGCCCGCCGGACCGTCTCGCCGGGGGTGCCTCCGGCCCCGGAGCGGTAATGGAAGGGAACAGCGACATAGGCCGCCAGCAGGACCGAGGTGACGATCCCGAGGGCGAGCCAGGACTTCACGGGCCGATCGGTCAGTCCGCCGGCGCCGGCGCGGCCGGTTCGGAGGTCTCGGTGTACTCGGCGATTTCCTCGCTCAAGGTCGCGCCGCTATGGGCGGAAAGCAGGAAGAGCGCCAGGGAGAGGATCATGAAGAGCACGGCCAGGATTGTCGTGGACTTGGTCAGGATATCTCCGGTGCGGGCGCCGAAAATGGCCTGCCCGGTGCCGCCGCCGAAAACCCCGGCCAATCCCTCGCCCTTGCCGGACTGGAGCAGCACCACCACCACCAGGGCGGTGCAGACCAACACGTAGAGCGCGATCAGGATCGGATAAAACATCGTTGTCCCTCCCTTGAACTGAGATTACGCGGATTGGGTACTACAAACTAAGATTACCGCAGATTAATTCTTTTCCACAGATTTCACAGATTTACACGGATTATTCCTTCATGCTCTTCATGCCCTTCATGGTGAAAAAAAACAGGCTGAAGGCTGAAGGAACCGCCGCCTCATTCACATGTAGGCATGTAGAATATGTAGATAAATTCGAATTTGAGATTTGTTTCGGTTTTCTGATTTCGGATTTCGAGTTTTACGATACACGAATTACGGATTACTGATTACGGATTACTTTTACGCCTCCTGTATCCTGTGTCCTGACTCCTGTTTCCTGGTTTTTAGAGACAGCCCTGGACGATCTCGGCGAAGGAAGCCGCCTCCAGGCTAGCCCCCCCGACCAGGAACCCGTCGATGT
>CAZIEA010000145.1:0-3582 GCA_964538495.1 uncultured bacterium | reverse complement strand
GGCTTGACGCTCCCACCGTAGAGAATGCGCAAACCGGCGGCGGCCGGACGGCCGTAGCGGCCGGCGAAAAGCTCCCGGACGAAAGCCTGGGTGTCCTGGGCCTGGGCCGGGGTGGCGGTCTTGCCTGTCCCGATCGCCCAGATCGGCTCGTAAGCCACTAGGAGGCTTCCGATTTCGGCAGCCCCCAGGCCGGCGAAGGATTCCTCGAACTGCTTGCGCAGGAATTCCTTGGTCACGTTCTGCTGGCGCTTCTCCAGCGGTTCCCCGATGCAGACGATCGGGGTCAGCTCGGAGGCAAGAGCGGCCTTGACCTTGAGGTTGACCACGGAGCCGGTGTCCCCGAAGTGCTCGCGGCGTTCGGAGTGCCCGACGATCACGAAGGCACAGCCCGCGGCTTTCAGCATCGGGCCGGAAACCGCCCCGGTCCAGGCCCCGGAATCCCGGTAGAAAAGGTCCTGGGCCCCGAGGGCGATCCCGCTCCCGCTGAGAACATCGGCCACCGGCTTGAGGGCGGGATAGGGAGGGCAGACCAGCAGGTCCGCCCCCTTGACCCCGGAGAGTTTCCCGGCCAGAGCCGAGGCCAGCTCCTCGGCTTCGGGGATGGTCTTGAAAAGTTTCCAGTTACCGGCGACAAAAGGTTTTCTCATCTTTCCCCTTGAATCGTTATCGTTGTCGTTGTCGTAATCGTAGTTCGGCCCAGAGCCCAAAAAATCAGGAAACAGGAGACAGGAGGCCGTAAAAGTAATCCGTAATCAGTGATCCGTAATCCGTTCTTGGCGTCTTTGCGTCTTGGCGTGAGATAAGCAGATTTTCTACATGTCCTACATGTCTACATGTAAATGCGGCGGCGGTTCCTTCAGCCTTCAGCCTGTTTTTTCCACCATGAAGGACATGAAGAGCATGAAGGAATAATCCGTGAAAATCTGTGAAATCTGTGGAAAAAAAGTTGAGTTTTAGTTCGGGACGTCGGTGAGAGCCTCCACCCCGGGGAGCGCCTTGCCCTCCAGGTATTCCAGGGAAGCGCCCCCCCCGGTGGAGATGTGGCTGATCCGATCGGCCACGCCGCTCAAGTTGACGGCGGCGACCGAATCCCCTCCCCCCACGATGCTCACGGCCCGGGAGCCCCCCAGGGCCCGGGCGATCGCCATTGTTCCCTCGGCGAAGGCCGGCCACTCGAAGACCCCCATGGGGCCGTTCCAGACCACAGTGCCGGATTTGCGGATGATTTCGGAATAAAGCTTAACGGTCTTGGGCCCGATATCCAGGCCCATCCAGCCCGGCGCGATCGCTTCGGAGTCCGCTACCTTGACGGCGGCGTCGGCGGCGAACCGGTCGGCCACGACGTGATCGACCGGTAGGAGAAGCTTGACCCCGCGTTCCTCGGCCTGGCCCAGGATACCCCGGACCAGGGCGGCGACGTCGATCGAGCGGCCCTTCTTGTCGGTGATCGTCGTCTCCACCCGCGAATCCCCCACTTCCACCTCCCGGACCTTGAGGAAGGTGTAGGCCATCGCGCCCCCGATCAGGAGGCTGTCCACCTTCTTGAGCAGGTTGGCGATGACTTGGATTTTGTCGGCCACCTTGGCCCCGCCCATGACGGCGGTGAAGGGGCGAACCGGGTTCTCGACCGCCTGGTGGAGATATTGCACTTCCCGGCGCAGGAGGTAGCCCATGGCCGCCGGTTGCACGAATTTTGTCACTCCCGCCATGGAGGCGTGGGCCCGGTGGGCAGTGCCGAAGGCGTCGTCGATGTAGACGTCCCCCAGGGAAGCCAGTGCCCGGGAGAAATCCTCCCCGCCCTTCTCCTCTTCCGGGTGGAAGCGGAGGTTCTCGAGCAGGAGGACCTCCCCCGGCTTGAGCTCCGCCGCCGCGCGCTCGGCCTCGGGGCCCACGCAGTCGCCGGCGAAAGCCACCGGGCGCCCCAGCAGCTCCGAAAGGCGCCGCGCCGCCGGGGCCAGGCTCTGGGCCGGGTCCGGCTTGCCTTTCGGCCTCCCCAGGTGGCTCATCAGGATCGCCGAGGCGCCCCGATCCAGGACATAGCGGACGGTGGGAAGCGCGGCCCGGATCCGGGTGTCGTCGGCAATGGCACCGGCCCCGTCGAGAGGAACGTTGAAATCGACCCGGACCAGGGCTTTCTTCCCGGCCAGGTCCAGGTCCTCGATGAACAATTTTCTGGTCATCCCATCTCCCTAAGCGCCTTTCAGCGGGCCATCTTCTTGATCAGGTCCACGCAACGGCAGGAGTAACCCCACTCGTTATCGTACCAGGAAAAGACCTTGATGAAGTTGCCGCCCATGACCATGGTGGAGAGGGCGTCGAAGATCGAGGAAGAGGGATTGCCGACCACGTCGATGGAGACGATCGGGTCCTCGCAGTATTCCAGGATGCCCTTGAGTTCTCCCTCGGCGGCGGCCTTGACGGCGGCGTTGACGGCGTCGCGGTCCGCCGGCTTCTCCAGCTCGGCCACCAGGTCGACCAGGGAGCCGTCCTGGGTCGGGACCCGGATCGAGGTCCCGTCGAGTTTGCCGTTAAGCTCGGGAAGCACTTTCCCCACCGCCTTGGCCGCGCCGGTAGTGGTCGGGATCATGCTCACGGCGGCGCTGCGCGCACGGCGCAGGTCGCTGTGGGGGGCGTCGAGGATGCGCTGGTCATTGGTGTAGGCGTGGATGGTGGTCATGAGGCCGCGCCGGATGCCGAAAGCCTCGTGCAGGACCTTGGCCAAGGGGGCCAGGCAGTTGGTGGTGCAGGAAGCGTTGGAAACGAATATCTGCTTGGGGCCCAGGTCCTGGTCGTTCACCCCCATTACCACCAGCTTGATCTTGCCCTCGGGGTCCTTTTTCGGGGGCACGGTCAGCAACACCTTTTTCGCCCCGGCCTTGATGTGCTTCTCCAGGTCCTCGGCGCTCCGGAAGACCCCGGTCGCCTCCAGGACGATGTCCACCCCCAGCTCGGCCCAGGGAAGCTGGGACGGGTCTTTCACGCTCAGGACCTTGACCTGGCGGCCGTTGACCGTGATCGCGCCTTCGGAGGCGGAGACGGTGCCCGCGAATTTCCGGTGCACGGAATCGTACTTGAGCAGGTGGGCGAGAACGACGGGGCTGGTGAGATCGTTGATCGCCGCCACCTGGAAGCCCTTCTCCCCTTCCAGGGCCCGAAAAACCTGCCGGCCGATGCGGCCGAAACCGTTGATGCCGATCTTGACTGTCATTTCTTCTTCCTCCTTTTGGCGGATTCCATTAAACGGCCTGAAACCGGAGCCCTGACCCGGTTCCGGGCGGACTCCAGAAGTTTGGTTATTCTATCGGCCCCCTCCCCCGAGTCAAGGGCAAACGGACCCGGGGAATGAGACTAAAAATGCCAGGCATTTTTAGTCTCAGGGGGAAAGGGCGGAAGCGGCCCCGGGATCGAGCAGGAACAGGGCCTCCCCGGCCTCGGGCCGGACCAGGGCGGCGGGCAGCCGGCTTTTGGGATCTTCCAGGACTTCCTTGAGCACGGCGGCCTTGGCTTCCCCGGAGGCCAGGAAAATCACCCGGCGGGCGGCGTTCAGGACCGGCAGGGTCAGGGTGACCCGATCGTGCTTGG
>CAZIEA010000144.1:776-6680 GCA_964538495.1 uncultured bacterium | reverse complement strand
GAGCGGGCCCGGCGGATGGGGGAGAAGGGGCGGGAAAGGGCCCGGGCTTGCTTCTCCCTGGAGAATTACGCCCGTTTCATGATGAAGATCGCCGCCGCCCTGGCGGAAAGAATCCCTCCGGCTTCCGAATTTATTCGGCCCGCGTGATTTCCCGCCAGTTCTGGCTGGAACCCGGGTTGGGGTCGTAGTCCTGTTCCTCGGAGAGGATGTATTCTCCCAGGCTGTTGGTCCAGGCCCGGCGGTAACCGCCGGGGAGTTCGACCGTTTCCCCATCCGGGTCCCGGTAGGCGTCCACGCCGCGGATATGGCGGGAAAAGTTTTCCGCGATCCGGTCGTTGACCGCCTGGCGTTCCCGGTAAGCCTGCATGGACATCTCGCTGATCTCGTCGCTGGTGCGGGAAATAATCCGGCTCAATTCCCCAACGTTGCGGATCTGTTTGATCTGGGCCTGGATCAGGTATTCGACCAGTTGGCTGTATTTGCTCAGCCAGCGCGGGTCGATGCGGAAGGAGCGGATCATGGTCTGGAAGACGGGGTTTAGGCTTTCGAGTTTTCCCTGGGGAGCCGCGAAGGAGAAGATGTAATCCACCCGCCAGTTGATGTTTAAGGCCGGTCCGTACATGGTCTGGATGGGAAACGAGACCGATTCCACCACCGCGAAGATTTCCTCCTCCATGGGCTTGCCATCCCGGATGTATTCGATCCTGACCTTGCCTCCCTGAGCCGAGGTCGGCAGCTCCGCTTGAGGTTTCCCGGCTCCTACGGCCCGGGCCAGATCGGGCAACGTCTCCTCCTTGGCTATCTTGAGGATGACTCCGGCGCGGAATCGGGGAAGGACGATCTCCTTCAAGGCCTCCACGGGGCCGAGGGGGGGGCGGACCTCGTTGCCGAAATAGCGGGATCCGATCGGAAACATGGACAGCAGCATCTGGTTGTTGCTCCAGAAGAAAGGCTGGCTGGGAAAAACCTCGAACCGGGCTTCTCCGGCGGGATCGGCGACCGTGAAGGCGGCCCGGGCTGGCGTCCCCGGGTTGTCGAGGGCCCAGACGATCCCGCCCGCGAACTTCCAATCCGCCGGGATCAGCATCCGGAAGGCCTCGGTCCCGATCCCTTCCCGGTCGGTATAGGCGAAGTTCTTGAACCTGATCGGGGCGACCTTGCCCCCGGCCGCCCGCGGAGCCTGCCCTCCGCCTCCGTCGGCTTCGCCGCAGCCCGGGGCCATAACACCCGATATCAAGGCCGCCAAAAGTCCGAGCCATCCCGAGAAATGACGCCGGCGCATGAACCCCTCCCTTTCAGTTGGTGACTGTTTCCGTGGGCGCAAGCGAATTTCACCACAGCAAACACCGGGAACACAGAGGAAAATTTTCTTGTCCGCGAATCTCACGATGCTGTCCGGCCGTTTCCCATGGATTATATGGACGCCATGGGCGGACCCTGATCCCTGACCCTTCAAGGCCAGGCCGTCCGTGACGCCGCCGGCGCTGTCGTTTATACTTAAAAACAACCAGGAGGCGTTATGACTGAAAGAAACCGCAAGTCCGAAATCCTTTACTTCCCGGCGCCGGGGCCGGAATGCACGGCCGCGGCGGTGGAGTCCGCCTGTTCCCGGGCGGAGGAACTGGGGCTCCGGGAAATTCTGGTGGCGACCGAGAGCGGCCGGACGGCTCTGGAGGCGGCTGCCCGTTTCCAGAGCGGCCGGGTGATCGCCGTCACCTACCATTCCGGGGCGGAAAAACCATTCGACGATCCGCTGCCCGCCTCGGCCCGGAAGGAACTGGCGGAGAGGGGGGTGGCCGTCGTCACCTGCTCCCACGCCCTGAGCGGGGCGGAAAAGGCGACCGCGAAACTCGGGGGAGGGGCGCCCCTGGCGGTGGCGGCCGAGACTCTGCGGATGTTCGGGCAGGGGACCAAGGTTTGCGTCGAGATCGTCCTGATGGCCGCCGACGCCGGCGCGCTTTCGGGAGCCGATGTCGTGGCCCTGGGCGGGACCGCTCGCGGCGCCGACACCGCCCTGGTGATCGCCCCCGCCCACCAGGGTAAGATGTTCTCCCTCCGGGTCCGGGAGATCGTCTGCAAACCCCGCGTCTTTGAGCAGTAGTTCGCGTTCGTCTGCCGCCGCTCCCGGGGCCCACGCTCCGCCCGCATGAAAAACTCGGGAAATAATCCCGGACTGGCCTGGCCGGCGGGGATAGCCGCCGGACGGGCGCTGGTCTATCGCCTGACCTTTTTCTTCCTGCCCCTGTTTTTGCTCGAACGGGGCCGGAGCGGTTGGGAGGTGGGCTTGCTGATGTCGCTTTTCGCCTTCACCACCCTCCTGCTGGCTATGCCGTTCGGCTTCTGCAACGATCGGATGGAGTCCCGCCGGTTGGTGGCCGCCGGGTTTGCCGCCCTGGCGGTTTTTTACTTCGGGCTTTCTTCGGCGGCGGGTTTGGGGCCGCTGGCGTTGTGTTTTCTCCTGGGAGGGCTGGGGGCCAGCCTGACTCAGATTTCCCTGGAGAGCCTGGTTTTGAAAGGGGCCGGTCCGGAAAACCGGGGCGGGCATTTCGGCGTTTACAATTCCGTGACCACGCTGGTCGTCGCCGCGTCCGTGATCGGGGGGGGATGGTTGCTGGAGGCTTTGGGCTTTCGCTCGATATTTTTCTTTTCCGGAATCGGCTGTCTCCTTCTGGCCGTGCTCGCCTTCCGCCTGGGGCGAAGCCGGCAATTTCGGAGCCCGGTCTCGGCCTACCGGGAGGATCTTTCCGCCCGGGGCAAAAGGATCTTTATTCTCATCCTCTTCTTTTTTGCCTTCCATTGGGGGGCCGAGGTGACTTCCTACTCCCCTTTTCTCCGGGAGCGCTTCGGCTACGACCTCAAGGGGATCGGCCTCTATATGGGGATCGCCCTGGCCGCCCTGAGCGCGGCTTCTTTTTTCGGGGGAAGACTCTCGGACCGGCTTCATTCCATTCGCCGGGTGATGGCGGCGGGTTTCATCCTCTCGGGCGCGTCCCAGATCCTGATGATCTTCCCCCCGCCGGGTTTGAGCCTGGCTTTTCGCGTCCTGCACGAGGTGGGCGACGGCATCATCCTGGTATTGATTTTCTTCTGGGCCTCCAAGGTCTTTCATGTCGACCGCCTGAGCGGTAATTACGGAGTCATCACGTTTGCTCTCCTGGCGGGGCAGGCCGTCTCCTCGCTGGTCTTCGGCCCGGTGGGCGCCGCCCTGGGCTACGCCGCCCCCCTCTGGATAAGCGGAATCGTCATTCTGCTTTGTTTGGCCGCCTTGCAGCGCTATCGCCGGGAGATCTTCGCCGGGACCTGAGAATGGGGACCGTTTAAATTCAGACTGAAGGAACTGCCGCGCAGATTAACCGCGAATCTCGCGAATCCTCGCCAAGCGAAACTAAGATTACGCAGATTGCCGCAGATTATTTCTTATTCACAAATTGCACGGATTTCACGGATCGGTCGCTATCGTTATCGTGAATCGGAACGTGATAATCAGAGAAATCAGAGTTAATCAGGTGCAAAAGTTTGCGCCTCCTGACTCCTGTTTCCTGTTTCCTGTATCCTGGGTTCCGACGGATTACTGATCACGGATCACGGATTACGGTCTCTCCCTGTTTCCTGTATCCTGACTCTATGCTCTCTGCCCTATGCTCTATGCTCTGTGCCGAGTCACGACAACGATAACGGCAATTAATATGCTCTACCTGCTGGCCTTCCTGATGAACGTGACCAACGGGTTGCAGATCCTCTGCAACCCGCTGCTGGCCCTTTCCTTCGGGGCCGATTCCCTGGCCCTGGGATACCTGGGCTCGGCACCGTCTTTGGTTTATGCCCTCGGCTGCATGGCCAGCGGGTTTTGGGTTTCCCGTTTCGGATACAAGCGGGTGATGGCTCTGGCCTGCGCCTTGCTCGTTCCGGTATTTGCCTCCATCCTGCTGGTCGAACGGTTCCGCCATCTCCTGCTCTTGGCGGTTTTTGCCTCGGTCTGTACCTCGCTCTTCTGGCCCGCGATGATCCGCTGGGTGGGGACCGAGCGCTGCGGCGACCGGCTCCGGGTCCGGGTAGGCAATTACAACATCGCCATGATCGGCGGCGTCATGGCGGGTCCGCTCCTGGGCGGGGTGATCTTCCCCTGGGATTACCGCGCTCCCTACCTGTTCTCGGCGGCGGCGGCGCTCGCGATTCTCTTGTTGCTGGCGGCCGGAAAAGTCCGCTCCCTCCGGCGGGCGGCGCCCCCGGAGCCACCCGGCGCGGATGATTCGGGAGAGCAGGGGGCCTCCTCCGGCTTCGTCTACGCGAGCTGGGCGGCGAATTTCTGCGCCTGGTTCGCGATCGGCGCTTCTCAGGCGCTTTTCCCCAAACTGGCCCTGAGCCTGGACTCTCCGCTCGGCGACCGTTTTCTCGGGGTTCTCTTCGCCCTGGTCGCCGGGGGCGAAATCGCGGTATTTTTAATTTTACGCCGGTCTTCCCGCTGGCATTACCATTACCCGTGCCTGCTTGGGTTCCAGCTTTTGGGAATCGGCGGCCTTCTCATCCTGGCCCTGAACAGTTCCCACTGGCTTTTTATGGCCGGTTTTCTCGGGATCGGGTTTGCCGGGGGGATGACTTATTTCTCCAGCATGTTTTACAGCGTCCACCGCCAGGGCGAAGGGGGGGGCAAGGGCGGTTTTCACGAGTCCTTTCTGGGCTTCGGGGTGGCCCTGGGGCCGCTGGCCGGGGGACTGGCGGCGCGGGCCGGAGGGTTGAGAGCTCCCTACTACCTGGCCGCCGGAGTTTTCCTCTTCGGCATCCTCCTGCAGTGTTTTTTCCTGCGCCGGGACCGAAGGCATAGAGCAGAGGGCAGAGAGCAGAGAGCATAGAGTTCAGCCGCCAAGAAAACCGATTTGTCTACGGATTAAACTACGAATTACGCGAATTTCGCGAATTCAGGCGACGGATTACGGATCACTGTTCACGGATCACGGGTTTTTTGTACTCGTACACGGTGTGAGGTATGGGGTGTGAGGTTTGGCGCCCAAAAGCTAGGCTGAAGGCTGAAGGAACCGTCGCCCTATTCACATGTAGGCATGTAGGGCATGTAGAAAGTCAAATTCGTAACCGCGAATCTCGCGAATCCCCGCCAATTCTTTCTCGTACTCGAACTCGTACGCGTACTCGGTATGAGGTTTGGGGTGTGCGGATTTTTTCCTTCATGCTCTTCATGGTCTTCATGGTAAAAAAGGCGCGCCGCCGTTGTGATGGCGATGACGATCTGAATGGGAAACGGGGGTGGGGAAATGGGCGAGAAGGGGGGAAAAAACATTCTGGCCATAATCGGGACCAGGCCGGAGGCCGTGAAAATGGCTCCGGTCATCCGGGCGTTGCGGGAAGATTCCGGCGGTTTTGTCCTTACCTTGATGGCCACCGCCCAGCACCGAAGCATGCTGGACCAGGTTCTGGAGGTATTCGGGCTCAGGCCCGATATCGACTTAAACATCATGACTCCGGGGCAGACGGTGACCCGGACCACCTGCCGGGTCCTGGAGGAATTGGAGAAATACTTCCGGCAGAACCGCCCCGACGCGGTCCTGGCCCAGGGCGACACCACCACCACGATGGCTTCCGCCCTGGCTTGCTTCTATCATGGGATTCCCTTCGGGCACATCGAGGCTGGCCTCCGGACCGGCGATCTTTCCGCCCCCTTCCCGGAGGAGTTCAACCGTCGCTCGGCCGGGATGCTGGCCCGGTGGCATTTCGCCCCCACCGTTTGGGCGGCCGGCAATCTCCGGCGCGAGGGGGTCCCGGAAGAGATGATCCACGTCACCGGAAATACCGTGATCGACGCCCTGTTTTTCATTTTGGGCGCGACCGCCCCCCCTCAACGCCCGGTGCCCGCCGGGAAGAAATATGTTCTGCTGACTTGCCACCGGCGGG
>CAZIEA010000144.1:0-766 GCA_964538495.1 uncultured bacterium | reverse complement strand
ATTTTCCGGGCGGTCCGGGAATTCGCCCGCCAATTCCCGGAAATATTCGTCTGGTACCCGGTTCACCCCAATCCCAACGTCGTCGGCCCCGCCCGGGAGATTCTCGGGGGGCTCCCCAACGTCATTCTGGACGAGCCGCTGGATTATGTCAGTTTCGTGCATGCCATGAACCACGCCGAACTCCTGCTCTCGGATTCCGGAGGGGTGCAGGAGGAGGCGCCTTCCCTGGGCCGGCCGGTGCTGGTTCTGCGGGAGAAGACCGAACGCCCGGAAGCGATCGCGGCCGGAAACTGCCTCCTGGTCGGGACGAGCGGGGATGCCATCCTGGCGGCGCTCCGGAAACTCCTGCGCGACCGGGACGCCTACCTGGAGATGTCCCGCCAGAGCAATCCCTACGGGGACGGCCGCGCCGCCGGGAGAATTCTCGACGTCCTCCGGCGCGACCTTTCCGGCTGAAGCGCCTCGATCAGGACCTCCCGGACTCTCCGGCGGATTCCCGGGGACTTCGACTCCCGGGGTCCGGCCACGTTGAGGACGGCCGGGCGGGCCCGGATCAGCCAATTTCGGATTTCCCGCACCGCCTGCTCCCGGTCCAGTTCGGCCAGGTTGACCGAGAGGTGGGTTTTCCCCGCCGCCCGGGCGGCCTGGATGGTGAGGGCGGTGCCGCCTCGGACCGCCCCGGAGCAGAAGACCAGAGTGGCGTCGGCGTCCAGGACGTTCCGGATGGTTCTTTCGCGGTAATCGCCGGAGGCGAGTTCGGTCATTC
>CAZIEA010000143.1:5670-6704 GCA_964538495.1 uncultured bacterium | reverse complement strand
CACATGTAGACATGTAGGACATGTAGAAAACCCACTTTCCTCACGCAAAGGCGCAGAAAACCGATTCGTCCACAGATTTCACAGATTTTCACGGATTTATTCTTCATGCTCTTCATGTCCTTCATGGTAAGAAAAGCAGGCTGAAGACTGAAGGAACTGCCGCGTTATTCACATGTAGACATGTAGGACATGTAGAAAACCCACTTTCCTCACGCAAAGGCGCAGAAAACCGATTCGTCCACAGATTTCACAGATTTTCACGGATTTATTCTTCATGCTCTTCATGTCCTTCATGGTAAGAAAAGCAGGCTGAAGACTGAAGGAACTGCCGCGTTATTCACATGTAGACATGTAGGACATGTAGAAAACCCACTTTCCTCACGCAAAGGCGCAGAAAACCGATTCGTCCACAGATTTCACAGATTTTCACGGATTTATTCTTCATGCTCTTCATGTCCTTCATGGTAAGAAAAGAAAAGCAGTTCTCTGTGCCCTCTGTGGTGAAATGGCGCTCCTGACTCCTGAATCCTGTTTCCTGTTTCCTGTATCCTGACTCTATGCTCCATGCCCTCTGCTCTATGCTGCAAACACGACAACGATAAGGATTGGGAGAAGAAAAAATGCACATACCCGACGCGATGCTGACCGGCGCCGTCTGCCCGGTGACCGCGGTCCTGAGCGCGGCCGGAGTGGCCGGGGCCGCCTACGCGGCCGCTAAAGCCCCGGAGAAACCGTCCCCCGCCCGTTTCGGGGCGGTCTGCGCCTTGATCTTCGCCGCCCAGATGCTCAACTTCCCGATCTCGGGAGGGACCTCGGGGCACCTGCTCGGAGGGGTCCTGGCCGCGGCGGCCCTCGGAATCCCCTTCGGGATCCTGGGGCTCTCCCTGGTGGTCGCCGTCCAGTGCCTGGTCTTCTCCGACGGGGGGCTGACGGTGCTGGGGGCCAACATCCTCAACATGGCCCTGATCGGGGCCGGAGCCGGGGGCTTGCTCCTTCGCCGGATGGAGCCGCGCCTGGGCCGGGCGGCCGTAGTC
>CAZIEA010000143.1:0-5660 GCA_964538495.1 uncultured bacterium | reverse complement strand
GGGGTGGAACTCAGCCTGGCGGGAGCGGCCACGCTCTTCCGGGTCCTCCCGGCCATGCTCGGGGTCCACGCCCTGATCGGGGCCGGAGAGGGGATCCTCACGCTGATTGGAGTCCTGCTCCTGGGAAAAAGCTCCCAACCCATCCGGGCCCGAAGAGGGTTCGGCGTCCCCCTGGCGGCGGCTTTCCTGCTCGGGATGTTGGTGGCGCCCTTCGCCAGTTCCCTCCCGGACGGGTTGGAATGGGTGGCGGAGAAATACCATTTTCTCCACGAAGCCGCCCCCGCCTTCGTTTCCCCCCTGGCCGATTACTCCTTCCCGGCGCAGCTCCCGGAGGCGCTTTCCACCGCCCTGGCCGGGGCGGCCGGAGTAACCCTGATCTTCGCTCTGGCCTGGCTCCTGGGCCGGGCCGTCCTCCCCAAAGGCGACGCGAACCGCCTCCGCTGAAAACGCGGGTCAGCCCCGGGAGAGAGCCAGAAGCCGCTCGAGGCTGTTTTCGATCACGGCGATGGTGTTGTCCTCGGCGCGGGCCACGTCGGCTTTATCGACCTTCTCGGTCGCGGCCCGGCTCACGATCACCCCGGCCACGCACCCGGCCCGGAGCCCAAGCACGGCGGCGGCGGTGAAAAGGGAAGCCGACTCCATCTCGTAGTTGAGGACCCGGAG
Source organism: uncultured bacterium (assembly GCA_964538495.1). GTDB lineage: Bacteria > Auribacterota > Erginobacteria > Erginobacterales > DAOSXE01 > CAZIEA01. Next base: position 4,997 of record CAZIEA010000143.1, on the reverse strand, counting down.
TTTCTGCCACTCCCGCATCGAACCCTGGAACCGCCGGATCACGTACTTGCCGTGGGAGTCGTAGCGTTCCTGCCCGGGATAAAAAGTGTCGGAAGAGGCGGTGATCCCGACCTGGAAGGGAACCCCGGCCCGCTCGGCCGCCTCGACCAGGATCCGGGTGACGAAAAAATCGGCGGCGGCGGGGTACTCGATGGGGGCATAGTGGGTGGAGGATCCGTCCAGCCGGACCGAAGCGGAGGAGATGACCACATCCCCGACCCGGAGGCTCTTCTGGATCGAGCCGGTGGTGCCCAGGCGGACGAAAATTTTGACCCCGAGCATGGCCAACTCCTCGATCGCGATAGTGGCCGAGGGGCCGCCGATCCCGGTGGAGGTGACCAGAATGTTGTCCTTTTTTCCCACCGGGACCAGGCAGGTGCGGTATTCCCGGTTGAAGGCGAGTTCCCGGGACTTGTTCGAGAGTTTTTCGGCGATCTTGAGCACGCGGGCCGGGTCTCCGGGGACCAGGGCCACCTTGGCCCCTCCGATCATCTTCCGATTAAGCTGGATGTGGTAAATTTTCCCCATCTTCTCTTCCTCCCTAGCCGGTTTTCCGTTCGGGACGCCTTCCACAAATTAAACTCGGTTCTTTTCCACAGATTTCACAGATTTGCACGGATTCATTCGTTGTTGTGTTTGAGGCATAAAGCAGAGGGTAGGGTTCAGGTTCAGGGTTCAGGGTTCAGGGTTCAGGGTTCAGGATTCAGGAGCGCTGAATTTCTTGTGTCATTGCGAGCCGAAGGCGAAGCAATCCCCCCACGCCTTCAGTTTTTTAAGAGATTGCTTCGTCGTCTCTTGCTTCGCTTGGTCCTCCTCGCAATGACGTGGACGAATCGGTTTTCTGCGTCTTGGCGCCTTTGCGCCTTTGCGCCTTTGCGTGAGAAAAGTGGTTTTTCTACATGTCCTACATGTCTACATGTGAATAGTGCGTCGGTTCCTTTTCCGCGAGATCAGCGGGACCCCAGGCGGGCGGCGAGGTTGGCGGCCAGTTGCCGGCAGCCGGAGAGATCCTCCGGCGAGGGGGAGCAACGCGCTTCCACCACCGGCTCGACCAGCTCCCAGCCGCATTCGGCGGCGCACTCCCGGAGCGTTTTCACTCCCCCACCGCTCCAGGCGTAAGTCCCGAAAATTCCCACCAGCCAGCCTTTGAGGTTGCTGTTTTTGAGCTTCTCGGCCAGCGCGGCCAGGGGAGGGAAAACCCCCAGGTTGTAGGTGCAGGTGCCCAGGACCAGGCCCCGGAAGCGCCAGATCTCGTTGATCATGTAGGAAACGTGGTTCTTGGAGGCGCTCAAGATCTTCACGCTCTCGATCCCCAGCTCGGTCAGGGAACGGGCCGTCACCTCAGCCATGGCCTCGGTATTGCCGTACATCGAGCCGTAAACGATCACCACGCCAGGTTCGGTCTCGTGCCGGCTCCAGCGAGCGTAGTCAGCCACGATCAAGCCGGGGTTTTTCCGCCAGACCGGGCCGTGAGTTGGCGCGATCACGGCAATCTTGAGTCCGGAGACCTTCTCGATCGCCTTCAGGACCATGGGGCTGAAGCGCCCCACGATATTGGTGAAATAGCGCCGGATTTCGTTCTCGTAAAACTCGATGTTGACCTCATCGTCGAAAATTCCCCCGTCCAAGCTTCCGAACCCCCCGAAAGCGTCCCCGGAAAAAAGCGTCCCGGTCCGCTCGTCCCAGGTCATCATGGTCTCAGGCCAGTGGACCATGGGGGTGAGATAAAACCTGAGCGTCCGCCCCCCCAGGTCGATCCCGTCCCCGTCCCCGACCAGGCGCACCCCCTCGGCAATCCCGTAGAAATCCCGAAGCATCCCGGCGGTCTGAACGTTCCCGACCACCTCGATACCGGGACAGAGGGCGCGGAGCGCCCGGATGGAGCCGGAATGGTCCGGCTCCATGTGGTTGACCACGAGATACCCGATTTTTTTCCCGGCGGCGAGAAAGCTCTTGACCTTGTCGAGATACTCCTCCATGAAGTCGCCCTTGACCGTGTCGATCAGGGCGCAGGTTTCTCCCTCCGCCAGGTAGGCGTTGTAGGAAACCCCGTTGGGCAGGGGCCAGAGATTCTCGAACAAGTGCGTCCGCCGGTCGTTGACCCCGATCCAATAAACGCCGCCGCCGACCTCGATGATATTGGACATGAAATAATCTCCCTCCCGGCGGATTCCCGCCTTGCCGCGCTTGATTTAAAGTTTATCATTCCGGACGGAACTTCCGATAGCCCGAAGCCCTAGTCCGTGAATCCGCCAAACCCGACAACACCGCCCGGTCTACACGCGGCACTTAAAGCGCGGAGCGCGCTGGTGGACCGGGCGACGCGGGAAGCGGCGGCGGCAACCGCCTTCACCGGGGGAGTTGAACTGGGGGCGGGCGCGAGCAACCGGCCGGAGCGGCTCCGGGACCTCGGCCTGAGCTGGGCCGTCCTCGATCTTCCCGACCGCATCCGCCAGCGCCCGGCCGGGACGGAAATCCGCCTGCCCGGCGACCTCCGAACCCGGGCCTGGGGAGAGCGGCTGCGGGAGCGGATGGGGGCGGGGCCTTTTCTTTTCGTGGCCGAGGGGGTTTTTCTCTTCCTCTCACCGGCGGAGGCAGCCGGGGTCTTCCGGGAAATCCGGGAGGGCTTCCCCGGCTCGACGGCAATCTTCGACGCGGTCTCTCCCCTGGGAAAGGCTTGGGCTCCTGCCGGAGCCCGCTGGTTCGTGGAATCGAGCCGGGAATTGAAAAAAGAACCCTACTGCCTGAAGATCGACTCCGCTTACGACTGGCTCGACGCCCCCCGCGAGATCCTGCGGGACTTGCCCTGGGGCGCGCGAATCGGACTGCGGCTGCTGTGGTTCCTGCGCCGCTCCCACCTGGTGATCTCCGCCCGCCCCTAAGCGGGGGGACCCTTCCCTCCTCACCACGGAGCCTACGGAGAAGGGTTCAGGGTTCAGGGTTCAGGAATCGTGATCCGTAACCAGTAATCCGTAATCCGGAGCCTGAATTAGCGTGGATTGGCGAGATTCGCGGTTTAATTGGCGCGGCGGTTCCTTCAGCCTTCAGCCTGTTTTTGTACCATGAAGGGCATGAAGAACATGAAGGTTAAACCGGAATCCAGAATTCAGAATACAGAATCCAGAATATGCGGCTTTGGAAATTGATTTTTTGGCGTCTTTGCGCCTTTGCGTGATGATGGCGCGCTCGATCCCGATAGCGATACCGATACCGACCCCGACTCTTAGCCTTCAGCCCGCGGTTTCGAATTTCGTCATTCGAATTTCGAATTTTTCTACATGTCCTACATGTCTACATGTGAATGAGGCGGCGGTTCCTTCAGCCTTCAGCCTAACTTCCTTACCACAGAGCACACAGAGAAAAGTCTTCAGGCCACAGAGAATTATTTTTTTTACCATGAAGGGCATGAAGAACATGAAGTTTTAATCTGTGTAATCTGTGGACGTTTTAGCATAGAGCATAGGGCATAGAGCAGAGGGCCAGAAAAACAAACCCAAATTTTGCGTCTTGGCGTCTTGGCGCCTTTGCGTGAGAAAAGTGGGTTTTCTACATGTCCTACATGCTCGACCTGGTTAAAAAAGCGGCAGTTCTACATGTCTACATGTGAATGAGGCGGCGGTTCCTTCAGTCTTCAGCCTTCAGCCTGTCCTTAGACAGGAGGGAGGAGGCGGAGCGGGCGGCGTCCCGGACCAGTTCGGGCAGGGCGGGGTGGATATAAATCATGCGGTTGAGGTCGTCGAGACCGGCGTTCATGTAGATAAGCCCGATGAAGAGGTGAATCATGTCACTGGCCTCGGGCCCGACGATCTGGGCCCCCAGAAGCCGGCGCGTGGAGCGCTCGATGAGGATCTTGACGAAGCCGTGATCGATCATCCGGGCCATCCCGGCGTTGCTGGAGGGATAGTCGGCAAAGCCCCGGACATAATCGACTCCGGCGGCCTGGAGTTCCTTCTCGGTGTCCCCTACCCCGGCCAGCTCGGGCCAGGAAAAGATCGCCCAGGGAACCGGGTAGTACTTGAGCGGGCGGCTCTCACCCCCGAAAACCGAACGGATCAGGTACTCCGCCTCGTAATTGACCGAATGGCGGAAGAGGTAGTTCCCGATGCAGTCCCCGAAGGCGTAAATCCCCTCCACTCCGGTGGCGAGGCGGTCGTCGGTCCGGATGAATCCTCGGGGGGTAAGGTCGATCCCCGCGGCATCCAACCCCAACCCCTCCAGGTCCGGAACCACCCCGGCCGCGACCAGAACCGCGTCGGTCTCCAGGACGAACTCGGCGCCTTCCCGGTCCAGAACCCGGGAAGAAAAAACTCCGGCGTTATGGGAAATCCCGAGGATTTCCGACCCGGCGTAAACCGCATTATGGCTTTTAAAAACCCGAATAAACTCCTCTCTCACGTCCTCGTCCAGCCGGTCCAGGATCCCCTGCGGGGCGACATAGGCTACCTCGGAGCCGAAGGCGCTGTAGGCGTCGCCGAGTTCGCAAGCGATGAATCCGCCCCCGATCACCAGGAGCCGGCGGGGCAGGACCGGGGTGCGCAAGGCCTGGATGCTGGTCCAGTACGGCACGTCCCGGAGCCCCGCGATAGGGGGAATACGGGGGATGGCCCCGACGGCGATGAATATCCTCTCCCCTTCCAGGCGCCTCCCGGCGACCGCGATCTCGCGGGCGGAAACGAAGCGGGCCCGAGACGAAATCAACTCCAGGTTCGGATGCTCAAGGAGCGAAGCCCGCAGCTTCTCCCGCAAGTCCCCGACCGTGCTCTGGATGCGCTCGACCAGACGGGAAAAGCGGACACCCCCGGCGGCAACCTCGAGGTCGAGCTCCGCGGCCTCCCGGCACCGGCGCAGAAACTCGGCCGGGTAGATCAGGATCTTGGAGGGAATGCAGCCCCGGTTGAGGCAGGTCCCCCCCAGCGGGCCCCGCTCGAGCAGGGCGACTTTCAGCCCCAGAGCGGCGG
>CAZIEA010000142.1:0-6726 GCA_964538495.1 uncultured bacterium | reverse complement strand
TCCCGGACTCGGGCGGAGAAAACCTTTGCCCGCGCCGGGACCGGACGTACTTGAGCCTGGGAGGAGAAGCGCTCAACCTTTCCCGAACCGCCGGACCAGCTTGGCCCATTTCAAGCCCAGGTATTCCTTGAGAATTTGCGGATACATCCGGGGATTAAAAAGGATATTGAGGGTGAGAAAACACTCGTAGGTGCAGAAGCAGCAGTCTTTCCGAATCCGGCGGCGGGCTTCCTCGGCCCGGGGGCCGGACCAGATTTTTTTGAAATCGTAGCCGTTCTCCCGGAGGTTGCCCAGCTTGAGGTCGTCGTGCAGCTCGCAGGGCAGGACGTCGCCGTTGGCGAAAAGCGCCGCCCCCAGGATCCCGGCGTAACAGGGCAGGATCATCCGGTTTTCCCGGATCACCCGGGAAATGATCCGCTGCCGGATGATCCGCTTGGCGTTGATCACGTCGGCGAAGGGAAAGCGGTCGTAACCCGTCAGAAGCCGCTCTTTCATCCCCTCCTCCAGGGTCCGGGAGTATTTCTCGTAGTTGGCGATGTTGAAAAACTTGGCCGCCGGCTCCATGGGCTTGCCCCGGCAAAGAAGGGTGAAGACCGAACCGGCCCCCGCTTTTAAAGTGAAGTAGCGGTACATCTCCGAGAGCTTGGAGTCGTTGTAGGAGGAAACCGTAGTCTCGATGCTGGCGGTGAAGCGGGGGTTCAGCTTCTCAATCCGCTTCAGTTCCCGGAAAGTGGCCATGGCCTTGTCGAAAAGTCCCGGAACCCGGCGGATCTCGTCGTGGTCCTGCCCGATCCCGTCGATGGAGACGTCGACCATCACGTCCAGCTTCGGGCAAAGTTCGAGAATCCGCTCCACCGACTCCGTCACCCGGGAGGTCAGGCCGCCGTTAGTGGGGATCCCGACGTTGGCGATGCGGTTTTGGCGGTAGAAGATTTCCACGATTTCCGGCAGGTCTTCCCGGAGAAAGGGCTCCCCCCCGGTGGGGAGCAGAAAAAGGAAGTCGTCCATGGAGCGGGAAATCTTTTCGATCTCCTCGAGGCTGAGCTCGGAGAGGCCCGGATGAATGCCCCCGAGCAGGCAGTGGCGGCAGCGGGCATTGCAACGGGAGGTGACGAAAAACACCAAATAAAGCGGGGAGGCACGCCGCTTCCAGAATATCCTCCGCCCGTACTTGAGATAATTCGCCCGGCTCATCTTTTTCCCTGATCGTGCTATTTGCCCGCCTATTTCACCACAGAGCTCACAGAGGCGCCAGAGGCCACAGAGAAACCTTTTCTTACCATGAAGATCATGAAGAGCATGAAGAATAATCCGTGAAATCTGTGGACAGATAGAAAGCGGTTAAATCTGCGAAATCTTAGTTCAAGCGGCGCGCGAGACCAAGATAGATTTCCCGGTAGCGCTCGACCATGCGTTCGAAGCCGAAACGCCGGAGGACGGTTTCCCGGGCCGCAGCGCCTAGGCGACGGGCGGAATCCGGATCGCCCAGGACCGTTTCAATCGCCCGCCCCAGGGCCACGGGGTCGCCGGGGGGAACCAGGAGCCCGTTGCGGCCGTGCTCGATCACATCCGGGGCTCCCCCCACCGCGGTCGCCACCACCGGCCGCCCCAGGGCCATCGCCTCCAGCATGGCAATGGAAAGCCCTTCCCGGGTCGAACTCAGGACGAAGAGATCGGCGGCGGCCACGATCTGGGGAGCGTCGGGGCGGGAACCCAGAAGCAGGGCCGTCTCCCGCAGACCCAACTCCGAGATTCTCCGGTCAAGTTCGCCGCGCAATTCGCCCTCTCCCAGCAGGAGCATGCGGAAATCCGGAAGGCGGGGGCGGATTTGGGCCAGGGCCTCCAGCAAATAGCAATGCCCTTTCTTCGTGGTCAGGGCCGCCGAAATCACCCCGAACCGGGAAAGGGGGTCCAGGCCGAGCTGGCGCATTTTCTCCTCCCGGGGGACGGAAGACCGGAGCCGTTCCAGATTAAGACCGTTGGGAACGGTCTGCACTTTTTCCGGGGGCAAGCCGGCCGTTACGAGCAGGGAAACCCGGACCGGTTCCGAGACCGCGATCACCCGGGCGGTCAAGCCCAGAGCCAGACGATCAAGGCGGCGGCGCCAACCGGTTTTCCATTCCGACATATTATGCTCGGTCCGCAGCACCCGGGCCCCGGAAAGGCGCCCGGCCAGGGCCCCCCAGAGATGGCTGGAAAAAATATGGCTGTGCACGATCCCGATCCGCTCCCGCCGGATCAGGCGGCAGAGCCGGAGAAAGGCCCGAGCATCCCAGCGGGATTTCCGCCCCAGAATGACCACCTCGACCCCGAGAAGCCGCAGCATTTCCGCCACCGACCCTCCCCGGGCCAAGGCGACGACCCGAAAATCGAAGAGGGAGCGGTCGCTGCGCTCCAGCAGGTCGTAGAGCAGGATCTCCGCCCCCTCCCGGGGAAGACTGTCGATTACGTGCAGGATTCTTATCCGCCCTGTCCCCGGGTCTTTGCCCTGGATTTTCTCCACCGATTTCACAACTTGAACCGCTTTCTGCTTTTCCACAGATTACACAGATTTTCACAGATTAAATCGCTATCGTTGCCGTGATCATGCTGTAGATACCCTATGACAAATACGACCCATAAGCCCCATAAGAAGCATAAGACCCATAGGATAAGACTCGCGAGAAAATCCGCATGAAGACCGGTGATCTGTAATCAATGATCCGTAATTCGTGCAATTTAATCTGTGAAATCTGTGGACAACGGTACGCGGGCGAAGGGGGTGCGGTCGCGCCCCCCGGCGGCCTGCCAGAGCCGGTGCCAGGCGTCGTAGGCGCCTTTGAGCTTGAGCCGGAAATCGGCTATGGTGTCGTCGGCGGAGATCTCGGTCCGGCGCAGCGCGAACCAGTCGAAAGGAGGCCGGTTGCTCCCGGGCCGGACCGTAACGGCGCCGGTATAACCGGCGCGCCCAAGCTCGGCGGAGGCTTCCGGAACGGACCGGCCTCGGGGATAGGCGAACCAGCGGGGACGGCGTCCGGTCCAGGAAAAGATCGCCTCCGCGCTGGCGCGATACTCCCGGATCCGGGCGGGGGCATCGAGAGTTTCCAACTCCCGGTGGCTGATCCCGTGGGATTCGAAGAACATGCCCCGAGCCGCCATTTCCTTGATCATTTCCGGCGTCAGAGGCCGGCGCAGGCTTTCCGGAAGCGGGCGATAACGGGCCAGATCCGTTATCCCCTCGACCAAGCCGGTAGCCAGGAAAAAGACGCCGGGAAAACCCGCTTCGGCCAGGAGGGGAAAGGCGTAGTCGTACCAATCGCGGTAGCCGTCGTCGAAGGTTAATGCCACCCGAGGGCGCCCCGTCTCCGGGTCCTGATCGCCCAGGGCGTCCAGGGAAACCACCCGGCAACCTTCTCGGCGCAAACATTCGAGCTGGCGGCGGAAACGCTCCGGGGAAACGCTCATCCGGTCCCCGGGGAGGTCGATAATCCGGTGGTAGGTCAGGATCCTGACCCCGGCCCCCAAGACCAGATCGACCGCCCGGGCGGCGGGGTAGCCGAGCAGGGCGGCGGACCGGCGCAGGATCACCGGAAGAGCCCTCATCCCTCATCCCCCGCCGTCTCGCGGTAAAGCTCATCGAGCCGTCCCAACATCCTGGCCAGTCCGAATTCCCCGGCCCGGCGCCGCCCCCGGGCGGCAAGTTCGTCCCGGAGAGAGGCGGAAGTGAGGACTTCCTCCAGCGCCCGGGCCAGGGAGCGGGCGTCGGCGGGGGGGACCAGCAAGCCGTCCATTCCCGGCCGGATCACCTCCGGGTTCCCTCCCACCGCGGTGGCGACAACGGGCAGACCCGCGGCCAGGGCCTCGATCAGGGAGTTGGAAAAACCCTCCGAAAGGGAGGGGAGAACAAAAACATCGAGCCCTTGCAGGAAAGCTTCCGCGTCGGCGGCCTCCCCGGAAAACCCCCCCCGCCCCGCCAGACCGAGTTCATGGACGCTTTCTTCCAGGCGCCGGGCATATTCCGGGTCCAGGACCCGGCCCGCGATCACCGTTTCCCAATCCCCCCTCTCCCGGAGCAGAGAAAGCGCTTCCAGGAGATGCTCGTACCCCTTGATCGGGCGGATGTTGCCCAGGCAGCCGATCCGGATCATCCCTCCCGCCCGAGGCCGGAGAGCGGGAGCGGGAAGGGAAACGCCGTTGGGGACGACCAGGAAACGGGAGTCCTTCACCCTTTCCCGGGCGCGCAGGTAAGCGGCCACCCCTGCCGAATTGGCCGTGATCCGGTCGGTGAAAAGGTTGGCAATCCGGTTGGCGAGAATATGCCGGGGCTCTTTCCAGAAGCCGTCGTCGCAGCGGCTGGTGACCACCCGGCGGCGCACGGAGACGGCGGCAAACGGCGCGGTGATATTGGCGGCAAAAAGGAAGGAATGGACGAGCCGGATTTCTTCCCGGAGGCAGATCCGGCGCAAGAATCCGACGGCCCGGAAAAAATCGGCCCCCACCACGCCCGGCAACCCCGCCGAAAAGACCGGGAACCCCTCCGCGGACAACTCATCCCCCAGTGGGCCGGGATGGAGCAGGCAGCACAAAAAAGGCTCGTGTCCGTACCGGCCGATTCCCCGAATTATCCGGCAGAGATTGTTCTGCGCCCCGGCGCGCACCATCTTGTCGATGCAATAGAGGATCCGCACGGAGCCGACCCGCTTTCGTCTATGGCCGGTTCCGGGGGGACGGCGCGGGCGAGATTTCCCGGACCAGGCCGGCTTGAAGGAGATAACTCCGGCCGCATTGCCGGCAGCTCCCCCGTTCTCCGGTTAACTCCAGTTTGACTCCACATCGGCAAATCCAACCCCGTAGGCGGGCCGGATTGCCATAGGCCAGGCCGTAATCGGGGATATCGGAGGTCACCACGCTCCCGGCCCCGATAAAAGCATAAGCGCCGATGACATGTCCGCAGACCACGGTGGCGTTGGCCCCGATCGTGGCCCCCTGCCGGACCAGCGTCCGGCGATACTCGTCCTTGCGCGTCACCTCGCTGCGGGGATTGAAAACGTTGGTGAAAACCATGGAAGGTCCGCAGAAGACATCATCCTCGATCTCGACCCGGTCATAGACCGAAACATTGTTCTGAATCTTGACCCGGTTCCCGATCCGGGCCGCCGAGCCCACGTTGACGTTCTGCCCCAGGGAACAGTTTTCCCCGATTTCCGCTCCGGGCAGGATGTGGCAGAAATGCCAGATTTTTGTCCCCTTCCCTATCCGGGCTCCCTCGTCCACGTAGCTGGACTCATGCACGAAATATTCCATTCCCCTCTCCTGTTTCTTTCTACCCACGGATTAGTTCGTTGTCGTTGTCGCTATCGTAATCGGGGTGTGGGGTATGAGGTATGGGGTATGGGGTGTGGGGTGTGAGGTGTGGCACTAATTTAAATTCAAAATTGGTTTTCTACATGTCCTACATGCCTACATGTGAATAGCGCGGCGGTTCCTTCAGCCTTCAGTCTTGTTTTTTCACCATGAAGATCATGAAGAGCATGAAGAAAAATCTGTGAAATCTGTGGAAAAAAATCTGCGTAATCTTAGTTGCGGTTATTCCGCCTAATCTTAGTTGCGGTTAGCGGGGATTCGCGAGATTCGCGGTTCAATTGGTGCGGCGGTTCCTTCAGCCTTCAGTCTTGTTTTTTCACCATGAAGATCATGAAGAGCATGAAGAAAAATCTGTGAAATCTGTGGGAAAAAAACTGTGTAATCTTAGTTGCGGTTATTCCGCCTAATCTTAGTTGCGGATAATCAGAGTTTGACGATCGCGCCCCCGGCCTGCAAGGAACGCTGGGCCGCCTCCAGAATCGCGACCACCGCCAGCCCGTTGCGGCCGTCGGTCCGGGGAACGACCCGTCCGCGCACGCAATCGACGAAATGACCGCATTCGAGTTTCAGCGGTTCCCCGGCGGCGACCCAGGGAACATGCTCCTCGCCGTAGCGGAGGTTGAGGTATTCCCCAAAACTGTCGTACTGAAGCCGCTCGGTCACACCCTTGTCGAAGATCCGCACCGGAGCCGAAGAGTCCATGTCGTCGAAAAGCATCATCTTGCGGCTTCCCACCAGCGTGATCCGGCGCACCTTGTGGGGATCGAGCCAACTGACATGGATATGGGCCAGCTTGCCGCCGGGGAAAACAACCCGGACGAAGGCGACATCCTCCACCCCTTCCTGGACATAGGATTCCCCCCAGGCGGAAACCGAAACCGGATCTTCCCCCATCAGATAGAGGATCACCGAGATGTCGTGGGGAGCGAAAGTCCAAAGCGCGTTCTCGCTCCGGCGGATCTTGCCCAGGTTCAGGCGCTGAGTATAGATATAGTGCAGGTTGCCGATCGTGCCCGCCTCCAGTTCCTCCTTGAGCTTGATCACCGCCGGATGATAAAGCAACAGGTGCCCTACCATGATCAGGAGCCCGCGGGAATCGGCGTCCCCGATCAGCTCCAGGCTCTCCCGAGAGGTCAGGGTCATCGGTTTCTCGATATAAACATCCTTGCCCGCCGCCAGGACCTCCCGGGCCAGGCGGTAATGGCCCGCACCCGGGGTAGCCACCACCACCGCCCGCACCCGGGGATCCTCCAGGATCCGCCGGTAATCGAGCGTCATTTCCGTCTCGGGATACTTGCCCCGGGCCTCCTGGAGACGCTCTTCCACCAGATCGGCCGCCCACAGGACGCGGGCGCCCGGAATTTCGGAAAAGCTGCGCAGCAG
>CAZIEA010000141.1:0-6755 GCA_964538495.1 uncultured bacterium | reverse complement strand
AAAAATTCGACCCATTTGTCGTAGCGCTTGAGGTCGTAGCGCTCCCGCAGGCGCAGGATCTGCCGGTAGTCGAAATCGCTCACCACCAGGAAATCCGGCCGGCCGGCCAGGGCCGGGAGCAGGCGTTCATAACGGACCACCTCGGCCTTGAGACCGGGCCCGTCCAGGGGGGGATCGTCGAGAAAGCCGAGACCGGTCTCGGTCTTGATTAGTCCGACCCGGGCCCCCGGGGGCAGGTTCTCCCGAAGCCAGGCGTCGGCGGTAAGGCGGGGGTCGGGCCCGGAGAGGGTGCGGAGGTAACCCAGGGAGATCAGGAGCATCCAGGCCGCCGCCAGGCCGAAAACCGCCTTCAGCCACCCGGGCGCGCGGCGGGAGTCCGGGATAAGGGCCCCGGCGCCCAGGGCGAGAAAAGGCGTCAGGGGCAGAAGAAAGCGGGCGAACTTGACGGTGGGGACGCAGATCAGGGCCAGGTAGGGGAGGATCCAGGCCAGTAGCAGCCAATCCTCTTTCCTCCGTCGGGCCAGGCAGCCGGCGAGGCCAGCCAGCGCGAGACCCCAGAACCACCAGCCCCCGGCGTAGTAGAGATTGTAGAACACCTGGTAGGCGAAACCGTTGCCGGTGGCGATGAAGATGGGGCCGTGCCCGGTCCGGAGCAGATAATTGGACTGGCCTGCCAGGTCCCGCCGGAAAAGGGCGAACTCCTTGATCAGGAAAGGGGTGCTGAGGAAGAACACGGCCAGGGCCGCCAGGAACCCGGCTCCCAGCCAGGTTATGTTCGCCCGCTTTTGGCCGGCGAGAAAATGAGCGACCAGCAGGGGAAGCAGGACCAGCCCCCCGTTGTACTTGGTCCCGGCGGCCAGCCCCCCGGCGGCCCCGGCCAGGAGATACCAGACCGGCCCTCCCCCCTGGAGCACCCGAACGGAGAAGAGAAAAGAAACCACGATCAGGAAGGTGACCGGGGCGTCCACGGTGGCGTAGTGGGAGATGAGCACGTGCAGAGGGAGCACGGCCGTGAGCGCCGCCGCCGCCAGGCCCGCCTTCACCCCGTAAAGGCGGCGGCCCGCGAGATAAACCGCCGCCGCGGTCAGGGTCCCGAGCAGGGCGCTCCAGACTCGCCCGATCAGGTAGGGGGCATTCCCCTCCGGGCCTTCCGGCGTCAGCGCCTTGGCGGTGAAGTGGATCAGGTAGAGATAGGCGGAGGGCATGGAAAACCAGCGGGGGTTGAGATCCCCCCGCCGGAAGCCCAGCACCCTTTTGACCGCGGTAGGCTCGTCCGGGTGCAGGAAACGGGGAAAGCCGAAATCGAGAGCCCAAAAACGCAGACTGCCCCCCAGGACCACCAGCGCCAGCAGCAGTCCGACCCGGCCGCGTCCGGTCATGAGCTTCAGTAGCCCTGGGAGCGGGCCACCCCGTCGCCGGCCACCAGCTCCACCGACCGGCTGGTCCCGATCCGGTTGGCGCCGGCGGCGATCAGCTCGTAGGCGAACTCGCGGGTCTTGACGCCGCCGCTCGCCTTGATCATGAGCTCTTCCCCCACCACCTCGCGGATCAGTCGGATGTCCTCGATGGTGGCCCCGCCCTCCACCATCCCGGTCGAGGTCTTGATGAAGCGGGCCCCGGCGGCCTTGGCCAGGCAGCAGCCGCAGATCTTCTCGACGGTGGTGAGCAGCCCGGTCTCCAGGATCACCTTAACCGGTTTCCCCTCGCAGGCCTTGACCACTTGCTGGATGTCGTCGATGACCATGATGTAATGCTTGGACTTGAGGGCGCTGATGTTGATCACCATGTCGATTTCCTGGGCGCCGCGGCTGACGATGGCGTCGTGGGCCTCGAAGGCCTTGGCCACCGCCGTCATTTGGCCGTGAGGGAAACCGACCACGGCGATGGGGATGACGTCCGAGCCCTTGAGGAGCTTGGCCACGTACTCCACGTTGCTGGAGTGGACGCAGACCGAGCGGAAATGATATTTCTTGGCCTCCTCGGCCAGCCGGTCGAAGTCCTCCTTGGTCGCCTCGGGTTTGAGCAGGGTATGGTCGATGATCGCGGCCAACTTGCGGTCGTAAACGAGTTCTTCCATGACGAGCCTCCTCCCGTGCGCCCGGTCTCTACTTTACCGCCAGGGTCTGGCGGAGCTGCCCGCCCCGGGCGCAATTGGCCTGAACTTCGATGTTGTCCCCCGACTTCAGCCCCGGGATGGTGTAGGTCACCTTCTGCTCGTTGCCGGTTTGGGTGGAGAAAAACTGCCGGATGATCGGCTTGCCGTTGAGGCTGACGATGATCTGGTCGATGTAATGGACGCTGGGGTCGGAGACCTCGTGCGCCACGGCGACCAGGAGCTGAATGCCGTTTACTTGCAGGGAAATTCCGGAGGGTTGGTGGGCGTAAAGCAACCCGGGCAGCGCCAGGGAAATGCCCAACATTATTGCCGAAACCTTTTTCATCTCCTTCTCCTTTGCCCGGCCTATCCCCCTCCGGGCTTGAAATTTAGACTTTGTTTACTATTTCACCACCGAATGCGCAGAGGCAACAGAGAAGGGTTCAGGACGCGCAAGATTTTACACCTGAGATTAACCGCGAATCTCGCGAATCCCTACGAATCAAGGTGACGGATTACTGATTACTGACCACGGATTACGCTATTTGAATGAGGCGGTGGTTCCTTCAGCCTTCAGTCTTCAGCCTGTTTTTTCACCATAAAGCTCATGAAGAGCATGAAGAAAAATCTGTGAAAATGTGAATAGCGTGTTTTTTATTATACCCCTCTCGGGTCACTTGAGGAAGCGGCGCATCCCCTCCAGGGCCGGGAGGAGGTAAAGCGCCTTGTCCTTCTCCAGGGCCGCGCGGTCGGAGACGGGGCGGTCTTGGCGGTCCAGGGAATCCTCCCCGAAGGCGCTATAGGCTTCCAGGGCGAAGCGGATCTTGTGCTCCGGGGTGAGCAGGCAGCAGTCCGACCACCCCCCCAGGACCAGGTATTGGTCGCTTTTCCCCCCGAAAATGTCTTTCCCGTTGCTGTAGATCTCCGGGGGGTTTTCGCTCCCGAGCAGGTTGAGAACGGTGGGAACCACGTCGAGATGGCTGGTGCGGCGGGAGATCTCACCCGGCGCCATCCCGGGGACCCGGATGATCAGGGGGACCCGGACCTGGTAATCGGTATAGGCCGCGTTGTGGCCGAAGTAGCCCGCCTCCCAGAATTCCTGCCCGTGGTCCCCGGTCACGATCACGATGGTTTTATCCCCCCACCCCCCCTCTTCCAGAGCGGAGAGGATTTCCCCGATCGAGCGGTCCGCGCAATTGATCGAGTTGCGGTAGCGGTTGAAAATCTCTTCCCGGTGTTCCCGCAGGTCGCTCCGGGCATAGCTGATCTCCCCGGCGTAAGGCGTAAAAACCGCCTCTGGCTCGAAAAAGGAGTAGGGGGCGTGCGGAGCGTCCAGAAAGGCGAAGCAGTAGAAGGAGCCCTCCGGGGGAAGCTCCCGGAGCCACTCCCGGAACCGCTCCACCAGGACCCGGTCCCGGTCTCGGGCCTTTTCCGGGCCCATCCGGTCCTCGACCGCGTCCGGGAAAACGCTAAAAGCGGTCTGGCGGAACTCCGGGTATTGCATCGAGGTGCTGGAGAAGGCCTTGACCGCATAACCGCAATCAGCCAGGTGATCGAGCAGGACCGGGCCCCGGCGTTCGGCCAGGAACTGGTGCCAGTAGGTGGGATAAAGCCCGTAAAGCAGGGAAAAACCGCCGAAGCGGCTGGTGTTGCCTCCGGAATAGTGGTTGCGGAGCCGGACGGCCCCGCGGCTGAAGCGGCTGAGGTTGGGCATCGTTTTTTCGTCGAGCATGTCGAAGCGCAAGCTCTCCACCAGGATGATCAGGACATTGAGCCGGCGCGGGAGCGGGTGGATTCGGTAGCCGGGAAGCGGGTAGTTCAGGCTCGATCCTTCCAGGGATAACCGCACCCCGGCCTCAACCGGCGCCCGTCCGGTCAGCCGGGAGAGATTTTTCTTGAAGGTCACGGGATGATAGAGGGGAAAAGCCTTGCGCAACCTGATGATCGGGGAGTAGGCGTAGAAATCGGCCAATCCGAAGGCTGCCTTCTCCGCCAGCAGGACGGCCGCGACCGCCCCCAGGCAGAAGGCGATCCGGCGCGGGCGGGCCAGGCGCCAGAAAAGCCCGCGCCGGCGCAGGGAGCGGTAACCCAGCCCGATCAGCGCCCCCTCTCCCGCCAGCAGCAGGAGCGCCGCGGCGGCGGTAATGGCCACGTCGGAGGCATCGAAGCGCACCGAGTCCCAGTATCCGGGGGTGAGCATGGCCTCGATCGCCAAGCCGTTGAGGTGAAAGCGCAAATGCTCGTAAACGCGCACGTCGGCAAAAAGGTAGAACTGATAAAAGGCGAAAAGCAATCCCGCCGCGGCGCCGGCCGCGGGCCTGGCCCGGACCAGCAGGTAGACCAGGCAACAGAACCCGGCGATGAGCAGGCCCCAGAACATCATTCCGGAAAACCAGGCGCCGTACTTGAAAACGGCCGCGGAGAGGGTCTCGGCCGGGGCTCGGAGAAAGGGCAGGCCGATCAGGAGGGCGAGCATCCCGTTGGCGATTCCCCCCAGCAGGAGAACGCGGTAAAAGGCGCGGCGCCGGGCCCGTTTTTCCCTCCGGGCGCTCTCCGGGGAGGAATGGCGCGGTTCCTTCACGTCGGTTTCACCCGCAGGCTGTCGGAATTATCTTCATTTGAGCGGAATCCGAATGAGGTTAGGATAACCAAAGAAACGCTTCCCGTGAAGCTCGGGTTCGGAGAGACAGGAACCGGAAAACAGGAGGGCGAGTTCGTGCATTCCGCCGGCAGGAACGCGGGGGAAAAACGGCGAAAGGTTTTGTCGGCGGCGTTGGCGGCCGTAGTCCTGGCGGCGGGGGTTTATCTTTTCCGGGCCCTGGCCGGTCTCGATTTTCCCCTCCCCTACCTCGATATCCTCACCGGGGAGCGGCTCTGGTCGATTTCCATCTACCGGGGAGACGATCCCTTTCGCTTTCTCCCTCCCGCCGCAGGCGATGTCCCGGCGCTCACGGCCGCCGCCGTCACCGCTTTCCCCTGCTCCCTGGTCGCCGACCCCTTCCTGGCCCGGGACAACGGGCGCTGGTATCTTTTCTTCGAGGCCGTGAACACGGACTCCGGCCGGGGGGTCATTGCCCTGGCCGAAAGTTCCGACGGGCTGAGGTGGGATTACGCGGGAACGGTTTTGGAGGAACCTTTTCACCTTTCCTACCCTTACGTCTTCCGGGCAAGCGGCGATTGGTACATGATTCCGGAATCCGCCGCCGCCGGCGAGGTCGCGCTCTACCGGGCCGCGGACTTTCCCCGGGGCTGGGTCAAGGACTCAGTCTTGCTCGGTTTCCCCCTCAAGGACCCCTCCCCGCTCCGCTACGGGGGGATTTGGTATCTTTTCGCCGCCGATTCCTCCTGGAGCCTCCGGCTTTTCTCGGCCCCGGAGTTGCGGGGTCCCTGGAGCGAGCATCCCCGGTCCCCGCTGGTGAAGCGCGACCGCTCCCGTGCCCGGCCCGGGGGGCGGATGATTCTCTGGGAAGGCAAACCCATCCGCTATGCCCAGGACTGCGCGCGCGACTACGGGGGCGCGGTCCGGGCCTTCGTGATCGAAACCCTCACCCCGGAGGATTATGCCGAACGGGAAGCCGGGACCGGAGCGGTGATCGCCGGAACCGGGCGGGGTTGGAATGCCCGGGGCATGCACCAGGTCGACGCGCTGGAAATCTCCCCGGGAGACTGGAGAGCGGCGGTGGACGGCTACCCTCCCCGGGGGAAAAAGCCGGTTTTCGGTTTTGGCCCCTCCCTGCGCGCCCCTCCTCTCGTGGGCCCGCATGACCGGCAAAACGTAATCCGTGATCAGTAATCAGTAATCTGGCACCTTGATTTGTGGGGATTGGCGAGATTCGCGGTTCCTTCAGTCTTCAGCCTGGTTTTCTACATGACCTACATGTTCTACATGGTTGATAAGGCGGCAGTTCCTTCAGTCTTCAGCCTTCAGCCTGTTTTTTCACCATGAAGATCATGAAGAATATGAAGAAAAATTCTGAGAAAAGCAGATTTTCTACATGTCCTACATGTCTACATGTGAATGAAGCGGCAATTTCTTAAGCGGAGAAAACGGGTTATGAAGCTTTGCTACTGCCGGATCGAGGGGGGAAACTTCGGGGATGACCTCAATCCCTGGCTCTGGGGGCGCCTGATCCCGGAACTGCTGGACGAGGACGAGCGGACGGGGTTTTACGGAATCGGCACGCTCCTGCACGACCGCCTTCCCCGGGAACAGATCAAGGTGGTTTTCGGCTCCGGGACCGGCTACAAAAAGCCCCCGGTCCCGGACGAATCCTGGAAGATATATTGCGTCCGCGGCCCCCTGACCGCCCGGGCCTTGGGGATTGCTCCGGAGATGGCGATCACCGACCCGGGCTGCCTGCTCCGCCGGTTTTTTCCTCCCTCCCCGGAGAAGTTACACCCCGTTTCCTTCATGCCCCATCACGCCAGCGAGGGAATGGCGGATTGGCGCGGGATTTCCCGCCGGGCCGGGCTGAATTACGTTTCGCCCCGGGAGCCGGTGGAGAAAACGGCGCTGGCCATCGGGAGCAGCCGGCTTCTGGTGACCGAGGCCCTGCACGGAGCGGTGGCGGCGGATTCCTTCGGGGTTCCCTGGATCGCCGTTCGCCTGGGGAGCCGGGTCCTGGATTTCAAGTGGGAGGACTGGTGCCGGTCGCTTTCC
>CAZIEA010000140.1:5386-6988 GCA_964538495.1 uncultured bacterium | reverse complement strand
GGACGCCCTCTGGGATGAGGTCAAAACCAGGCTGAAGGCTGAAGCCTGAAGGAACCGCCGCCGCATTTACATGTAGGCATGTAGGACATGTAGAAAATCAAATGCTGTCTACGGATTACACAGATTTCCACAGATTTGACCTTCATGCTCTTCATGATCTTCATGGTGAGAAAAGCAGGGCTGAAGGAACCGCCGCCGGATTCACATGTAGACATGTAGAACTTCAAATTCGAAATTCGAATCCCCGAAACCCGAAACACCACCCTTAAGGTTCTGCGGGCTGAAGGAATCAGAGAAATCAGAGTTAATCAGGTGCAAAAAATTGCGAATCGGGGTCGGTATCGGAATCGCTATCGGGATCGTTGTCGATGTTCTACATGCCTACATGTGAAAAGCGGAAGAACCCAAATAAGTATTGAGATTGGGGCCCCGATAAGGTTGAATACAGCCGCTTTGCCGCCGGGATGGTGAAACTGGCAGACACGCATGGTTGAGGGCCATGTGCTCGTTAGAGCTTGCGGGTTCGAGTCCCGCTCCCGGCAGGAGGAATCGAGCGGGTATTTATGGAGGAGGGTGACCCGGGGTTGACCAAGCCGAACGGAAGCAGATCGGGGGCCCACGAAGTGGGTCCCCCTTTTATTTGAGTTTGCCGGGCGCCGTTGGGAACTAGAGTTCCGATGCTCTTGTCCTTTACCGGGTAATGGGATAGCATAAAACCGCTCGTGCGGAAGGAAAGGAGGAGGGAATTTTGAAAAGAAAGATTTTTGGCTTGGTCGGAGGTTTCCTGATGGGAGTTTTAGCTCTGCTGGCTTTCGTTGCCCCCGCCCGGGCCGAGGGAGTGCCCGTCGCCGCCGGTTTGCCCATGGCTTGGTACCTGGCCCCGCTTTCCGCCCTGACCGCCCTGGCTTTTGCCTGGTATTTTTACCGCAAGATGATGCAGGCCCCCCAGGGCAACGAGAAAATGGAGAGGATTGCCAAGGGGGTTAGGGATGGGGCCTATGCCTATTTGAAGAGACAGTACCGGGTGGTGGGAAAAGTTTTTGCCGGGCTTTTTCTGGTTTTTCTGCTCATGGCCCTGGCCGGGGTGCTCAACCCGGTGGTCCCGATTGCCTTCATGACCAGCGGTTTTTTCTCCGCCCTTTCCGGGTTCCTGGGAATGAAGGCGGCTACCCACGCCTCCTCCCGCACCGCCGAAGCCTGCCGGCACTCCCTTAACCGCGGCCTCCGGGTGTCCTTCCGAAGCGGTGCGGTAATGGGCCTGGTCGTGGTCGGCTTCGGCATCCTCGATATCTCCCTCTGGTATTTTCTGCTCAATTGGGTTTACCGGACCAATTTTCTGGGATTCGGGCTCCAAGTGGCCACGAAGGTAGGGTTGGCCGAGGCGGGGGCATCCTGGAACCCGGCCTGGCTTGCCGAACCGCTGTTCCTCAAGGGCCGCCTGGTCGAGATTACCACGGTCATGCTCACCTACGTGATGGGGGCTTCCACCATGGCGCTCTTTGCCCGCGTGGGCGGGGGAATCTTCACCAAGGCCGCCGACGTCGGGGCCGATCTGGTGGGTAAGATCGAGGCCGGGATCCCGGAAGACGATCCCCGCAACCC
>CAZIEA010000140.1:4631-5376 GCA_964538495.1 uncultured bacterium | reverse complement strand
CGTCATCGCCGACAATGTCGGGGACAATGTCGGGGACGTGGCCGGGATGGGGGCGGACCTTTACGAGTCCTACTGCGGCTCGATCCTGGCTACCGCGGCCCTGGGGGCCGCCTTGCCGCTGGCGATCGGTGACGTGGTCAAGGCCGTGGTTGCGCCCATGATCGTGGCCGCCCTGGGCATCTTTTCCTCCATCGTCGGAATCTATTTCGTCCGGACCAAGGAATTCGCCAATCAAAAGGCCCTGCTCCGGGCCCTGCTTACCGGGACGCTGGGCAGTTCCATCCTGATCCTGGGTGCCCTGGTGGCGATGGCGGCCTCCGGATTCATCACCTGGGGAATTTTCGGGGCGGTGGTGGCGGGTTTACTGGCCGGGGTGGCGATCGGGCAGTCCACCGAGCATTACACCTCGGACGAGTATGCCCCCACCAGAGGCATCGCCGCGGAAGCCCAGAAAGGTTCCGCCACTACGATCATTTACGGGGTTTCGGTGGGGATGGCCTCAACCGCCGTTCCCGCGGTCACGATCGTGATCGGGATCATCTGCGCCTATGCTTTCGCGGGAGGATTTTCCAACATGGCCCTGGGTCTTTACGGAATCGGCTTCGCGGCGGTGGGGATGCTCTCCACCCTGGGCATTACTCTGGCCACCGACGCCTACGGGCCGATCGCCGACAATGCCGGGGGCAACGCGGCCATGGCCGGTTTGGAAGACAAAGTCCGCGAACGCACCGACGCGCTCGACGCC
>CAZIEA010000140.1:856-4621 GCA_964538495.1 uncultured bacterium | reverse complement strand
GCCCTCGGCAACACCACCGCCGCCACCGGCAAGGGTTTCGCCATCGGATCGGCGGCCCTGACCGTGATGGCCCTGATCGCGGCCTATCTCGACCAGATCAAGGATTGGGTGGCCCGGCTCGCGGGTCCGGGAGGCATCTTCGAGGTCGGGCAGGGGATCGCCTTCGTCAGCAATGAGTCCGCCCGGCTGGTTCAGCAGGAACTCAATCCCGCGCTCCGGGTTCTGGTGGCGGGAACAGCCGACATCTCCGAGTACGTCAAGGCCTTCGACCTCTCCCTCTTCAACCCCCTGCTTCTGAGCGGGATCTTCATCGGTTCGATGATGGCCTTCTTTTTCTGCTCCATGACCATGAAGGCCGTGGGCCGGGCGGCGGGTGCGATGGTGGATGAAGTGCGCCGCCAGTTCCGGGAGATCGTGGGGCTTCGGGAGGGCAAAGCCTGGGCCGATTACAAGCGCTGCGTGGAAATCGCCACCGCCGGGGCCCAGCGGGAGATGGTGGTTCCCTCCCTGCTGGTGATCGTGGTCCCGGTCGTGACCGGGATTATTCTCGGCGTGCCCGGGGTGATCGGGCTCCTGGCGGGCGGGCTCACCACCGGTTTTGCGCTGGCCTGCATGCTCAACAACGCCGGGGGAGCCTGGGACAACGCCAAGAAATACATTGAGAAGGGCAATTTCGGGGGCAAGGGGTCCGCTGCCCACCACGCCGCCGTGGTCGGGGATACGGTCGGCGACCCCTTCAAGGATACCTCGGGCCCGAGCCTGAACATCCTGATCAAGCTCATGAGCATCGTCAGCGTGGTTTTTGCCGGGCTGGTGCTGAAACTCTCCCCGATCATCGCCCGGGGCTTGTTCGGGGGGTAAGCCGCTCCGGGACGCGCGGGCGAAAAATGGACGAACATCCGGCAATCGGTTGGGGATTCAAATTCCTCCGGGCGGTGCTGGCTGTTCTGATCCTGGCGGCGGCCGTTTTTATCGTCTTTTATGTCCGGAGCCATATCCCCCCGGACATGGAAGAAGGGGCCCGGGAACAGTTGGAATTGCTCTCGGCGGCCTATGACATGCGCACCGAGGACTTGGGCGAATTCTTTCGGAAGCGGATAGATTCCGCTCCCAACGAGGTGCTCTCGATCAAGTATCAGCAGGAAAAAAATGAGGCTCTGGAAAACGCCAAGGATCTCTACTTTGCGGATCGCGCGGCCGTCGTGGCCGGACGCCGCGAAGTGCTCCGGGAACACTGGAGCGCGGAACTCGACCGGATCGACCCGGAGGAGATTCGCGCCCGGATGCTCGAATGAGTCCTGTCCGGGAACCGAGGTCGGCGGGGGAGGGGAATTCGTGAGAATTTGCCGGTCTGTTTTTTCCTTTTTGGCCGCCATGGCCCTGACGGCGGGCTGCTCCCTTTTCGGCGTCGACAGCGGCCCCCGGGTGCCCACTACCTACGAAGAAGCGCTGGAATTGCTTGGGAGCTCATCCCCGGACGACCGAATGGAAGCGGTCCAATTCATCGGGGCCGAGCGCGACCCTCGGGGTTTGGAGCCCCTGGGAAAGGCGCTGCAGGACGACAATCTCCTGGTCCGCCTGGAAGCGACTTTGTCCCTGCGGAATTTCGACTCTCCCGCGACCATCCCGCTCTTGCGCCCGCTTCTGGCCGACCCCGATCCCGACATGAGGTTCTCGGCGGCGGTGGCGCTTTTCGAGCTGGACGATTATTCCGGGACCGAGGTTCTGGTCGAGGGCTTGACCAGCTCTCGGCCGAATTACCGCCTGACTTCCGCCCTTTTTCTCTCGCGGATCAGGTGGCCGGGAGCGGTTCCCGGCCTGATTATCATGCTCCGGGACATCGACCCGCGGAACCGTTCTCAGGCCGCTTACAGCCTGGGGCAGGTTTTCCGCGCCGAAACCGCCGTGGGCCCTCTGCTGGAAGCCATGAACGATCCCGTCCCCTACGTGCGCAAGGATGCCTGGGAATCCCTTAAGGCTATTACCGGGGACGAATATCCCTATTCCTTTGACGCCGAGGAGGATTTGCGGGAGGCGCAACTGGAAATCTGGCGTTTGCGGCTCCGCTCCCGCTCCGGGACCCCGGCGTCCCCCGGGGTTTCCCCGGTGGTGCCCGGGCCTTCCCCGGAAGAGGCGTCGTAATGCGCCTGGTCTGGCGGTTATTTTTCCCGGCGGGGATTATCCTGCTGGCGGGGTGCTCCGAGCGGGGGGACCGCATCTACCAGCAAGCGCTTTCCCAGGCCCGGGAAGGAAAGTTCACCCAGGCCGAGGGTACCCTACACCAGTTGATCGGCCTGGAACCGGAAGAGATCCGGGGGCACTTGGCCCTGGCGGCGGTTTTCCGCGCGCGCAACGAATTCGAGGCGGCGATCGACGAACTGGAGAAGAGCCTGGCTCTGGCGGCCCGCTCCCCGGATCCGGCTTATGCCTTGGGCTGTCTCTACCAGGAGATGGGAAAAAAGGAACTGGCGGGATCCAGGTTCCAGGCCGCCCTGGAACGGGACCCGGGCCATCTTCCTTCCATTTACCGCCTGGCCGGGCTCAAGCAGGAAGAAGGGGCGCTGGAATCGGCGATTGTCCTTTACCGCCGCCTGCTCGAACTCAATCCGGAATCTCCGGCCCCGGCCCTCAACAACCTAGGCGTGCTTCTCTGGAGAATGGAGCAAAAGCCGGAAGCCCTCGAGCTTTTTTCCCGGGCCCGGCAAGAGGATCCCGCGCAGTCAGCCGTCCTCTTTAATTTCGGTATGGCTTCGCTCGAGGCGGTTCCGGCCGAAGCTCAGGCCGTCCGGGCGCTGCGGGAATATTTGAAAATCGCGCCTCCGCCCCCGGATCGGGCCCTGGTTGTCCGGATGCTCAAGCGCCAGGGCGCGGGAGGTTATGACGAGCAGGAGCATATTTCGCCCCAGGAGGCCGTCGAGAAGGGGATGGTGCTGGAAGGCAAAGGCGACTTGGAAGCGGCCCGGGACAGCTACCTGGAGGCGCTCCGGATGGAACCCCGCAACATCCAGGCCCATTATCGGCTGGGTTTGCTTTACGACGACCGTCTCGGCGACCGTTACCGGGCGATCGAATCATACGAGGCTTTTCTCGACTTGCACCGGAACCCGAATTCGGAACTGGTGGCGGAGGTGCTCCGGCGCCTGGGCCGGGCGCGCCGCGAGTTGGGCGATGCCGCCGTGACGGCGGGTCGCCGCCTCCTTCCGTCTCCGGCCCGGACGGCTTCCCCGCCCCGGACGCTTTTCACCCCGACTCCTCCCCGGGACACGGCCTACTACCTGGCGGCGGGCCAGCGCGCGGAAAAATCCGGAAATCTTTCCGACGCTCTTGAAGCCTACCGCCGGGCCGCCGGGCTGGATTCGGCCTCGGCCGAGGCCCGCCTGGGGGAAGGGAGGGTGCACCAGGCGATGGGCCGTTACCGCGAGGCCCGCTCCTCCGTTCAGGAGTCGATGGGGATCCGGGTGCTTCCGGGAAGCCGGGAACTCCTGGCCGAGATCGATTTCAAACTGGCGGAGATTGCCGAGTCCGACGGGGACTTGCAGGCCGCCGCCGACCATTACCGCCGGGCCGGGCAGGACAAGACGGCCCGCCTCAAAGAGTGGGAGCAGCAGGACAGCCTTTACCGGAAGGCGCTGGCCGCCGGGCGGAGGGAAGAAGCCGCCGGCCACCTGCGCCGGATGACCGCATTGAAGCCCGACGATCCCGCGGTCTGGCTGGCGCTGGGGGATCTCCGTTACGAAAGCGATCCCTCCTCGGCGGAGGCGCGCG
>CAZIEA010000140.1:0-846 GCA_964538495.1 uncultured bacterium | reverse complement strand
GGGACAGGGTTTGGCCGTGGGAGCGGGTCGCTGCCGCCGGCCGGAGGCCGAGCGGGTGCGCGGCCGCCTCTCTCGGATTAAAAACCTTCCGACCCCGGCGCCCCGTTCGGATGCCAAAGCGCTTTACAGCCGGGGGGTGGCCGCGCAGCAGTCCGGGCGCCTGGCGGAAGCGGCGGCGGAATACCGGGCCGCCCTGGGAGCGGACCCCAAGTTCTTTCAGGCCGCCTACAACCTGGGTGTTGTTTACAGCCTGAAAGGCGAGCAGCGCGCCGCGCTTTCCGCCTACAAGCAGGCGGCGGCGGCGAAGCCGGACTTTGCCCCCGTGCAAATGGCGCTTTTCAAGCTATACTATTACCAGTTCCAGATGCCGGGTCCGGCCCGGGAACACGCCGCCGCCTACCTGCGGCTGGAACCGTCCGGGCCCCAGGCGGAGAGCTTGCGAAAATGGCTTGGGCAACAATAAAACCGGTTTTCATTTTATTCCTGGCGATCCTGGCGGCGGGTTGCGCCCCCTCCCGGGTCGAGGAGGGGGAGGAAGGGCTGGCCTATCACGTGGGAATGGCCCGGGCCTACTACCGCCTGAGCGATTATCCCCGGGCCGTCGAAATGTACAGCAAGGCCCTGGAACTCAACCCCGGCGACGCCGAGGTCTGCCTTCAACTCGGGATCCTCTACGAGGACAACCTCAAGGACTTGGGCAAGGCTTCCGCTTATTACCGGGAGTTTCTCCGGCTTTCTCCCGCTTCCGAGAAAACCGCCCTGGTCCGGGAGTGGCTGGCGCGGACGGAGAAGGACTCCAACGGGTCTCCGGCGCCCGCCCTGGAGCCGGTCCGGTTGACCCCGGCT
>CAZIEA010000139.1:0-7003 GCA_964538495.1 uncultured bacterium | reverse complement strand
CTTTCCAGGGTGAGAAGCGTAACAGACTTATTTTCCGGGTCGAGAAGACGGTCGAATCTGATACGCAATGACGCGCTTGACGGCAGTCGCCTCGGTTTCAGCAAGGAGACTTTCTTCCCGAAGAAAGTCGTCGAAAGTACTTCCGATATGCTTGTTCTTTTTCATAATGCCGCCGCTGGAAGCGTTTCGCGTACTTTCCCCGCACGCCGCCTTGATTTTTGTCTCCCGCGGGTCGGAGGACGCATAGGCCCGGGCGTCAGGCGCGGGGGGGGAATCAACCGCTTCGGGACGGAGGCCGCTTGACCGATTCGGCCTTTAGCAGTGCTTCCGCCAGGCGCAACGCCTTGAGCCGGTTTCGCTGCAAGGAGTGCTGGGGAGTTCCCGGCGAGAATTTTGCCTGAGCTTTCTCGGTCTTGTTTATCATCGAAGCAAACGCGCGGAGGGCTTCTTGTAAATCGTCCCGCGTGAAATCATTCGTATCGTCAGTTTCCCGGTTCATCAGTGCAGAGGCATGGTGTAACGCCTTGAGGTTGTCTCGCAGCATCGTATGCTGCCACGTTCCCGGCGACAGTTTCCGCCGTGCTTTTTCAGACTTGCTGATTAGTGAAGCTATCGGCCGAAGCGCTTCCCGCCATCCACCGGTTGCGCGGCTCACGGCGCGGGTTACGATCTTCATGGGGGTTGTTCCAGCCGAAAGTATACAAAAGCTTCCAGGAAGAAAACGTATACTTGGGCGGCAAGCTAAGGGGCCGCGGCCAAGGCGAAAACCGCCCAGCCGCACGCCAGCAGAAACAGCAAGGCGTAGGAGGTCAGGTTGACGGCCAACACCCCGCGCTTGACCAGCGCCGGGTCCGCGGTCTTCCAGGTCCGCGCGCACGAGCGGCGCTCCAGGTAAACGGAAAGGAAAAAGCTCGGCAGCCGCTTGTCCACGGATTTCCCGGTTTAACCGCGAATCCCGCCAACTGCACCTAAGATTCCGCCGATTGACGCAGATTAATGCTGGCCACAGATTTCACAGATTACTCTTCATGTTCTTCATGCCCTTCATGGTGAGAAAAGCAGGCTGAAGACTGAAGGAACCGCCGCCATCATCACGCCAAGACGCCAAGATTAGATCCGTCTACGTCATTGCGAGGAGCGTTAGCGACGAAGCAATCTCTTAAGGGATTGAAGGCGACGGGAAGAAGGACGCATAATAATCGGCTCAAGCGGACGCTTCTACGCCACACCACTTAGTCGTAACGTTCGCCCAGGGAGGAGGCGGGGAATTTCAAGGCAGAGACGGTGTGGTTTCCGGGAGATGCGCCCGGGCCCGATTGATCATCCGTTCGACATCCGGGGAGGCGTTGGCGAATAAAAGCCGCAGCCCGGGGTGGGCCCGTGCGAACACGCGGAAAATCTCATCGGCGAAAGCCTGCCCGACTAAGTCAACACCGGAAAAGTCAAGAATGACAACCTTGAACCTGTCGAGCCTAGCCAATAGCCTCTTAGCCTGGGAGCGGGAAACAAGTTGCTCGGCGCCATAGCGAGCCAGGCGGACCGGGACAACAGTCTGGTTGAAACCGTAGTCATCGGCTTCCGAAGAAAACCGACTAAAAACCTCCTCGACGGTCCGAGGGCTCTTGTTGGCTAGAGACATGATGACCGTTGTCCCTTTCTCCGCCTGCGGCGTCTCCATAATCCAGTCTTCTTTCTCTCCGTACGTGTGAGAAAAACAGACTTCGCCCGACATAATCCCAAAATCATCAAGCATCCGCGAGGTGAAGAAAATCCCCTCGCCAGTGTGCCGTTCGGGATCGGTGGTAAGTTTTCCCTTCGCCAGTTCGAGAACGGCGTGCCTTTCGTCCTCGAGCCCGCATTCCTTCATGATTTTTCGGAATATCCCAACGCCGTCATCACTAACGAGAATCCGGGTTCGAACCGCATTTATCTCAATATCTACCGCCAATGCAGTACCCAGTGAGTGGTCGATCACGTTATTTACCATCTCCGTGAAGGCATATTGCCAAACCCTCAAGACATTAGCCGGCAGTTCCCGAAGAACACCTGCAACTCGCTCCCGCCAGACTTCATCCTCCCGCAGCCCGGCCAGCGGCAGAACAAACTGTTCCCGGACGAATGCCTTCAGCGAGTAGCGCCGCCCGCTGGTAGTCCCTCGGGCTTCGAGTTTCCCTTGGGCAACCAGTTCCCGGACGTATCTGTTTACCGCCTGTCGGGTAATGCCGAATTTGCCGCAGGCGAAACTTACGATATCTCTGGGGTGATCGGATAATTCCTGAAGGAGAAAGTCACGAATTACCCCGCCGCGTTGAGTGTTTTTCTTCATGTCTTGAGATTACCTGAATTTTGTCAATATTCCAGGGGAAGTTTGTCAACATCCCATAAACTTGTCAATACCGAGAATAAAACTTGTCAATACCTGGGTGGGTCCGCAGGAGCACTCGGATTGCATGTTTCTCTATGGCAACGAGATGTATTGTAAACACAGATGCGGGGAAGCGGACGGCCTACCTGCATCGATCAAGTAAAAACCTTAAGCCCGGGCCGTGGAAACAAGCATGTGCCAAAACGACGAGGGCATTCCAAGGGATTTCCCCAAAAATTTCCGGACCGTCGCACCGGGAAGCAGCAGATGAGTCTTGCCGCCCGGTCAGGTTCCGCCCAGTTGATGGGCAGTAGGCCACGAAAGCCTGCGCCTGAGGAGAGAGGGACAGCGCCTCCGGGGATAGCCGAACTCGCCGGGCCGTTATCGGGTGAAGCGACCGGATCGGCCCGGCTTCTATTCGCCTTCGCACCTTTGGCGGCCAACTCGAAAGCCGTCCAGCCGCAAGCCAGCAGAAACAGCAAGGCGTAGGAGGCCAGGTTGACGGCCAGCACCCCGCGCTTGACCAGCGCCGGGTCCGCGTTCTTCCAGGTCCGCGCGCACGAGCGGCGCTCCAGGTAAACGGGAAGGAAAAAGCTCGGCAGCCGCTTGTCCACGGATTTCCCGGATTAACCGCGAATCTCGCGAATCCCCGCAAATCGGATTACGGATCACTGATCACGGATTACGCGCTTTCCCTAGGAAAGACGCGCGAGGACCAGCCACCAGCTCAGGGGGAACTCGTCCTCCAGGGAGCGGCCGTAGTAGCCTTCCGCCAGCGCGCGCAGGGGCGTTATCCGCAGACCGGAGTAGCCCAGGCCGAGCAGGGCTTCCCTGAGCTTGTCCGGCCGAACCGGGAAGGGAAATTCCTGGAAAAGCCCGCGCCCGGTCCTCGCCGCAAGCCGGGAATTGAGCTCCCGGACCCGCTGCGCCGACCAGCAGTCGAAGATCACTGCGCTCCCCGGGGCCAGGCCGCTCTGTTTCGGGTCCAGGAGCCTCCGGACCGAGCCGGGCGGCAGGTAGAAGAAGATCCCTTCCGCCAGGACGAGCAGAGGCCGGGCGAAGTCCAGGCCCTCCTCCCGGAGCAAGGCTCCCAGCCCGGCTTCACGCAGGTCGCAGGCGACGTGCCGGATCCACTCCGGCACCGCCAGGCCCCGGCGGCGGAAGGCTTCCAGCTTCTGCCCCAGCTTCTCCCGGGTGTCCACCTCATAAACCCGCGCCCGTCCCTGCCGGAAGCACTCCTGGCCCAGGACGCGGCAGTCGAAGCCCGCGCCCAGCAGGAGCACCTGCCCGTAGCCCGGCGCCATCCGCTCCAGCAGGGAAGTGGTATAGAGGTAGCGGGCGAGGTTGAACTCCTCGTAGACCCGGTCCACCTCCTTGGCCATCCGGACCAGGCGCCTCCCCGAATCGGTGTCGAACCAGGCGGCGAAGGGGTCGCGCAACCCGAGCCGCCGGGCCTGCTCCCCGCAGCGGATCGCCACCAGGCCGTCCGCCGTAACCCCCGCCGATTCTGTCTCCGTCCCGTTCACCGCGCCAAGAAGGGATTCATCCACGGATTTCACAGATTAAACAGATTAATCGTTCGCGTGGGCACGGGAAGCCCCCGCAGGGGAGCGACGACCGCGCACCAGGGGCACGTAGGCAGGTTAATTATTCCGGTATTTCAGAGAGAGGACGAGATCTGCGAACACCATGACAAAATTCAGAATATATAAATATATCACATCATTAAGCTCGCCCAGTGCCTCGAAAAGTATTCCCGAGACATACCCGATAAAAATAATGGATATGAAAAATATGCTCTTCCCGCTGGAACTCTTTGTCTTCCAGGTTTTGTAAATCGAGAATGGCCAGGCACAGCCGAAACAAATCAGCATTATGGCTTCAAATATATCCGGACTCATTCGGTTGCTCCCCTGGTGTCGCCGGGTTTATACCCTCAGGCGCGGATTCAGTTTTGTCCAACTCCACCTTTGTCAGTGCTTCCGCCAGGCGCAACGCCTTGAGCCTGTTTCGCTGCAAGGAGTGCTGGGGAGTTCCCGGCGAGAATTTCGCCTGAGCTTTTCCGGTCTTGTATATCATCGCGGCAAAGGCACGGAGGGCGTCTTGCAGGTCATCCCCGCTGAAACCGTCCGGGTCTTCAGCGCCCCGGTTCAGCAATGCCAAGGCAATGCGCAAGGCTTTGAGGTTGTCTCGCAGCATCGCGTGCTGCCACGTTCCCGGCGGCAGTTTCCGCCGTGCTTTTTCAGACTTGCTGATTAGTGAAGCCAGCGGCCGAAGCGCTTCCTGCAACTCATCCGTCGGGTAATTCGCGGCATGGATTGCGACAGTGATTTTCAGAGTCGTCTCCGCCTCAGCGTTTCCTTCAGCCTGACTTCCTCACCACAGAGTGCCCAGAGGCAACAGAGGGCACAGAGGGTTTTTTTCTTACCATGAAGGACATGAAGAGCATGAAGATTCGCAAACCGGAATCCAGAATTCAGAATCCAGAATACCCGGCTTTGGAAATCGGTTTCTTGGTGTCTTGGCGGCTTTGCGTGATGATTACACGCGCGCCCGATCCCAATAGCGATACCGATTCGCGCCTGAACCCTGAACCCCGAACCCTGAATCCTCCTACATGTTCTACATGCCTACATGTGAATGAGGCGGCGGTTCCTTCAGCCTGCTTTTAGGGGTTGGTCGCGGGTTGATCGGTCGAGGCCCCGTAGTAGGCGCTGGTCACGCCCTTTACCAGCCAACGCCCCACGGGGGGACGGAAGACCGCGAAGTCGAGCGTCCCGTCCCCGTTATAGTCCGCCGGCTGCAACGTGTCGGAGCCGGTACCCCAGTAGGCGTTGGGCCCGTCCTTGACCAGCCACCGGCCCGTGGCCGGCCGGAATACCGTGAAATCCCAGGCGCCGTCTCCGGTGTAGTCGCCCGGCAGCACCACGTCGGCGGAGTTTCCGTAGAAAACGCTCACCCCGTCCTTGACCAGCCACTTGCCTAAGGACGGCCGGAAGACGGCGATGTCGACCGTTCCGTCCCCGTCGTAATCCCCGGGCACGACCGTGTCGGAAGCAAACCCGTAGTAGACCTGGGCCCCGCCCTTGACCAGCCACTTCCCGCTGGAAGGCCGGAAAAGGGCGATGTCGGCCGAGCCGTCCCCGTCGTAGTCGGCGGGAACCGGAATATCGGTGGAAACCCCGTAAAAGGAAGTAGTCAGGCCACGAATCATCCATTTGCCCAGAGCCGGCCGGTAAATCGCCACGTCCCAGGCCCGGTCGCCCGAATAGTCTTGGGGAACCGGCCAGTCGCTCGAGGTCCCGAACCAGGCCTTGGTCAGGCCCCGGATCAGCCAGAGACCCGAGGAAGGCCGGAAGAGGACGATGTCGCCGGTCCCGTCGCCGTTGTAATCGCCGATCGTCGCGGCGCGCGGGCGCGGGGTCGGAGTCGCGCTCGGCGTGGGAGTGCCCGAGGGCGTGGGGGTAAACGACGGGGTTGGAGTCGCGCTCGGCGTGGGAGTGCCCGAGGGCGTGGGGGTAAACGACGGAGTCGGGGTCGCGCTCGGCGTGGGAGTGCCCGAGGGCGTGGGGGTCACGCTGGGCGTCGGCGTGACGCTCGGAGTCGGCGTAGCCGAAGACGTCGGGGAAGCGGTCGGCGACGAGGTGGGCGGGGCCGACGGTATCGGCGTAGGTGTCGGAGACGGCACGGAATAATCCCGGATCCAGGCGGCATCAACAATCGCTACTTCAGAACCTACCGGGCAAAAGCCCAGAGAAATGAGTATCAATTCATCTCCCCATCCTTCTCCCCTCTCGATTTGCAGCATACTCCGGGTCCATTCGGTCGACGACGCCAGAACCAGATTGCCCTCCAACTGTTTATACGGCCCACCCGGCGCCTCTTGATACTCATATACCACCCGACCCCTCCTTCTTCCATCAGCTTCCAGCATCTTTATCCAAAGGCCGAACTCCACGAACCGCGGCGCGTCTTTCGGAAGCATCTGGCTGAGTATTACGTGGTCGTCGGTAGTGACAAACACGGCGGCGTAATCTCCATGGCGGGCATTGTCGGTCTGCCGGGAAAAACTTTCAGTAAACTCCCATTTTTCGAGTCTGGTCTCCGTCGCCCAGTCCTCGAAGGATTGATTCCAGTCCACCCAGGGGGTTGGCGTCGGGGACGGCGGCGGAACAGCGGTCGGCGGCGGAATGGGGGTCAGGGTGGGCGTCGCCGGTCCGGTCAGGCGGACGTCGTCGAAATACAGAGTCTCGGCCCCGGCCAGGAACCTGAACTTGAGCCGGGTCGCGCCCGAGGAGACCCCGTAAGGGCCGCGGATCGCACCCCGGTCCTCGATCCGGGATACCGAGACCAGCGGCCGCCAGGTCGAACTGTAATACTCCTCGACCACGATGGCCGAGGAAGCTTCCGCCCCCGGGCCCCGGACCCAGAAGCTGAGCGATTCGGGCCGCGTCAGGGCGAAAGACAGGGTGGTAATCTCGGCTTCGTTCCCCTCCAGCCGAATCGAGGGCAAGGCCCGGCCGAAGAAACCGGAAACGGTCTCAACGTCGCCGTTCAGGTTGCAGGCGGTAAAAACCCAGCCGGCCGGCCGGGCCCCGTTCTGGAATTCGTCGAAGCCTTCCTCGATCATGAGGTGGG
>CAZIEA010000138.1:4926-7164 GCA_964538495.1 uncultured bacterium | reverse complement strand
GCTGGGGGACCCGCGCGATCTTGAGATCCCGCATTTTTCCGGCCAGGCGGCGGTTGAGCCGGCCCACCGCGAGCCCCATCGGGCAGGAATAAACCCCGCAGAGGTCGCAGTTGCAGCAGGCGGCGGCGTGGCTGGTGTCCGCCGCGGCGGGGGGGAAGCCCATGGCCAGGGAGCGCATTACCAGGTGAGGCTTGAAGTTGTGCCCGAGCAGGGCCCGGGGGCAGACCAGGGTGCAGTATTCGCACCCGCAGCAGGCGCTCTGGATGGCGCGCAGGTCGAAAGTCAGGTCGCGGGTCTTGCGGGTCAGGACCGGGTGCCCGGCGGGCAGGACGATGACCGAGGAAGTGGTCTTGGTCACCGGCTCCCCCATGTCCGCGACCACCGTCCCCATCATGGGCCCGCCGCTGACGGCCTGCCAGTCCGGGCCGGCCGCGCCCCCGGCGAGTTCGACCGCTTCCCGCAGCGGGGTCCCGATCGGGAGGCGCATGGTCCGGGGCTTCCGGACCGCCCCGGTCACGGTCAGGTGACGGTGGGTGACGGGAACGCCCGTTCGGGCGCGGTCGATGTTGAGAAGGGTTTCGACGTTGCTCACCACCACCCCGAGCTGGAGGGGAAGCCCCCCGGCCGGGATGATCCGGCCGGTCACCTCGTAAACCAGGACGAACTCGTCCCCGGCCGGATAGACCTCGGGCAGGAGGTGCAGGGAGATGTTCTTTTTCCCGGCCAGGGCCTTGCGCAGGCCGGCGATGGAGGCGCGGTAGTGCTCTTTCAGGGCGATCACCCCGCGCTTGGCCCCGGTCGCGCGCATCGCCGAAGCGATCCCGGAGACGATTTCCCCGGGGAAGCGGGCCATGACCGCCTGGTCGTTGCGCAGGAGGGGCTCGCATTCGGCCCCGTTGGCGATCACGGTGTCGACCTCGGCCTCGAGTTTTTTCCAGGTGGGAAAACCAGCCCCGCCGGCCCCGACCACTCCGGCCTCCCAGACCAAATCGCTCAGAGAGGCCTCGGGCATGATTGGCCGCCAAGGGGTCAGACGATCCTGAAGTAATCCACCAGGACGCAGCGCCGGGCGCGGGTGAAATGAATGGGACGGGTGATCCCCTCCCCGGTGGGGCTGGCGATGGAGAAGGAGCAGAAACCCTCCCCCCCGAAGCCCAGCCCGGAGAAGCAGGGCCCGTTCTTGACGAAGATGGAGGAGTCGCTCTCCCGGGCCATCCGGCTCAGGTTGGCCACGCTGGTGGAATACATGTACATGCTGTGGCGGTAGCCGTGCTCGACCTTGACCGCCAGGTCGATGGCTTCTTCCACGGTCTTGACTCGGACCAGGGGGAGGACCGGCATGAGCTGCTCGACCAGGACGAAAGGATGGTCGGGGGGAACTTCGGCCAGCACGATCTTGACTTCGTCGCCGACCTCGATCCCGATCTCCTTCAGAATGACCCGGGCATCCCGCCCCACTAATTTCTTGTTGGCCGCTCCCTCCTCGCAGTCCGGCCCGGGGTCCCGGGCGATGATCGCCTTTTTCAGGCGCGCGATTGCCTCTCCGGTGATCTCGTAAGCCCCATTCTTGACCAGTTGCCGCTTCAATTCGTCGGCGATGGAGTCGAGGGCGATGATTTCTTTTTCGCAGACGCAGACCACGTTGTTGTCGAAGGAGGCTCCGGCCACGATCATCCGGCCCGCCCTTTGGAGGTCGGCGGTTTCGTCCACCACCACCGGGGGATTGCCGGGGCCGGCCGCGATCACCTTCTTGCCCATCTGCATGGCGGCCTTGACCACGCCGGGACCGCCGGTCACGCAGAGGATCCGGGTGGCCGGGTGTTTCATCATGGCGGTGGCGGTTTCGATGGTGGGATTGAGGACGGCGACCGCGAGGTTGGGGGGGCCGCCGGCGGCGACGATGGCCCGGTTGACGGCCTGGATGGCGGTCTGGGAGCTGACCCGGGCGCCGGGGTGGGGCCCGAAGATGACGGCATTGCCGGCGGCGATCATCTCGATCGAGTTGCAGATCACGGTGGAGGTGGGATTGGTGGAGGGGATGATCGCTCCGATCAAGCCGAAGGGGGCCCGCTCCATGATGGTGAGCCCGTGGTCGCCGGTCCAGGCCACGGGTTGGAGGTCCTCCACGCCCGGGGTCTTGTTGGAGACCAGGAGGTTTTTCTTGATCTTGTCGGCCACCCGGCCCATCCCGGTTTCGCTCACGGCCAGCCGGGATAAGAGCTCCGCGTTGCGCCGCCC
>CAZIEA010000138.1:4088-4916 GCA_964538495.1 uncultured bacterium | reverse complement strand
CCTCGACGATTTCCTCGCGCCGGGCCAGCCCGAGATCGAGGAGCTTCTTCTGGGCGGCGCGGGCGGCGGCCACGGCGGCTTCCAGGTCGGCGAAAATCCCGTCTCCTTCCCGGATTTCGGGCAAGGGGGACGGGGGGGCGCCGGCCGGAGCCGAGACGCCGCTGCCGGCGAGGTTCTTGACCACGTTCTGAACGATGGCGCGGATCTGCTGTTCGGTCAACTCCATCTCTTCGCTCTCCTTGCCGATTCCGGATGAACCCTGCCCGTTCCCCGGCCCGGGGCCGCGGAAGCGGGGCGGGGGAGGACGTCAACGGAGATCAGTCCTGGTCCTTCAGGTAAACCGTCTGGCCGTCCACCTCGATGGCGTCCACGATGGCCATGATCACGCAATCGCAGGGGCGGTTCTGGGTGGAGGCGGTGTAGCGTCCGCAGCTTCCGCTCGCGTACATCACCACTTCGCCCACCCCGGCCCCGACCGAATCGGCGGCGACCACGTATTTGCCCAGGGGCTTGCCCGCGATGTCGAGCTGTTCGCAGACAAAAAAGGTCAACCCCTCCAGGGTCGGGTCCTTCTGGCTGGAAACCAGGGTTCCGCGGATTTTTGCCAACAGCATTGCCGGCCGCCCCGCGGGTTACTTTTTTGAGGCCTCGGGCTTGCGCCCAAGCGGAAGAACCTGGTCGATGTTGACGTGGGGCCGGGGGATGACGTGGACCGAGATCAGTTCCCCGACTTTCTCCGCCCCCCGGGCGCCGGCCTCGACCGCGGCCTTGCAGGCGGCGACGTCGCCGCGGACGATGGCGGTGACGAACCCGCCCCCGATTCTCTCG
>CAZIEA010000138.1:0-4078 GCA_964538495.1 uncultured bacterium | reverse complement strand
CTTAACTGACCAGTTCCACTTTGGCGGCCTTGACCATCGCGTCGGCGGCCTCAACCACCGCGGCAAAACCCTTGGTCTCGATCATGCCCAGTGCTTCCGACATTTCCATGTCCTCCTCTTGGCTTTCCGGGGGGTTCGCCCCCGGCGCTTGGTTTCAGCTTTCGCGGGTCACTCGCCCCCGCCGCCCTTCCCGGAAGGTTCCACCCCGGTTACGGCGTTGATGGCGGCCAGGGCGGCCTCGCTCCCGACCACGATATCCCGCTCCTCCCCCCCCAGGTAGAGGCGGCCGAATTTGCCGAAGGGCCGGACCTCGACCAGGGTGATGTTGGCGGCCTTCTCGGCCTCGTTGGCGGCCAGGACCGCGTAGCCCGCGGGGTCGGTTTCCAGGATGTAGAGGGTCTGGTCCGCCAGGAGCATCGAGCCCTTGCGGCTGCGGTTGATGATCTGGGCCTGGTGGGCGTCGACCTTGCGGATGATCTGGGTGGCAACGGCCTTGGGTTTGAGCCTTTCTTCCTCCTTGAGACCCAGGAAATCCAGGATGGCCTTGCCGGCTTCCCGGACGTCGGCCTGGGAGTAGCTGTGCACCTCGAGCAGGCCGAAAGCCCGCTCCACGATCATAAGGGCGGGCTTGACATTGGTGGCCTTGAGGGCGACGTCGGTGACTTCGTTGATCGCCATCCCCGGAGCGACTTCCACGTAGCAGGCCGCCATTCCCGGCAGGGGCTGGAAACCCTTGGCCGACGACGCCACGTAGGAAGCGAACTGCGGCTGGAGGCTGTCGAGAAAACAGTAGGTTCTGAGTTGTACCATGAAGCCCTCCTTGTCGGGCGGGTTGAGCCCGGAGCTTTGCCCGGGCACGCCATTTTTTAAAACATTAGCGCCCATGCCCGGAGAAGTCAAAAGGAATCTAGGCCCGGGTTGTGATTTTCAACGATATTAAACTCGGGGGCGGACCGCAGTAACACAGAGGGCAGGACTAAAGTCCCGCACGATGACTGTCCCGGCCCTTGATCTCCATTCCAGGCAACGGATTACGGACCACTGATTACGGATTACCGGGAGAGTTTAATCGGGGAAGGCGGGCGCGGCGGGGAAGATGCGGGCAAAGAGCTCGGCCAGGTCGGGATCGAACTGTTTGCCGGCTTCTTCCCGGATCCGCCGGACGGCCTCTTCATGCCCGAGCGGCTTGTGATAGGGCCGCTCCGAGGTCATGGCGTCGTAGGCGTCGGCCACCGCGATGATTCTGGCTCCCAGGGGGATATTCTCCCCGGCCAGGCCGTCGGGGTAACCGGCGCCGTCCCAGCGCTCGTGATGATGCTTGACCAGGGCGACGATTTCCCGCAAGTCGTCGATCGGCCCGAGAATGTTTTCCGCGACCAGGGGGTGCTGGTGGATATGGGCCATTTCCGCGGCCTCCAGGGGGAGTTCCTTTTCCAGGACCCCTTCCCGGACGCCGAGTTTGCCGATGTCGTGCAGGAGGGCGGCCATCCAGACGTTTTCGATCTCCGGGCCGGGGAGGTTCATCCCGGCGGCCAGGGCCCGGCAAAGGAAGACGACCCGCCGGGAGTGCCGGAGGGCGTTGATGTCCTTGACCCCCAGGCTCCGGGAAAAGGCGTCGATGGTCTTGAGCAGGGAGTTCTGGATCTTGTCGCTCTGAGCGCGCACTAGTTGCTCGAGTTCTTCCTGACGGAGCAGGTTTTCCTCGCGCGCGCGCCGGATTTTCAGGGCCTTGGCGACCCCCTTGAGCAGATCCTGTTCCCGGACCGGCTTGCGCAGGTAGTCCACCGCCCCCAGTTTCATGGCCGCGACCCCGATCTCCAGGTCGCCTTCCCCCGAGATCACCACTATCGCCGGCCGCCGCTTGTGCGCGGTCTTGGCGGAATATTCCTTGAGCAGGTCCAGCCCGTTGATTCCGGGGAGTCCGAGGTCCAGCAGGATCAGATCGAAATCCAGGCTCAGGAGGAAGGGGAGGGCTTCTTCCCCGGTGGCGCGGGAGGAAACCCGATAGCCGGCCGGGCGCAGGCAGTCGGAGAAAAATTCTCGGGTGCCCTCGTCGTCGTCGACGATCAAGACCCGGTTGCCGGGGGCCTCATCGCGCTTAATCGGATCGGGAAGCGGCCGCGCGCTCATATTTTTCCCGGCTTATCCGTGAAAGATGAAGAACTTCCGGGCGGCGTAATTGATCATCAGGCAGACTCCGGCGTTGAGGAAAAAGGCGTAAGAGGTGTCGAGCCCGAACTTTCCGATCAGGAAGGTCTGGAGCCCGGTCCCGATCAGGACGGAAAATCCGGAAACGGCGAAAAACAGGAGCACTTCCTTGCGCCGGGAGTGCTTGCCGCTTTCGAAAACCCAGAAGATGTTGATCAGGTAAACCACGGTGTTGGAGATCATGAAGGCGATGAAATTGTTGAGGGCCGCGTGCAGGCCCCGGGCGGCGTCGGTGAGTTCATGGGGCGGGATGGAAATCAGGCGCGAGATGGGATCGTCCTCCGTGAGGGCGGGGATGAATTTCAGGGCCAGGGTGTAAAACACCGTGACATGGACGATGGTGGCGATCACTCCCGCGATGGCGTACTTGATGAACTGAACCAGGTTCCCGTGGTCCTTGCTCGTGAATTGTTGTTTCCAATCCGCCATGATCCTGGAAAGGTACCATTAGACAGGCGGGCGGGAAACCCGATTTTTACGGTTCGGGGAGGATTCGGACCACCGCGCCGCCGTCCGGGAGCAGGTCGAGGACGATCTCGTCTCCCGGGGAAACCGGCCTGCGGGCAATTTCGGCCGTTTGGCGGTCCCGGTCGCGGAAGATCTCGGCCCGGTATTTCCCGGGCGGGAGAAAGCCGGCGCGCACGGGCCAGCTCCGCCCCGGGCCGGGGTTGATCGCCCCAATCCACCACTCGTTTCCGGCGCGCCGGATCAGTCCCGCCTTCCCGCCGATCGCGCTCCCGGGCAGGACCCGGGTCTCGTCCCAGGAGGCGGGAAGCCCGCGCAGGAAGGGAAGGGCGGGAGAGGAGAGGTAGACGGCGGGAAGCCCCCCCAGGCACAGAAAGGGCGAGTCGGTCAGGACCCCGGTCGCCAACTGGTAGCCCGGGGTAGTGTTCCCGCGGCCGGAGGAATCGAGGACGACCGGGGTGAAGTCGCCGGGCCCGGCCAGGTAGCGGGTGAAGAGCAGTTGGGAGAAATGCCTCCCCGGGAGTTTTCTCCGGCGGGCGTATTCGAGCCCGCGCAGAGCCTCCCGGCTCATCTGGTTGGGCCAGGTCCGCTCTTCTCCCGCCGGCTTGGCCACGCCGTGGAAGACGACCATGAGGCGCTGCCTGGCGGCCGCCTCGAGACAGTTGCGCATCTGCAGGAGGGTGCCGGCCGATTCGGACTCGATGAAGTCGATCTTCACCCCTACTGCTCCGGCGGCCTGGACCCGCCGGAAGAAATCTTCCCTCTTCCCGGGCGTATCCAGCCCGCCCCAATGTTTCCGCGGATCCTCTTGCCAACTCCGCCAGACCCAGATCGCGACTCCGCGCGCGGCGGCGTATGCGCAGAGCCCGCGCAGGGATTCCCAGGGCCCTTCCCCGCCCGGATCCATCCAGCCCAAGGCGGGGTCCTCCCAGCCGGCATCGACCAGGTAATAGGGGAAGCCGAGCTCGGAGGTCAGGTCCACGAACTCCTCCTGCCCAGCCCGGGTCGCTCCCTCCGTCCCCAGGCTCCACCAGGCCCAGGCGGATTTCCCGGGGCGGCACCAGGGGGTGAGAGAGCCCCGCGGGAACAGTTCGGGATCGGGGGGCTCGGCCAGGGCGCTGACGATGTCGGAATTGTAGAGGGCGTTCAGGGTGGGCCCGGTCAGGACCACCCGCCAGGAAGAGCGAAGCGGGCCAGGGACGGTCCAACCCCCGGGGTCTCCCGGAAAGGCGGCCCGGAAGCCCGCCCCGCCCGGCAACTCCTCTAGGGCCAGGCCGCTCCAGCCCGGGGAGGACGATTCCAGGATGCTGCCGTAATTTCCCCCGGGGAGGCGGAAGGTGAGCGGGAGGGCGAGATATTCCCCCTCTCCCCCCGGCGTCGAAGGCTCCGGTTCCCGGTCCGCGCC
>CAZIEA010000137.1:0-7166 GCA_964538495.1 uncultured bacterium | reverse complement strand
AGTGGGTTTTCTACATGTCCTACATGTCTACATGTGAATGCGGCGGCAGTTCCTTTAGCCTTCAGCCTGCAGTTCATTCTACCACGGGGAGATCGCCCTCGCGGCCCAGATAAAACCGGGTCAAACCCCGGACCAGCCACAAGCCGCCGGAGGGGCGGAAAACCGCGAAGTCGTCCGGGCCCGTTCCGGAAAAGCCAAAAGCCAGAGGAACGTCGCCCTCCCGGCCGAAGTAGAACCGGGTCAGCCCCCGCACCGCCCAGAGCCCGCGGGCGGGCCGGAAGACCGCCGGAAAGAGCTTGCCCGTTCCCACCGGGTCAGCCCCCAGGGGAATGTCGCCCGGGGCGCCGAACCAGAACCGGTCCTCCCCCAGGGCCCAGAGCCCGGAAAGGGGCCGGAAAATCCCGGCCTCGCCCCCTGCCCCGTGCCAGTCTCCCGGGAGCGGCCTGTCCCCCTCTTTCCCGAAGTGGAAACGGGTCAGGTCCCGGACCGCCCAGAGTCCGGTCGCGGGCCGGAAGACGGCGGGATCCGCCCGCCCGGCAACGGAAAAACTAACCGGGACCGGCTCGTCCCCTTCAGCGCCGAAGTAGAAACGGCTCAGGCCGCGCAAACGCCAGAGCCCGGGCCCGGGCCGGAAAACCGCCGGCCGGACCCCTTCCCCGTCGTAATCGGCGAAAACTTCCCGGTCCCCCGGGGCGCCGAAGTAAAGCCGGGTCTCCCCCCGCAAGACCCAGAGCGAATTGTCCGGCCGGAAGATCCCGAGCCGGGCAGACTCCGACGCCCGGGGGGAAAACCCGTAGACGGCGGAATTGTAGTTGCGGTAGTTCGTGCAGAGCACCGCCAGCCCCCCGGGCGAAGCCGCCAGGCCCCGGAAATAATCCTCGGCGGCGTTGTCGGCGACGGCAAAAACCAGACCGGCCTTCTCCCCGGTCACGGCCCAGACCGAACCCTCGTAAGAAGAGCAGTAGAGAACGCCTCCAGAGAAGGCCAAACCGGTGCAGGGCTTTCCGGTTCCCGGGAAAACCGGGTCCCCGTCGGCGTAATTCAAGAGAGGCCCGCCGGAAAGAACCCCCTCGATCGCCTCGGGCGAGAAACGCACGACCTGGGGAGCGGTCTCCTCGGCGAACCCGTAATAAAGACAATCGTCTTCTCCCACCGCCAGGGCCCCGGACCAGCCCCCGGTTTCCACCACCGGGACCGGGGCGGTCTCCCCGCTCCAGAGGTAAACTCGGTTCTGCGGAGACCACCCTCCGGGATTGGCGGAGATGAACATCCGGCCTTGGCTGTCGAAAGCGGCGGCAAAGTTTCCGGGGAGGTTGAACTCCTCGCCCCGGCGCCGAGGGGAGGGCTCAAGCCGGAAAAGCAGCTTGGTCGCGCCGCCTTGGGCCGGCACGGAACGGACCTCCCCGGAGACGCTGTCGCCGAAGTAAACGGCTCCGCCGTGAACCCTGACGAAGTCCACATAATGCCCCGGTTCGGGATACTCGTAAAGAGTCTGGGAGCTGAAACCGGGATTTTTCACCAGGCACCGGGTCCCGGCGAGGACGTAAAGGTTCCCTTCCGCGTCGAAATCGAAAGCCTGAATCCCGCTGGCGTATTCCCCGGGATCGCCCCAACCCCCGGCCAGGGCAACGCTCTCTCCGGAAATGGCGTCAATCAGGGGATGCAGGTCCATCCGGTAAACGGCGCTGGCGTAAGTGCTCCAGTCCGTGACGGCAAACAGCGCCTCGCCGGAATCGTTCACGCTCACCCGGCTGATCCAGGCCGGCGGCGGGGCAAAGCCGAAGTCCTGCCAGGCGGGAAGACCGCCCCGGTTCAGGCGAAAGAGCCGGCCGGTGTTGGCGGCGGCCAGAAAA
Source organism: uncultured bacterium (assembly GCA_964538495.1). Lineage (GTDB taxonomy): Bacteria > Auribacterota > Erginobacteria > Erginobacterales > DAOSXE01 > CAZIEA01. The sequence goes on along the minus strand of CAZIEA010000137.1, from coordinate 5,313 downwards.
TGCTCTCCGGCCTCCGAAATCGCCAGGGCCCCGGGGGCTTCCATCCCCCGGGCCAGGAGCCAGGCTTCCAGCAAACCCAGGGGCCGACCGGTCTCCCGGGCGCGCCGGAGGTCTCCAGGCCGATAGAAAACAACGTTTTCCGCTCCCGGCAGAACCGAAGTATAGCAGCCGTAATAAAGCTCGTCCTCCGGCCCCGCCGCCAGCGGTCCCGAATAACCCCCGGGCACGGCCACCGAATCGGGCTCGCCCTCGCCGTTCCAGCAGTAGATTTTGGCCGCGGAAAAATCCGGATTGGCGGAGACGAACATCTCCGAAGCGCGGTTGAAGGCGCAGTCGTAGTTGTAGGCAAGGGTAAAATCCCCCCGGCGGGGAGCCGGGGGAAGAGCGAAGTGGATCCGGGCCGGGCCGGCGCCCGCCCGGTCCAGGGAACGGACGGTCCCGTAGCTGCTTTCCCCGAAGTAAACCCGGTCCCCGTGAATCCGGACGAAAGCGCCGTAAACGTCGGAGTCGTAGGTGAAAACCGTCTCCGCCTCGCCGCCCCAGGGGCGGCGGTAAAGCCGGCTGGAACTCAGGTAAAAAGAATACTCGGTGTCGGCGTCGAAACCCTCGATCCCGGCGTGATAAAGACTCGGCTCGCCCGCGACCGTAAACTCCTCCACGGCCCGGCGCCCCGGAGGGGCGGTAAAGGCGGCGGCAACCGGGCGCGGCGCCCCCAGGATGGCGAGCGCAAATACGACGATTCTTCTCATTTCCAACCTCCCATTCGGCCGCGCCCGAGAGCCGAAAAAAAAATCCCACCCCCCGCGGGATGGGAACAATCCTTAAGACCCTTTGACGCGAAGGTTCCTGACGGTTTGGAACCGGGCGGGTGTTCTGACTTCCCCGAAGGGTTACAGCGGCGCGACCGTCCTGGCTTTTCACCAGGTTTCCCCGGACCGGCTCTTTTTTCTATGTTGTTTATCCCCTTATCCCCTCCCCGGCAAGGGTTTTTTTCCCGGGGGGAGGGGGAAAGGGTTCAGGGTTCAGGGTTCAGGGTTCAGGGTTCAGGGTTCAGGGTTCAGGTTGCAGCATAGAGCAGAGGGCATAGAGCATAGAGCCTTAAAACCAGGAGTCAGGAAACAGGAGACAGGAGTCAGGATTTAGGAAAATCCGTAATCCGTAACCAGTAAACCGTAATCCGTCGCCTTGATTTGTGCAGATTCGCGAGATTCGCGGTTAATCTGTGAAATCGGTTTTCTTGGCGTCTTGGCGCCTTTGCGTGATGCCGGTTTTGGGCAGTTTCGAATTTCGCCATTCGAATTTCGAATTTACCTACATGCCCTACATGTCTACATGTGAATTCAGCGGCCTTAAAGGCCGAGGAGGAAATTGAGGGCGGTCCCGGCGGTAAGCGACACGACCAGCATCACCCCGGTGGCCTTGAGCAGGTCGCGCCAGCCCAATTCCCGCAGGAGGACCGCGAAGGTGGCCAAACAGGGAAAGAACATGGCCAGGACCGAGCAGGCCACCACCAGCTCCCTGGTGGTCAGCCCCATGGGAGCGAGCAGCCCCAGGGCCATATCTTTGCGCAGGAACCCGACCATCAGGACGGTCGAGACTTCCCGGGGCAGGCCCAGCGCCTTCTCCACCACCGGGGCGGCCAGGACGGAAACAGCCGAGAAAAACCCGAGGTAGTCGAGAATGTTGACGGCCGCCACCCCGAGCAGGATCACCGGAATGCCCTCCTTGAGAAATCCCCGCAGGCGCGAGAAGATTTTCTTCCAGTAGGGGCCGAACGGGGGCAGCCGGTAGTGAGGAATCTCGATGATGAGCTCGGGGGAGTAGCCCTTGACCGTCCGGCTCAGGATGAAGCCGGTGACGAGCCAGACGCAGAAAAGAACCAGGTAGACGAGCAGGACGTAGCGCCCCCCCCGCGGCCCCAGGACCCCGATCACCATGGCCTGGAGGGCGGCGCAGGGGACGGCGATCGAGACCAAGGTGGCGGCGATGAATCGCTCGCGCCGGCTCTCCAGAACCCGGGTGGCCAGGATGGCCGGAACGTTGCAACCCAGCGCCAGGAGATTGGGGATGATGGCGTAACCGTGCAGGCCGAGCCGGTGCATGAGCCAGTCCAGGAGCACCGCCAGACGGGGGAGGTAGCCGAAATCCTCCAGAAACCCCAAGACCAGGTAAAAAGCCAGAATATAGGGGAGGACCACTCCCAGAGGGATATAAAGCCCGGTAGTGAGAAGCCCGAAGGACTGCATCAGGTCGATCTTCCCGTCCGCCAGGGCGCCGATCAGAAGATCGTGCAGGAACCCTCCCCCTCCCAGCAGGATCGAAAGCTTCTCCATGAGGGGGACCCAGGCGGTCTCGAAGAGAAAAGTCGTTCCGAAGGGAAGCTTGAGCAGCGGCTCCCGGAAGATTACGACATCCCCCGCCACCAGAAACTCCCCGATCAGCCGGACCAAGACAAAGGCGAAAAAAATCACCCCCGCCGCCAGCGGCAGCCCGGTCCAGGGCTTGACGCTGAAATCGGAGAGCAATTGCAGGAAGGTGTGGTGATGATGGACCAGTTCCTGGCACTCGCCCACGATTTCCCCGATCCGGCGCCAGCGCTCGGGACCGGGGAGGGAAGGCAGCCCGGAAGGCGCCGCCTCATCCAACCGCTCCACCAGTTTCCGGATCCCCTCCCCCGTCACCCCCACCACCGGGACCACGGGAACATGGAGCCGACGCTCGAGCAAAGCCGGGTCGATCTTGACCCCGCGGTGGGCGGTCTCGTCCCACATGTTCAGGGCCACCACCGCCGGGATCCCGGTCTCCAGGATCTGCAAGACCAGGTTCAGGTTTCTTTCCAGGTTGGTGGAATCCACCACGCAGACCACGTAGTCCGCCCCCGCGATCAGGTCCCGGGCCACCTGGTCGGCCGGGCAGCAAGGGCAGAGGGAATAAACCCCGGGGGCGTCCACGATCTCGACCCGCTCGGCGGGGGCGAAAGGCGCGCCGGGGCGAACTTCCAGGTCCGAGGGAAAAGTCAGGTAGCCCCGGGTAAACCCCACCGTGGTCCCGGGGTAGTTGGAAGCGATCACCTGGACCCCGGTCAGGCGGGAAAAGATCACGCTCTTGCCCACGTTGGGGTTCCCGGCCAGGACGATGCGCTTGTTCGGGCGCGGCGCGCTCATTCCACCGGCTCGACCAGGATCCGCGCCGCCATCCGGTGCCCGAGCGCCACCCGGGTTCCCCCGGCCTGGACCACCACCGGCCCCCGAAAGGGGAGCCCGCTGATCTTGGTGATGCGCTTGCCTTCCCGGAGACCCATCGCCTCCAGCCGGTCGGCAATCCCCCCGGGCGGGTCGAACCCGACCACGCGGCCGCTCTGCCCTTCGTCCAGTTCGGTCAGCCTGCTCACGCCGTCCCTTCCTTCCGGCATTTTCGGCACAGCCCGCGGGCGACCAGCCGGTGCTCGGAAGCCTGGAAACCGCGGCGGCGGCAGCAGTCCTTAAGGAGCGCATCCAACCGAGGCTCGGCGAACTCCTCGATCGCCCCGCAGCGATTGCAGACCAGGTGGTAATGGGGCTCGCGCCCGTAAATGGGCTCGTAGACCGCCTCGCTCCCCGTGCCCGCCGCCCGCCTGATCATGGCGCTCCCTTCCAGGAGCGGGATCAGGCGGTAAACCGTGGCCAGGGAGACCCTCTTCCCTTCCCGGAGCAGCCGGACGTGAAGTTCCCCGGCCCCGAAATGACCCCGGGCGGCCAGCGCCGCCAGGAAAACCTCCCGGCGCTCCCGAGTGAAACGCAGCCCCCGGGAGCGGAGATACTGCCTGAATTGGCCTTCCGCCTTCTTCATCCGCCTTCCCCTTAGTTGCAAATGATTCTCAATTTCTATAACTTCCGAACCCGGGTGTCAAACACTATTTCCTCGGCGGAAGCTCCTGCTATAATTTCCCGCATGTATCCGGCCTCTTATCGCGCCGCCGGGCTGGCCTTCTTTCTGGCCTGCGGGCTCCCTTCGGCCTGGGGACAGACCCCGGGATCGCCCTCCCCGACCCCGGGGCCTTCCCCCTCCGCCTCCCGGCCGGCCGGGGTCATGCCTTCGCCGTCCCCGGCCGAAAACTTCGTGGACACCGCCTACCGGGGGGTCTACGCCCTCATGTCCGGCCAGATCCGAGGCTTTGACCGGTTTTTCGGGGACCCCACCACCTTCGAGATGGAGAACGCCACCGAGCCCTGGATCCGGGTTCGCGTGGGAATGAAGGTCAAGGAATACGATGGGGCTTCCTTCACCAACTCCTTCGGCTCCAGCATCCCCCTGCCCATCCTGGAGAAGAGACTGCACGCCTTCTTCAGCAACCAGCCCGACGACACCGAGATGGAATCCGCCGAGACCTTCTTCAAGACCAAAGACTCGGAGAAGGACAACTTCGCGGCGGGGTTCAGCTACTACGCGGTGGACCGGACCCGCTTCAAGTTCAACCTGAGCGGAGGGATCAGGTTCCAGTGGCCGCCCCAGCCTTACGTCAAGCCCCGGGCCATGTATTCATTCGATCTGAAGCCCTTTTACTGCCGGGCCACCCAGTACGTCTACTGGTACTTGGGGGACGGCTTGGGGGAAAAAACCAGCTTCGAGACCAATCTACCCCTGGGAACGAACTTCCTACTCCAGGCCGAGAGCGAGGCCACCTACGACTACGACTCCTCCGGCGTGGACCTGTCCCAGGGCCTGGCCCTGATGTACCTGGACAAGGACACCCAGCACGGGGAGAACTACGCCGTCAGCCTGGAGGGGAACATCTACGCCCACACCTGGACCGCCTGCAAGATCGACGAATACAACGTCATTGCCCGCTTCTACCACAAGATCTGGCGGGACTGGCTGCGGATCGGCGTGGCGGCCGGGTTGCGCTGGGAGCGGATGATGGAGGACGGGGAGCCGGATTACTGGCGCCGCCTCTCCCCCCTGGGGGCGATCTTCGTCGAAATCCTTTTCGACTCCGAGGACGACCTGGCCCAAGCCCGCGTCCAGCGTTTCCAGTAAAACCAGGATACAGGAAACAGGAGTCAGGAGTCAGGAGCGCCCGTAAAAAGTAATCCGTAATCCGTAATCAGTAATCCGTCACCTTGATTTGCGCAGATTCGCGAGATTCGCGGTTCAATCGGTGCGGCGGTTCCTTCATCCTTCAGCCTTCAGTCTTCAGCCTGCTTTTCTCACCATGAAGACCATGAAGGACATGAAGGAAAATCTGTGAAATCTGTGGACAGATTAGTTCTTGGCGTCTTTGCGCCTTTGCGTGAGGAAAGTGGGTTTTCTACATGTCCTACATGTCTACATGTG
>CAZIEA010000136.1:5708-7186 GCA_964538495.1 uncultured bacterium | reverse complement strand
CCCCAGTTTTTACAGGGCGTGATAAAGCCCCCGCCGGCGTCCCCGGAGGCCGAGGAGCCGGTAGGCGGCCAGGTCCAGGCTGCGGTAAAACCCCGCCGTCCGGTCGTGGAGGACGGAGTAGCCGTACCTTTCCAGGAACCGCCGCAGGTTATCCCGGGTGAAGTAATGGATGTGGGTGGGGGGATGATAGAGCCGCCAGCGCTCTTTCCGCCGGCGGGCAAGGGGGCTCCCGATGTCTCCGGTGGTGAGGGCGATCAGCCCGCCGGGAAGGGTGATCCGGGAAATTTTTTCCAGGAAAAGATCGGGCCGGGGCAGGTGCTCGATCACGTCCCAGAGGCAGACCACCCCGAAGGAGCGGCCGAAATCGCGCTCGAGGAAATCTCCCGCGACCGCGTCCAGGGCGAGGGTCTCGCGGGCGTGCCGGACGGCGCTTTCGCAGATGTCGATCCCGGTTACGGAACGGAAGCGCTCTTTCGCCGTTTCCAGGAAAAAGCCGTAGGCGCACCCGATCTCGAGCAGGTCCTGGGTCTTGCCGGGCTCGAGAAAGCGTTCCAGCTCCCGGAGCCGAAGCCGGAAGTTTTTCTGGATGACGGCCTTGTCGGCCGGGTAGTCGGGATATTCCTCCCCGAAAAAATAGGATTCCCCGTAAAGGCGGCAAAAATCCTCCCTTTCCAAATCGAGATCGGCGCGGATGTGCCCGCAGGAAAGGCAGGCGACCGCGCCGGGCAGGGCCGGGGCGGTTTCGCTTCCGGCGCAGACCGGGCAGGGAACGGCGGCTTTCACGGGAACTCCCCGTTTTTCAGGCCCCGGATCCGGGCGCGCAGCAGGTTGGCGATGAATTCCAGGGCGGTCCGGGGCCGGACATTGGATTCTCCGCCCCGCCTGGGGTTGAGGCGGAAGGGGAGAAATCCCGTCCGCAATCCCGCCCGCCGGGCCTTGATCATGATCTCGGCGTCGATGAACCAGTCCCGGGAGGCGGGGGCCAGTTTTTGGAGGCATTCCCGGCGGAAGAGCTTGGGTTTGCCGTTGATGGAACGGTAACGGCTCAGGAAGAGGAGGTTGAAGATCCCGAGAAAGGCCGCCGAGACCAGCCGCCGCCGGAGGGAGCGCCCGGCGGGGATGACTTCCCCGCAGACCAGGTCCAGCCCCCGGCGGGTCAGTTCCCGATAGGCGGCGGGTGCGGTTTCGGGGGGCACCTCGTTGTCGCCGTCCACCCAGCCGATCACCCGGCCGCGGGCGGCCCGGAGCCCGTTGATGATGCCCCAGCCGTAGCCCCGGTTGACCGGGACGGAGACTGTTCGCACCGTGGGGAAGCGTTGCGCGCAGCCGGCGATCAGGGCCCCGGTGGCGTCGGAGGAGCCGTTGTCCACCAGGACGATCTCGTGCTCGGGAACCGAATCTTTCAAGGCCAGGTAAAGATTTTCCGCGAAAGTCTCGGCGTTGCCCGCTTCGTTGTAAAGCGGAACCACCACGGAAAG
>CAZIEA010000136.1:0-5698 GCA_964538495.1 uncultured bacterium | reverse complement strand
TCGCTTCCCAGGCGGCCCGGAGACCCCGGCGGATCCCGACCCGGGGGGACCAGCCGAGTTCGTTCCCGGCCCTGGATATGTCGGCCCGGATCTCGTAGGTCATCCGGCCGGGCCCGCCCACGTCCCGGATGGGACTGTCGCTCCCGGCGATTTCGCGCAGGATTTCGGCGATCTCGCGATTGGCGCGCGCTTCTCCGGAGCCGATGTTGTAGATCGCCCGCTTCGGGAGGTCGGCCTCCAGGCACGAGTCCAGGGCGGCGACGACGTCGTCGACGTAAACGTAGTCCCGCCGGGACTCGGGTTCTTTGAGCTCGATCGGGCGGTTCCGGCGGATGGCGCCGATGATGGCGGGGACCAGGAAAGGTTCCCGCTGCCCCGGGCCGTAGGGGTTGAAGAGGCGCAGGGAGGCGGCCCGGATTTTTTCCCGCTCGGCGAAGGCAAACGCCATCTTCTCCCCCGCGTATTTCGATTCCTGGTAGCCCGGGCGCAATTGCAGGGGATGGTCTTCATCCACGGGGAGGTAGCGGGGAATTCCGTAGCCGTTGGTGTTGAGGTAGACGATCCGCCCCGTCCCGCCGCCGGAGAGGGACTCGAGCAGGTTACGGGTGATCCGGATGTTGACGGAGCTGATTTCCTCTTCCGGCTTCCCGGTCTGGGGAGTCAGGGCGGCCAGGTGGATTACCGCGTCCGGAGGGGGTTCGAGCCGGGGAGGGGGGGCCAGGGCGAGGTCGAGGGTTTCCGGGAAAGTCAGGATTTCTAATCCCCGCTTTTTCAGGGATGCCAGCAGCCGGCTGCCGATGAACCCGGAATGTCCGGTTAGGAGGATCCGCTTCACGCCCCGTCCCCGTCCGCTACTCGCGGGCCGCCGCGGCGTAGTCCCCCAGCCGCGCCAGCTCGGAATCCGGGTTCTCGAAAATCTCAAGGTAGCGCCGATACCAAGCGATCGTGAGTTTCAGCCCCTCCGCGAAACCGACGGCGGGTTTCCAGCCCAATAGCCGGGCGGCTTTCCGGTTCCGGGCCGACATTTTCCAAATCTCGGTGGGCCGGTGGGGCAGGGCCCCGATCTCGAGCCGGGAGCGGGAGCCGCTCAGGCGGTGGATGAGCCGGGCCAGGTCGCGGATGGCGATGTCTTCCCCCGAGCCGAGATTGATCACTTCGCCCACGGCCTTCCGCGAGACGGCGGCGGCGATCATCCCGTCCACCAGGTTCTCCACGTAGTTGAATTCCCGGGTTTGTTTTCCGGAAGTGGTCCGGACGGGCTTTCCTTTCAGGCAGCGGATGATCAGTTCCGGGATCACGGCCTTGGCGCTCTGGTAGGGGCCGAAGGCGTTGAAGGGGCGCACCACCGCGATGGGGAGGCCGTGGGCGCGCTCCCGCATCCGGCAGTAGAGTTCGCCCCCGAACTTGCCGATGGCATAAGGCGAGAGCGGGCGCGGGCTCATCCGCTCCTCGAAGGGGGCGGAGTCCTGGAGCCCGTAGACTTCCGAGGAGGAGACGTAGACGAAGCGGCCGTAGTTCCGGCAGGAGTCCAGCAGGTTGGCGGTCCCCCGGGCGTTGACGTCGAGCGATTCGCTCACGTGGGTGAAGCTGTCGCCCACGTGGTTGTAGGCGGCCAGGTGGAAGATGAGGTCGAATTTGGACCCGCGCAGGGGGAGGCAGGAGTCGAGGTTGCGGATGTCGGCTTCGATAATGCGGATTTTTTCCCAGATCCCGGCCAGGCGGACGTTTTCGAAGACGCTGGCGTATTTGGTTACGATGTGGACCCGGGCCCCCAGCCCGAGCAGGCGCCGGGCCAGGTGGGAACCGATGAAGCCGGCTGCTCCGGTGATCAGGACTTTTTTGCCTTTCATGGTCATTTCTTCCCTTAGATTACACGGATTTTCTCTTCATGATCTTCATGTTAGAAAAAGGTTGAAGGCTGAAGAAACTGGAAAGCAGGAGACAGGAAACAGGAGTCAGGATTCAGGAGGCGCCCGAGTTACGATAGCCATAACGACTTTAAATCATATGGTTTTCTTGGCAAGTGCGATGCTCCTCAGGTATCGAGGTAGGTGTAGTAGTGGGTCAACTGCTGCTGGGCGGTGGTGTGCTCCAGCGGGGTGTTGAAGGTGATCTGCAAGCCCTCGAAGGGGTGGGTGTTGACCTCGCCCAGGGAGATGAGCAGGTGAAAAAATTCCAGGATGCCCCGGGAGTCGGGGGCCGCGACCATGGCCTCTTCGGCCAGCGCCAGGGCCCTGGGGTTGAGGGCCAGGGTGCCGATATAGTAGTCGAACTCGGGTTTTTCCTGGAACCGCGTTGCCAAGGCGCCGTCTTTTTCCACCAGCCCGAAGGGAATTTTCAGCCGGGAGGTCACCATGGTCATCAGTTTTCCCGAGTCCAGATGCCCCCGGCAAAGGTCGTCCAGGCCCACCTTGTTGATCGTGTCCCCGTAGACCACGATGAAATCCCGCCGCAGCCGGTCCCGGACCTCGAAAAGGCGCCGGAGCATCCCGGCGTCCTCGCCCGCATTGTGAAATTCGCAATTGGCGTCCCGCCAGGAGCGGAATTTTCTCTCGATCAGGTCCCCGCGGTAGCCGACGCAGAAAAGGAAGTCCCGGTAGCCCTGGGCGTAATACTGTTCCAGGGAAATTTCCAAAATGGATTTGTCCCCCAGGGGGATCAGGGGCTTGGGCAGTTCTCCGGCCAGGTCCCTGATCCTGGCCCCCTTGCCCCCGCAAAGTATGACTATCCTGGCTTTCTTCATGCTCTCCGGTCCCCCCTTACAGCCTTCCGCCCGCTAAGTTACTTGGTCGAAGAAGGGGAGGCAAGGGGGACTTTGGCGTCCTGAGCGAGAAATATGCCTGACAGCCCGGCGCCAAGCCCGTTAATATACCCGCGATGAAGGGGAAACTGGTCAGGAGCGCGTTTCGCCTGGGATTTCCCGGTCTGCTGGAGCGGTTCCGCCCGCCCCGGGCGGGATGGCGAATCCTCACCTACCACCACGTCACCCCCGGGCCCGATCCCCATTTCCCGCATCTGCCGGGAGAGGATTTCGCCCGCCAACTGGATTACCTGGCTCGCAATTACCGGGTGATGCGCCTGGGCGAGCTGGCCGCGCTCAGCCGGGAGGGTGGGGCAATCCCCCCCCGGGCCCTGGCCCTGACCTTCGACGACGCCCACGACGACTTTGCCTCCGAGGCCTGGCCTCGCCTCCGCGGGCTCGGCCTGCCCGCCACGGTCTTCGTCCCCACCGGTTTTGTCGACAGCGCCCGGGTCCCCTGGCCCGACGAGCTCGGGTTTCTCTTTTCCCGGACTTCCCGGAAGTCGCTCCGGGTTTCCCTGGAGAGGGAGAACTTCAGCCGGAGCTGGTTCGGCCCGCTGGCCGAGATTCCGGTCATGGAAGAGCTCAAAGAGAAGCTCAAGGGATTTTCGCCTCGCGCCCTGGCGGAGGTTCTGGGGCGGGTCCGTGAGGCCCTGGGGGTAAGCGCGCCTAATCCCCGGCGGATTCTCCGGAGCGACCAGATCCGGGCCTTGGCCCGGGAGGGGGTGGAGTTCGGCTCCCACACGGTCGATCATGTTATCGTCGGGCGCTCGGACCGGGAGACGGCCCGGGACCAGATTTTCCGCTCCCGGATGGAGTTGGAGGCCATCCTGGGTTCGCCCCCCGAGGGCTTCTGCTATCCCAACGGGCAACCGGGAGACCATACGCCCCGGACCCGGGAACTGGTCCGGGCGGCGGGTTACCTCTATGCCTGCACGACCGAGGGGGGGAGCAACCCGGCCGGGGCCGATCCCTTTACCCTGAAGCGCTGCTGGACGGGGGGGATCTCCCTGGCGAGTTTCGCCCTCCGCCTTCCCCAGGCCCGTTTTTAGGCTGAAGGCTGAAGGAAACCGCCGCTATTCACATGTAGACATGTAGGGCATGTAGAAAACCAAATTCGAAATCAGAAATTCGAAACTCGAAACCGCAGACTGAAGGCTGAAGGAACTGCCGCTGCGGTATCACGCAAAGGCGCCAAGACGCAAAGCCGCCAAGAAAAGATTCGGCCACGGATTGAACTACGAATTCCGCGAATTACGCGAATTCTGGATTCTGAATTCCGGTTTAACCTTCATGCTCTTCATGATCTTCATGGTGAAAAAAGCAGGCTGAAGGAACTGATGCCGCATTCACATGTAGACATGTAGGACATGTAGAAGGGATCAGGGTTCGGGGTTCAGGGTTCAGGGGCGAATCGGGGTCGGTATCGCTATCGCTATCGGTATCGAGCGAAATCAGGCTGAAGGCTGAAGGCTGAAGGAACTGCCGCCTTTTCAACCATGTAGAGCATGTAGGACATGTAGATAAATTCGAAATCCGAATGACGAAATTCGAATGAAATTCGAAACCGCCAGGTGGGTGAATAGTTTTGGAAATTCGAATTTGGGATTTGTTTCGAGTTTCTGGTTTCGAGTTTCGAATTTATCTTGGTGACTCCTGTCTCCTGTTTCCTGTCTCCTGTTTCCTGAGTTTTGACGGATTACGGATAACTGATCACGGATTACGGTTTTTCCTGAACCCTGAACCCTGAACCCTGACCCCTTGAAGGAGTCCATCCGAAAGATGAAGACGACATCGCTGAGAATCGCGCTGCTGGCGCTGGGGCTGCTGGGGGCGGGCTGCGCGTCCGGCCCCCGGCCCGACACCGTGGTTCAGGTCGCGGTCATCGACGGCCTTCTGGCCGGGGATTACGCCGGGAAGATGACCTGCGCCGAGCTCCTCGAGCACGGGGACACCGGGATCGGCACCTTCGATTCCCTGGACGGGGAGATGATTGTGGACCGGGGCGTGGTTTACCGGGCGGCCTACGACGGCACGATTCACGAAATGCCTTCCGAGACCTCCACCCCTTTCGCCGTCGTGGCCGTTTTCCGGCCCGACCGGGAGTTGGAAGTCGTCGGCCCGCTGGATTACGCGGCTTTTCAGGCCTGGCTTGTCCCCCGCTTGGCCCCCAACCTTTTTTACGTCATCCGGCTGGAGGGTGAATTCCCCCGGGTCAAGGTCCGCAGCGTTCCTCGGCAGACCCGGCCCTTTCCCCCCCTGGACGAGGCGATCAAGGCGCAGTCGGTGTTCGAGGGGGAAAACCTCGAAGGCCGGCTGGTCGGGTTCTACTCGCCCCCCTTCGTCAAGGGAGTAAACGTCCCGGGTTTCCACCTGCATTTTCTCGCCCGGGGGGAAACCTTCGGGGGGCACGTGCTCGATTTCGAACTGGGCGGGGGGACTCTCGAGCTGGATGCCTGCGAGAATCTTTTTCTCATTCTGCCCGGAGAGACCGACGAGTTTCAGAAACTCAGCCTGGACCGGGACCGGGTCGAGGAGCTCAAAAAGGTCGAGGGGGTTTCTCCACGGTGATCCTGATCGAGTCGCCTCCGCCCCCCCGGACGGCGCAGGCGATGGTGTGGGCCCCCGGAGAGGGGGCCCAGAAGCATTCTTCCCCCGGGCGGGTCGTTCCCAGGGATTTTCCGTCCGCGAACCAGTAAAGCCTCGCTTTCGCTTCTGCCCCTTCCCACTCCGCTCGCAGGGGCAGGGCGCCGTCCCGGCCTGCCAGCAACCGGATCGCGCCGGGCCGGGGCGAGACGATCCGGAGCCGCCCGGCCCGTTCCGTCTCCTGGGGCCCTCCGTCCTCCCCGGCCCGGCAGAGGCGGCATGGCTGCGCGGGGGAGACTCCGGGGATGAAGC
>CAZIEA010000135.1:2109-7253 GCA_964538495.1 uncultured bacterium | reverse complement strand
GCATTTTCCCGACCTTTGAGGGCGCTGGGACTCGAACCCAGGACCCACGGCTTAAAAGGCCGTTGCTCTACCAACTGAGCTACGCCCCCCAAGACTTCTCAACGTCCTGATCTGTAATATGTTATAAATTTTGCCGCGCCCGCCGCCCGGGCCGTTTTTCCCGGCAGCAACCAAATAGCTACCAAAAAATGCCACCCCCGGCGCCCGCCAGCCTCGTTTCTTGTAAAGGAGCAGGGTTACTTTATCAAGGGAAATCAATTCCAGGGAGATTGAGCTCAGAGTTGTCCCGCCGCCCGGGGCCGGCGAATTTTCCGCTTGGCCGGCTTGGGGTTTTGTTGTATTGTATTTCTCGTAAGTCGCCGGATGGACGTATTATGAAAAATAGAATACAACGACCGGGGAAGTCCATGGGGCCGATGGAGGCTCAGTTTTTCGCCTATTGCCAGATGCAAGGGCTTGAAACGGTTAGTTCCGGCGATATTTCCAAGGCCTTCAAGCTTACTCCGAAGCAGGAACGCGATTTACTCTATCGGTTGGCAAGCGACGGATGGATTATCCGGCTGCGTCGCGGGCTTTACCTTGTCTCGCGCAAATTGCCGGCGGGCGGAATCTGGATGCCCGGCGAAGCGCTGATTTTGGAGAAGTTGATGGAAGATTGCCGCGGACGCTACCAGCTTTGCGGACCGAATGCCTTCAATTTCTGGGGATTCGACGATCAGGTTCCGAATCGGGTATATGCTTACAACAACCGTCTGTCCGGCGAACGTAACATCGGCGGCCTGTCTTTTACTTTCATCAAGGTCGGAGAGAAACGTCTGGGAGCGACCGTTCGGGAAAAAACGGCGGCGGGGAACTTTTTGGTTGTAGGCTCGAAAGCTCGCGCCCTGATGGATGCCGTCTATGATTGGAAACGATTCAACGGCATTCCCCGGGGGTATGAATGGATCCGGGAAGAAGTTCGGCGAGACAGGGATATGGCCATTGAGTTAGCCCGGGTTTGCCGGGAGTTCGGCAATCAAGGGACCGTGCGCCGAATCGGCTTTATCCTTAAGAATTGCGGAGCGGAGGATCGGGTGTTGCGCGACCTTCGAGGATGTCTGCGCTCCTCCAGCCTGATCCCGCTGCTTCCCGAACGGCCCAAGCGGGGGCGAATTGACCGCGAGTGGGGGGTTATCAACAATGCCGCCTGAACAGACATTCCCGCACGAGAACGCGGCGCGCTTTGAAAGTTCGGTCAGTTCCACCGCCGGTGCGGAAGGTTTTCGCCCGGACCTCGTCGAGAAAGACTACTTTTGTTCGCTGGTGCTGGAGCGGCTTGGCGCCGTGGCCGATCACCTTGTTTTCAAAGGCGGCACTTGCCTAGGCAAAGTTTATCTGGATTTTTTCCGCTTGAGCGAAGACTTGGATTTCTGTATCCCGCTTCCGGAAAGGGGCGGGCGCTTGATTCGGCGCAAGGCAATCGCGCCGATCAAGAAAGCAATTGCGGAACTTCCCTTGTATTTGCCGGGATTGACAGTTACCGAACCGCTGACGGGCCAAAACGAGTCCACCCAGTATGTGGCGCTCGTTTCCTACGCCTCGCTGTTCGGCGCCAGGCAGAACGGCATCAAGATTGAGATCTCTCTGCGCGAAAATTTGCTGGCCGCCCCGGCGGTCGGAATGGCCCGAACCATTTTGCGGGATGCATTCACCGGGGAGGAACTATTGCCGCCTTTTCCGATCCGGTCCATCGGTTTGCCGGAAGCCTTGGCGGAAAAAACGCGCGCCGCTTTGTGCCGCCGAAACCCCGCGATCCGCGACTTTTTCGATTTGGACTTTGCCGCCATAAACTCTTGTCTGAATATGAGCGATACGGCCCTGATCGAACTGGTTCGAAAAAAAATCGCCATTCCGGGGAACGATCCATTGAATTTATCGGATGAGCGGCGTTCCGAGCTGGAGAAACAGGTCGAGAGCCAGCTGCGCCCTGTTTTGCGTTCTCGCGACTTCGCTCGCTTCGACTTGGGACGCATCTGGGCGGAACTGGTCAGGCTGGCGGATCGCCTAAAAACATAAGGCTGTCGGCTCTGATTGTCATAGGGAACGGATGCTGAAAGAAACCTTCATCGCAGGGCCGGGAGGGAAGATCTGGACCGGCGTTTTCGGGCCCAAAAAGCCGGGAAAGCCGCTTTTGGTCCTGCACGGGGGCCCGGGGTTCCTCACCCTGACCCAAGGGTTTTCGGATCTTTCCCGCGGTCGCCCGGTCTATTTCTACGACCAGCTCGGCTGCGGCCGCTCCCACCGGCCCGCCGATTCGGCCAGCTACACGGTCGAGAACTACGTCAGGGAACTGGCCGCGGTCCGGGAGACGCTCGGCTTGGCGGAGGTCCATATCCTCGGCCACTCCTGGGGGGCGATGCTGGCCGTCGAGTACCTGTTGAGGGAAAAACCCCGGGGGGTGAAGAGCCTGGTTCTGGCCGGGCCCCTGCTCAGCTCCCCCCGCTGGGAGGCCGACCAGAAAAAACACCTGGCCCGGATGCCGGCCGGGGTCCGGCGGGCGGTGGCGGAGGCGGAAGCGGCCGGGAATTTCGGTCCGGAATACCAGGACGCGATGATGGCTTACTATCGGAAGCACCTCTGCCGGCTTGACCCCTGGCCGGACTGCCTGCTGGAAGCTTTCGGGAAAATGAATCAGGAGATTTACGCGATGATGTGGGGCCGGAGCGAGTTTACCGTTACCGGGACGCTGAAGAAAGCCGACCTGACCGGCCGCCTTCCGGAGATCCGGGTCCCGGTTCTTTTAACCTGCGGCGAGCACGACGAGGCGGCCGTGGAAACGGTCCGCGACTTCCGCGACCTCCTCCCTGACGGCGCCATGGCGGTCATCCCCCGCGCCTCGCATACCCACATGCTGGAGGAGCCGGAGATATTCCGGATCGTGGTCGAGACTTTTTTAAAAGAAGCGGAAAGCTGATCCGGCCGTCGGAGCCCCCCGGAAAAACCGTCTAGAATGAAGAACCGCGAGAACAGGATCAGGCAGGAACTGGAGTGGGCGGCGGCGCGCAGCACCTGCTGCAACATCCGCCTGGGGGCGGTGATCGAGACCGTTACCGGGGAGTTGGTCGCGGGCTGGAACGGCCCCCCGGGCCGCTGCGGCCCCCACGAAACCTGCCGCGTCGGGGGGCCCATTACTTCCGCGAACCTTTCCCGCTGCCCCGGGGTGCACGCCGAGATCCGGGCGATCTGCCGGGCGGCCGAGAAAGGGCTCGCCGCCGGCGGGGGGACGATCTACCTGAGCCAGTGGTATCCCTGCGCCCCCTGCGCCCGGGCCGTCATCGAGGCGGGCCTGAGGGTCCTGGTGGTGACCGAGGAACTTTCCCTGGCCAAGGACGATTGCTACAACTTCTCTCTGGCCCGGGAGATGCTGGAGACGGCCGGGGTCGAGATCCGCCTGGCGCCCGGTCTGCGCGTCGGGGGGCCCGGGCCGGCGGCGGCTCAGAGGTCGAACTCGGCCACCAGGTAGGTGTGGTCCGAGGGCCGCGGGCCCAGGCGTGGGTCGAGGTCGATCCGGCAGGAGCTGGCCTTTTCGGCCAGGCGGGCGGTGGCAAAAATGTAGTCGATGCGCCAGCCTTCCCGTTTCTTCAGGGCCCAGGGAGCGCGGTAGTCGAAGAAGCTGTAGAGCCTTTCCCCGGGGTGGAAATCGCGGAAAAGGTCCGTGAAGCCCCAGGAGATCACCTTTTCCAGCGCCTCCCTGACCACGGGGGCGAAACAGACGTCGTCCAGGTGCTTTTCCGGAGAGGCGACATCCAGCTCGGTCCGGGCCACGTTGACGTCCCCCAGCCAGAGCACGGGGTCGGCCGGGCGGAAAGAGGACTCGAAGTAGGCCTGCAATCGGTCCAGCCACTGGAGCTTGTAGGCGAACATCGGGTCCTTGAGGCTGCGGCCCTGGGGGACATAGGTGTTGACCAGGCTGAACCCCGGCAGGTCCACCCGGAGCAGGCGGGTCTCGTCGGGGGGGCCGCCGTCGGAAAACCCGGCCGCAACCCGCAGCGGCTTTTGGCGGGTGAGCACCGCCACCCCGTTGTAAGTCTTTTCCCCCCGGAAAACCGCGTGGTAGCCGGCTTTCTCGAACTCATCCCGGGGAAAGTCGGGATCCTGGGCCTTGGTCTCCTGGAGGGCGAGGACGTCCGGCCGTTGGGCCGCCAGCCAGGCCAGAATGCCTTCGAGCCGGGCCCGGACGGAATTGGCGTTGAAGGTGGCCGCGAGCATTTGAAAAAAGAATGACCCGCCCGGAGCGGTCTTGTCAAGGCGCTCAGCGCGGGGTCTTGCGCCATTCCTCCCTGATCGGGGGGATGGAAGGCGGCAGGCGCTTGTGCCGGCTCCGGCGCATCCGTTCCTCGACGATTTCGATGGCGTGCGCGGGGTAGCCGAGCTTGACCAGTTCCAGCTTGCTCCGGCGCAGATCGAGCATGTGGTGCAGGATCCCGTCGATCAGGTCGTAACTCAGCCCCAGTTCGTCTTCGTCGGTCTGGCCGGGCCAGAACCCGGCCGAGGGGACGCGGTTGACCAGGCGAGAAGGGATCCCCAGCGAACCCGCCAACTGCCGGACCTCGCACTTGTAGAGCCCGCCCAGGGGTTCGAGGTCCACCCCCCCGTCTCCGAACTTAGTCAGGTAGCCGAGCTGGATCTCGGTTCGGTTGCCCGTGCCCAGGACCAGGGCTTGGTGGTAGGAGGCCCAGTCGTAAAGGATGCTCATGCGTTCCCGGGCCATCTTGTTGCCCCGGCGCATGGCGTCGGCGTGGGGAAAGTGCTCGAAATAGGCCTTGAGCATCGGGGAAATGTCGATGACCCGGGTGTGGATCCGGAAGAGGTCCGCCACTTCCTGGGCGTCGGCGGCATCGTGCGGCCGACGGTCCCCGAAGGGGAGGATAAGCCCCAGGACATTGGCACTCCCCAGGGCGTGGGCGGCCAGCCCGGCGGAGGTGGAGGAGTCGATTCCCCCGGAGAGTCCGACCACGACTTTCTCCAGGCCGGCCCCGCGCAATTTCCTCCGGATGAAGGCGGCCAGGTATTCCTCGACCGCCCAGGTGTCAATCAAGGGCGCTTTCATCTCAATGGCTCAGGCGGCGAGGATACTACAAGCCGGAGGGTTTTTCCTTCCTTCC
>CAZIEA010000135.1:0-2006 GCA_964538495.1 uncultured bacterium | reverse complement strand
GCCGCCCGCGGGAAAGGGACGCCGCCCTCCCGGGATTCGGGATACCCGGAAAGGGCCTCTCGGGCGCGCCGGTCGAGCTCTGTCGGGATTCCGGGCAGTTCTTCCGTCTGGGGCGCGGCCGTTTCCCGGGCGGCGGCGAAGAGGGCGGCGCAGCCCGGGCAGGAAGCAAGATGGGGTTCCAGATCCCCCGCTTCTCCGGCTCCGGCCGCCGCCAGGACCGCCTCGATTCCCGGGCACCCCGCGCCCTGGGGAGAAGCCAGGACCGCTGCCCGAGCCAGGGCGGCCGCCCGGGCCGCTTCCCGGATCCGTTCCCGGCACCCGCTGCAGGCGCGGAGATGCTCCGCCAGGACTTGTTCTTCCGGGGAGGACAGTTCCCCGTCCAGGTAGCGGTCGATGATTTTTCCGTCCGGGCACTTCATCAGCTCACCTTTTCCCAAACATATTGTCGCAGGAGAGGGGAAATTATTCCCAAATATCTTCCAGGGAGTTGATCCCCCGGTTCCGCAGGGCCCCGCGCAGGCGGGACCTGGCCTTGTGGATCCGCCGGGCCACCCAGGCTTCATCCGCCTCCGTCCCCTCCCAGCGCCGGTTGACGAGTTGGGCGATCCGGCGGTAACGCACGCCCCTGGCCGAGAGCTCGAGAACAAAGCGGCTTCGCTCCTCGAGCCCGGCGAGGACCGAATCCAGGATTCTCCCGGCCTCGGCCCGAATCGGCGCCGCGCCGGAAATCGGATCGACCGGTTCCGGGAACCGCGGGCTCCCGTCGTCATAGGGCCGGATGTCCTCCAGGAGCAGTTCCCGTTTCCGCCGGAAGTGGGAGAGGCAGAGGTTGCGGGCAATCACGGCGATCCAGGTGGCCAGCCCGGATTCCCCCCGGAAATTTTCCAGGCCCCGGGAAATCGCCTCCCAGCTTTCCATAAAGAGGTCTTCGGCCTCGCCGGGGCGGACATTCATCTTGTGGATGACCGCCCAGACCAGGTTCCGGTACCGGTCGTAAACCTGTTCGATCTCGGCCATGGCGCGTCGATATTATAGACAGTTCCGCGAATCTTTGCAGACCTTTTAAGCCGTCGCCGCCCGTGGTTTAACCGCAAATCCCGCGCATCCACGCGAATCCAGGACTCTTCTACGTGGCGGGAAAGCGGCTCCAATCTTCCGGCGTTCGGTCGCGAAAAAAAAGGGGGAGAAAAACGCCGCTCCGGCGTCTGTATATGCGGACGGACAAAACGGGGCGCCGGGAGCGCCCTTACCAAGGAGGCGGCGGATGAAGAAGGTGACGGTGTCGTTCGAGTGGGAGGGGCGAACGGTCGCCCTGGAGGAGACGGTGGAGGGGGAGACCAAGTTCAAGGATGCGGTGAAGGAGCTGCTGGAGGAATCCCGGGTCCTGCTCAACCCGGGGACGGCTAGCCCGGCCCAGGTCCGGGCTTTCTGGGCCAAGGCCTCCGTGGCCGGGATTGAGAAGGAGAAGGCGCGCTTGCTCCTGGAGGAGAAGTTCGGCACCTCCCGGCGCGAGGAGCTGGTGGGAAAAGTCCAGGCCCGGGAGCTTTCCGATCTGATCAAGTCCATCTCCGGGGACGATATCTCCCGTCCGGCCCCCGAGGAGAAGCCGGGGATGGCGACCGTCAAGCAGGTCCGGGCTTTCTGGGGCAAGGCCCTGGCCCGGGGCTGGGACCGGGCCAAGGTCCGGGAATTCCTCTCCCAACGGATCGGGACCATCCGCGACGAGGAGATCATCGG
Source organism: uncultured bacterium (assembly GCA_964538495.1). Lineage (GTDB taxonomy): Bacteria > Auribacterota > Erginobacteria > Erginobacterales > DAOSXE01 > CAZIEA01. The sequence continues at coordinate 269 of CAZIEA010000135.1, read as the reverse complement.
CAAGGTCGCCTACGGGCGTTTCGAGGACCTCATCAAAGAGGTCGCGGCCTGAGGAGGCGGAGACGAGGGCGGGCGGTCAGGGCCCGGGCTCGATCCTGACCCCCGCCCGAATCTCGTCCTCGGAGAGGAGATAAAGCGCGTCCAGGAAGGCGGGCTCGAAGCTGCCCGGTCCGACGGAGGAGGCCGCGGCTTTCTCCCCGGCCAGCCCGTAGCAGGCGAAGGCGGCCCCGGCGGCTTCCAGGGGGTCTTTCCGGACCGCGAGGAAAGCG
>CAZIEA010000134.1:6184-7291 GCA_964538495.1 uncultured bacterium | reverse complement strand
TATCCCTATGCTCTATGCCCTATGCTCTATGCTGAAGCATGTCCACAGATTTCACAGATTCTCACAGATTATTTCTTCATATTTCTTCATGTTCTTCATGGTGAAAAAACAGGCTGAAGACTGAAGGGACCGACGCTCCGATTACGATAGCGACAACGAAATTAACCCTACATGATCTACATGTTCTACATGGTGAATAGGCGAGCCTGAACACCGGAAACCAAACGGGAGGGAAAGAGAAGATGGCCGAACAGACAAAAATCAACATGAAGCCGCGCGCGGCCCTGGGGGGGGGCGCCCCCCGGCGCTTGCGCCGCGAGGGCCTGGTGCCCGGCATCGTTTACGGGGGCAGCTCCCCCTCCGCGCCGGTCGAGGTCGCGGCGGCGGAAGTCTCCCAGGCCGGCCTGCACGAAAACCAGTTGGTCGAGCTGATCGTGGACGGGAAGGATTCAGGCCTGGCCATCGTCAAGCAGGTCCAGGTGCATTGCCTTTCCCGCTCGATCCAGCACGTGGATTTTCAGCGCATTTCCCGGGACGAGGTTCTGGTCGCGGCCGTGCCGGTCGTGGATTTCGGGGACCCGATCGGGGTGGTCCGGGACGGCGGGGTTCTCACCCAGATGCTCCGGGAACTCGAGATTCGCTGCCTGCCCTTCGACTTGCCCGAGAAGCTTACGGTCGATGTTTCCGCCCTGGAGATCGGGGATTCCATTCACGCCGGCGAGATTCAACTTCCCGACAAGGTCGAACTGGTGACGGATCCGGCGCAGGCCGTGTTCTCCGTGGCCACTTCTCGCGCCGCCCTGGCTGAGGAAGCGAAGGCGGCGGCGGAAGGCGCCGCCGCCGAAGCCCCGGCCGAGGGCGAGGCCCCCGCCGCCGAGAAGGAGGAGGCGAAAGAAGAGTCGTGATTGAAGCGGTAGCCGGCTTGGGAAACCCGGATGACCATTACCGGGACACCAGGCACAACGCCGGGTTCTGGCTGGTCGACGCTCTGGCCGCGCAATCCGGGATCGCCTGGAAACAGCGGTCCCGGTTCGGAGTTTGGCTGGGAGAGGGGATGTTCCGGGGCCACCGGCTGATCTTGATCAAGCCCGCCCTGTACATGAACAA
>CAZIEA010000134.1:0-6174 GCA_964538495.1 uncultured bacterium | reverse complement strand
TGGTGCCGGCCGGGCTCCTGGTGGTTCTGGACGATGTCAGCCTGCCCCCGGGACGGTTGCGGTTGCGCCCGGGGGGAGGCGCGGGGGGGCACCGGGGGCTGGAGTCGGTGATCGAGGCCCTGGGGACGCTTGATTTCCCCCGGCTCCGGATCGGGATCGGCGGGAGCGACCGGCCCGATTTGACCGGACACGTCCTGGCCCGGGTCGGCCGCGAGGAAGAGGAAACTTATCGCCGGGCGGTCGGCCTGGCGGTGGAGGCGGTGGAGGATATCCTCCGCTCCGGATTGGAAACGGCGATGAACAGGTATAATCCAGCGCCGGTGGAAGGCGCCGAAGAACAGGAAAAAGGAGGAAGCCATTGAATCATTACGAGATGCTCTGCGTCCTGGACCCGGGTTTGGGCGCGGAAGGCCGCCCCGCCCCGGGGGATGTGGTCAAGGAGGAACTCGCCAAGATCTCGGCGGAGATCACCGCCCTCCGGGACATGGGCCGGCGGAAGCTGGCTTACCAGATCGGAGGGGTCTCCGACGGTTGTTACCAACTGGTTCACTTCGCCTCCGATGCCGCCGCCATCCGGGTCCTGCGCGCCGGTCTCAAGCTCAACCCGGCGGTGGTCCGGTTCCTGATCCTCAAGGGTAAGGGGCCGGTGACTTTCGAGGATCTCGCCGAGACCTTGGCGGCCGCGCCGCCGCGGCCCCGGATCCGGTTCGACCGGGACGACGATTCCTATCCTTCCCGAGGCGGGTCCGACTCCGAGGAAGCATAGGCGACCCGTCCGCCCGGGCCCCTGAACGCCCCCCAGGGGGGCAGGAGGTAAGATCATGGTCAGCATCAACACCGTTATTCTGGGCGGGAACCTGACCCGCGATCCCGAGGTGCGTTACACGCCCCAGGGCACCCCGGTGGCCACCTTCGGGCTGGCGGTCAACCGCGCCTACAAGACCAAGGAGGGCGAGCAGAAGGAGGAAGTCTGCTTCATCGAGATCGAGACCTGGGGGCGCCAGGCCGAGATTTGCGAGCAGTACCTGCGCAAGGGCCGGCCGGTCCTGGTCGAGGGGAACCTGAAATACGACACCTGGGAGAGCAATGACGGACAGAAACGGAGCCGGCATAAGGTCCGGGCCAACCGCGTTCAGTTCCTCGGCGCTCCCGGGCGCCCCGCCGCCGCGGGCCAGGAGGGGATGACCCCGCCCCCGGCGATCGAAAACGAGGTTTATCCGGACAACCTTACCCCGCCCCCGGGGGGATTCCCCGACGGGGGGGATGTTCCTTTCTGAAACCTGCCAATAAAAGGAGTGAGACATGGCGATCAGAGGACCGGTCAAAAAGAAACCGCGCCGCCCGCCGCGGGTGACGCGCAAGAAATGTTTTTTCTGTTCCCATCCGGGCTCCGGGATAGACTATAAAGACATCGAGACCCTGACCAACTTCACCACCGAACACGGCAAGATTCTCTCCCGGCGGATTACCGGCACCTGCGCCCGGCACCAGCGGAGGCTTGGGCTGGCCGTCAAGCGCGCCCGGTATATCGCCCTGATGCCCTTTGTCGGCGATTGACCTGGGGCTGCCTTGGTTTAGCCGGGATCGGGAGGGCAAACAGGTTGGGACCGGGGGACGCCCCCGTGAGTTCCAGAGCGCCGGATGGCCGCGCGGGGACCCGTGCGAACCCCGGCAAGGTTTTATAGGGGAAGCGGATGAAAATCATACTGATGGAAGATCACCCCCGACTGGGGAAGACAGGTTCGGTGGTCGAGGTGGCCGCCGGGTACGCCCGCAACTACATGCTCCCGCGGGGCAAGGCCCTTCCGAACACCGAGCACAATCGCCGGCTCATGGAAGGGGTGAAAACCAAGCGTCTGGCGGAGGAGGTCCGGCGGCACGAGGCCGCCCTGGAACTGGCCGCCAAGCTCTCCGGGGTTTCCCTCACCATTACCATGGCCGCCGGCGAGGAAGACAAGCTTTTCGGCTCGGTGACTTCGGGCGATATCGCCGAGGCTCTGGCCGCGGAGGGCTACGAATTCGACCGCAAGCAGGTCGTGCTCGAAGAACCGATCAAGAAACTGGGGATTTTTCCCGTTCCGGTCAAGCTCTCGCCCGAGGTGACCGCGGAAGTCAAGCTCTGGGTGGTCAAGGAATAAGGCGGCCTTCGCGGTGGAGCAGGAGGAAAGAAAGCTTGGAGCGTCAGCGCCCGGTCGGGAAGTGCCCCACAGCCTCGAAGCCGAGATGAGCGTTCTGGGGGCCATGCTCCTGGAGAAAGACGTCATCCCCCGGGTGATCGAGAAGCTCGACGCGGAATCCTTTTATCACAACGGCCACCGCTTGCTTTTCGACGCCGTGGTCAGCCTGGCCGATTCCGGAACCCCGGTGGACATGGTCACCCTGACCGAAGCCCTGCGCCGGGAGGGGAAACTGGAAAAAACGGGGGGGGCGGCTTACCTGTCCTCCCTCTTCGAGATCCTCCCGACCACGGCCCACCTCGATTCCTACCTTGATATCGTCCGGGAAAAGGCGCTGCTGCGGGCGCTGGGCAACGCCGCCACCGACATCGTGGCTTCCTGCCACCGCCCCCAGGCCCTGGCCGAGCAGGTTCTGGACGAGGCCGAAAAAAGGATTTTCGAGCTGACCCAGCGCCGACTCAAAAGCACCGTGGTTCCGATCAGCGTCCTGGTCCACCGGGCCATGGAACAGGTGGAAAGCCTGCAGCGTTCCGCCGGGATGCTGACCGGGGTGAGCACCGGTTTCCGCGACCTCGATTCCATGACCTGCGGGCTCCAGAAATCCGACCTCGTGGTCCTGGCGGCCCGCCCCTCCATGGGCAAGACCGCCCTGGCCCTCAACATTGCCGAGCATGCTGCCATCAGCCACAAGGTTCCGGTGGCGATCTTCAGCCTGGAAATGGCCCGGGAACAGTTGGTCATGCGGCTTTTGTGTTCCCACGCCGGGGTTAACGCCCAATCCGTGCGCCAGGGCTTCCTTTCCCAGCAGGGGATCGAGAAACTGGTGCACGGGTGCGGGTCGCTTTCCGAGGCGCCCCTCTACATCGACGACAGCCCGGGCATGAGCAACCTGGAGATCCGGGCCAAGGCCCGGATCCTGAAGGCCAAGCACGACATCGGACTGGTGATCATCGATTACCTCCAGCTCATGCACGTGTCCGGAAACCGGCCCGACAGCCGCCAGCAGGAGGTCTCCGACATCTCCCGCTCCCTCAAGGCTCTGGCCCGGGAGCTCGAGGTCCCGGTCCTGGTGCTGAGTCAGCTCAACCGCGAAGCCGAGAACCGGCGCGACCACCGGCCCATGCTCTCGGACCTGAGGGAGTCGGGAGCGATCGAACAGGACGCCGACGTCGTGCTCCTGCTCATGCGCCCGGCCGCCTATCCCGATTTGATCGAGAGCCGCCCGGAAGACCGCAACCTTGCCTACATCAACCTGGCCAAGCAGCGCAACGGTCCCACCGGGGAGAAAAAACTGGTATTTCTCGAGGAGTATACCCGCTTTGTCGATTTTACCGATGCTCCGGAAAATTCCTGATCGGGTCCGGGCCCTCTCGGCTTGCCTGGCCCTGTTCATTCTCCTGGCCGCGCCCTCTCTCTCGCCCGCGGCCCGCGAGCAGATCGTCTCCGAAGTCGAGGTCTCGGGAAACAGCCGGCTTTCCCGGGAGGCGATTCTCGCCCGGATCGAGACCCAGGCCGGGAAACCCTTCTCCCAGAATGCCCTTAACGGCGACCTTGCCCGGCTCAACGAATGGGGCCCTTTCAGCTCCCTGGAATTCCGGGTCGACGACGCCGGCGAGGGCGCGGTGAAGGTCCTGATCCTGGTTTCCGAACGCCCCCTGATCAACAAGGTCGAATTCGACGGCTCCCGGGAGTTCGACGACGACGACCTGGCCAAGAAGATCGCCTCCGCCCCCGGCCAGGTCCTGGACGAGGCGAAGCTCAAGGCGGACGCGGAAAAAATCGTCGCGGAGTACCGCAAGGAGGGCTACCTCAACGCCACGGTCTCTCCCGTGGTCAAGCCCGTCCCCGGAACCGGGGAGGTCCGGGTCCGCTTCGACATCGCCGAGGGCAAGGAGGTCCGGATCCGGGAAATCAAGTTCGCCGGCCTTTCCCGGATCGATCCTTCCGTTCTGCGCGGGGACATGAAGACCAAGGCCAAGTCTTTCCCCTTCCGCTCCGGGATCCTGGACGTCGGCGAGTTTGCCCTCGACCAGGAGCGGATCGTCTACTACTGCCGGCAGGAGGGCTTTCTCGACGCCAAACTCCTGGGGGTCGAATACGAATACACTCCCGACGGCAAGTGGCTGGACCTGGTGATCCGCCTGGAGGAAGGCCCCCTTTACCGCGCCGGCCAGATCCAGGTCCTGGGCGCGGTCCGCTTCCCGGAAGCCGCCCTGCGGGAGATGATCCAGATGAAGGAAAACGATGTTTTTTCCCCCGTGCAGACGGCCACCGACCGCCGGAGCCTGGCCGATTTCTATCAATCCCGGGGTTACATGGACGTCGAGATCCGTCCGTTGCAGGTTTACAACCAGGCCACGGAGAAGATGGACCTCACCTACAGCATTGCCGAGGGCGAAATCTCCTATATCAACCGGATCGAGATCGAGGGCAACGACATCACCAAGGACGTGGTGATCCGGCGGGAGATGGGGGTGATCCCCGGGGACATTTTCGACGGGGTCAGGGTCCGCCGAAGCTGGGAGCGCCTCAACAACCTGGGGTATTTCGAGTCGGTGGCGATCGACCAGGTTCCCGCGGTCGAGCCGGGGAAGAAGGACCTGGTGGTCCGGGTGGCCGAGAAAAAGACCGGCCAGTTCATGTTCGGATTCGGCTACAGTTCGGTGGACGATTTCATCGGTTACGCCGAGATCGGAAACAGCAACGTGGATATCCTGAATCCCGCCAACGGTTTCCTGGGCGGCGGCCAGAAACTGCGTCTGCGCGGGGAACTGGGCACCGAGGTGGCCCGCTACGAACTGAGCTTCACCGAGCCCTGGCTTTTCGGTTATCCCCTCTCGGGCGGGTTTGACCTCTACCGCCGGGACCGCTCCTGGAGCTATTACAACGAGACCCGCAAGGGCTTCGATCTGCGCCTGCGCCGCCATATCTTCGGAGTGGTCCAGGGGGGCCTGACCTACCGGCTGGAGCAGGTGGGCATTCACAATGTGGACCAAGACGCCTTCATCGAGATCAAGGACGAGGAAGGGGAAAGCTGGGTCAGTTCCATAACCGCCTCCCTGACCGGGGACACCCGGGACAGCTTCCTGGTCCCGACCCGGGGAATGCGCAACAACCTTTCCTGCGAACTGGCCGGGGGGCCCTTCGGCGGGGACCAGGACTTTGTCAAGACCAGCTACGACTTCAGCGTTTACCAGGAACTGTTCTGGGAAAAATGGGTCCTGGCCTTCAAGTTCCGGGCCGGGACGATCAGCACCTACGGCGACACCGAGGTAATGCCGGTTTACGACCGCTTCTACCTGGGCGGGGGCAACACCATCCGGGGTTTCCGCTACCGGGAAGTCGGCCCCTACTACCAGGACGAGGACGGCGACTACCAGCCCATCGGGGGAAATTCCATGCTCATGGGGACGGTGGAGTTCACTTTCCCCATCATCGGGGGCGAGATCGGCTCCGTCCGGGGCGCGTTGTTCCTGGATGCCGGCAACCTCTGGGTGGACTCCACCTGGGAGGACAACGGGATCGGGTATCCCGAGACCGCGTCTTCGCGCATTTTCACCCGGGACTGGTTCGATACCATCAACTCCTCGGCCGGTTTCGGGCTCCGGCTTTATCTCCCGATCGGCCCGATCAAGCTCGATTACGGCTATCCCCTGCGGACCGGCCCCGACGGCTGGAACGATTCCGGGGGGCGTTTCCACTTCAACATCGGCTACGAATTCTAAAAAACCGATTTGTCCACAGATTTCACAGATTTCTCTTCATGTTCTTCACGGTAAGAAAAAAATCTCTGTGCCCTCTGTTTTTTCTCTGTGTTCTCTGTGGTGAGGAAGTTTGGCTGGAAGGCTGACGGAACCGCCGCACCGATTGAACCGCGAATCTCGCGAATCCGCACAAATCAAGGCGACGGATTACGGTTTACTGGTTACGGATTACGGATTTTCCTGAACCCTGAACCCTGAACCCTGAACCCTGAACCCTGAACCCTGAACCCTGA
>CAZIEA010000133.1:0-7325 GCA_964538495.1 uncultured bacterium | reverse complement strand
CAAGGAGGATTTGACCCGGATCGGGGTTTACGCCAGTTCCGGGGTGGGGGGGATCAAGACCATCGAGGAGCAGTACAAGATCATGCTCGAAAAGGGCCCTGACCGGGTCAGCCCCCTGCTTGTTCCCATGATGATCATCAACCTCCTGCCCGGGCACATTGCCATGACCTTCGGGTTCAAGGGTCCCAACCTGTCCGTGGTCAGCGCCTGCGCCACCGGGGCGCATTGCGTGGGCGAGGCGATGCGGGCGATCCGCCACGGCTATTGCGACGTGATGGTGACCGGGGGAGCGGAAGCCTCCATCTCTCCCCTGGGCATTGCCGGGTTCTGCACGATGCGGGCCCTGACCACCCGCAACGACGAGCCCGAGAAAGCCTGCCGGCCCTTTGACAAGGACCGGGACGGTTTCATCATGGCCGAAGGCGCGGCCATGCTCGTGCTCGAAGAATACGAACACGCCCGGGCCCGGGGGGCCAAGATCTACGCCGAAATCGCCGGTTACGGGGCTTCCTGCGACGCTTATCACCTGACCGCGCCCGCTCCGGGAGGCGCCGGGGCGGCCCAGTGCATGGCCGCGGCGATCGCCGACGCGGGGATGAACCCCTCCGACATCGGCTACGTCAACGCCCACGGGACATCCACTCCCCTCAACGACAAGTTCGAGACCATGGCGGTCAAGACCGTTTTCGGGGAGAATGCCCGCCGGGTCCCGGTCAGCTCCACCAAGTCCATGACCGGGCACATGCTGGGGGCGGCCGGGGCCATAGAAGTGATAGTCGCCGCCCTGGCGGTCCGGGACGGGGTGCTCCCGCCCACGATCAACTACACCACCCCGGATCCGGAGTGCGACCTGGATTATGTTCCCAACCAGGCGCGTAAGGTCTCGATCGGGGCGGCCATCAGCAACTCCTTCGGTTTCGGCGGCCACAACGCCACCGTCGCCGTCAAGAAAATCTGAGCGTGCCGGAACCCCGATTCGGTTTCCTCTCCCCGGCCCCGCGCGGGGCGGGGGGAGGGTGCCGGTCGGGGTTTTAGCCGGGAAGACAAGGGGGAAAAGATGGACTATTTTCTCACCGAAGAACAGCAGATGATCAAAGACCTGGCCCGCCAGGTCGCCGAAGAGAGGCTCAAGCCCGTCCGGGCTGAGGCCGACGAGAAGGCCGAATTTTCCTGGGAAGTGGTCAAGGCCCTGCGCGAAGCCGACCTTTTCGGGCTTTATCTCCCGGAAGAATACGGGGGCCTGGGGGGAGGGGTGTTCGAGCTCTGCCTGGCGGTCGAGGAACTCAGCCGCGTTTGCGGGGGCCTTTCCCTCTCCCTGGCCGCCACCGCCCTGGCTACTTTCCCCATCCTGCTTTTCGGCACCGACGAGCAAAAGAAGAAATATCTCCCGGCCATCGCCACCGGGGAACACCTGGCCGCCTTCGCCCTCACCGAGCCGGAGGCCGGCTCCGACGCCGGTTCCACCCGGACCACGGCCGTGGCTGACGGGGAGGATTTCGTGATCAACGGGCGCAAGTGTTTTATTACCAACGGCGGGGTGGCCGATGTCTGCACCGTCATCGCCATGACCGACCGGAGCAAGGGGAGCCGGGGGGCGAGCGCTTTCATCGTGGAGAAGGGGATGCCGGGTTTCTCGGTCGGCAAGGACGAGGACAAGATGGGCATCCGCGCCTCCTCCACCACCGAGCTGATTTTCGAGGACTGCCGGGTCCCGCGCGCCAACCTGCTTTCCCGGGAGGGGATGGGATTCATCGTGGCCATGAAAACCCTGGATCAGTCCCGGCCCGGGGTGGCTTCCCAGGCCTTGGGCATCGCCCAGGGCGCCCTGGAGGCCGCGGTCGAATACGCCCGCACCCGCCGCCAGTTCGGCAAGCCCATCGCCTCTTTCCAGGGCTTGCAATGGATCCTGGCCGACATGGCCACCCAGGTGGAAGCGGCCCGGGCCCTGACCTATGCCGTGGCCCGGATGATCGACGCCGGGGGCAAGAACATTTCCCGTCCCTCGGCCATGACCAAGCTTTTCGCTTCCGACATGGCCGTTCGGGTCACCACCGACGCGGTCCAGGTCCTGGGCGGCTACGGGTACATGAAGGAGTACCCGGTGGAAAAGATGATGCGGGACGCCAAGATCACCCAGATCTACGAGGGCACCAACCAGATTCAGCGCGATGTGATTGCGGCTCAGTTGATCAAGGAGAGCGCGAGCCGCCGGGACAAGTGACCGGCGCAACCCGTTCCCCCGCGGCCCCGGCCCCAGGATGAACATAATCGTCTGCATCAAGCAGGTCCCCGACACCACCGAGGTCCGGATCAATCCCGAGACCAACACCCTGGTCCGGGAAGGGGTCGCCAGCATCATCAACCCCTTCGACCTTTACGCCCTGGAGGAAGGGGTCCGGCTCCGGGAGGCCCGCGGGGGGAAAGTGACCGTGATCAGCATGGGTCCGCCCCAGGTTGAGGCGGCGCTGCGGGAAACCATCGCCCTGGGCGCCGACGAGGCGGTTCTTCTCTGCGACCGGGCTTTCGCCGGCGCCGACACCTGGGCCACTTCCTACACCCTGGCCCGGGCGATCTCGCGCCTGGAGCATTTCGACCTCGTTATCTGCGGCAAGCAGGCCATTGACGGGGACACCGCCCAGGTCGGCCCCGGGATCGCCACCCTCCTGGACATCCCCCAGGCCGCCTGTGTTCGCAAGATCCTCGAGATTTCCGGGGAGACCATTCGCCTGGAGCGCATGGTCGAGGAGGGCTACGAAGTCCTCGAGGGGCGCTTGCCGATGCTGATTACCGTGGTCAAGGACATCAACCAGCCCCGCCTTCCCTCTCTCAAGGGCAAGCTCAAGGCCAAGAAGGCCGAGATTCCCGTCTGGGGTGCGGACGCGCTCGAGGCGGATCCGGAACGGCTGGGGTTGAAGGGGAGCGCCACCCAGGTGGTCAAGATCTTCTCCCCCCCGGCTCGCGGCGGCGGAGAGATCTTCACCGGCGAGGCCGCCGAGACCGTCGCGGGCCTGGTTAAGGCCCTGAAAAAGGCCGGCATTGTCTCCGCCGGGCCCGGGAGTTCCTCGTGAGCCTGTTGATATACGCCCACAAGTGCGTTGGGTGCGGCAAGTGCGTCAAGGCCTGCCCCTTCGGGGCTCTTTCCATGGCGAACCGGCTGGCGGTGGTGAATCCCGACGCCTGCACCCTTTGCGGGGCCTGCATCGAGACCTGCCCGGTCGGGGCCCTGGCCCTCCCGGAAAGGGGCGCCGGGGGAGACGACATCTCCGGATACCGGGGGGTCTGGGTGGTGGCGGAGCAGAAAAAAGGCGTGGTCCAGGGCGTCACTTTCGAGCTCCTGGGGGCCGGCCGGGAATTGGCCACCGCCCGCGGCGCCGACCTTTCCGCCGTCCTGATCGGGCACTCCGTCGCCGCCGCCGCCGGGATCTTGATCGAGAGGGGGGCGGACCGGGTTTACCTGGTGGACGATCCCGCCCTCGGGGTTTACCTGGACGAGCCTTATTCCCGGATCGTGGCCCGCCTGATCCGCGAATACCGTCCGGAGATAGTCCTGACCGGGGCGACCGCGATCGGGCGCGCCCTCATCCCCCGGGTGGCGGTCGAGGTCGGGACCGGCCTGACCGCCGACTGCACCGGGCTTTCCATCGCTCCCGACACCGGCCTGCTTCTGCAGACCCGCCCGGCTTTCGGGGGCAACATCATGGCCACCATCATCTGCGAGCGGCATCGCCCCCAGATGGCCACCGTCCGCCACAAGGTTATGAAGGAGTCCGCCCCGGAGCCGGGGCGCCGGGGCGAGACCGTGAAAATCGCGCTCCGGGAGGGGGAAACCGACAGCCGGACCCGGGTCCTGGAGGTGGTGGACGATCTCACTTCGACCGTCAACATCGCCGAAGCCGATATCATCGTTTCCGGGGGGCGGGGGATGAAAGGCCCGGAGAACTTCGCGCTCCTGCAGGAGTTGGCGGACGTTCTCGGGGGGGCGGTGGGGGCTTCCCGTTCCGCCGTGGACGCGGGCTGGATTCCCTATTCCCACCAGGTCGGCCAGACCGGCAAGACCGTCCAGCCCAAGGTCTATTTCGCCTGCGGAATCTCCGGGGCGATCCAGCACCTGGTCGGGATGCAGTCGGCCGACACCATCGTGGCCGTCAACAAGGACCCGGACGCCCCGATTTTCTCCGTGGCCGACTATGGGATCGTGGGCGACCTTTTCCAGGTCGTCCCCGAGCTGATCAAGCAGCTCAAACCCTGATTCCCCGGGCATCCTCGCATGAGACTGAAAATGCCGTGCATTTTTAGTCTCATTTCTCCGAAAGATATTGTCCCCGCGGCCGAAGGATGGTATAAAACTCCGCTTGCGCAGGACCATGGACTAAAACCGGTTTTGGGGAAACCTTAAGAAATGTACATACTGGGCATCTCGGCTTATTACCACGATTCGGCGGCGGCCCTGGTCAAGGACGGGGTCATCCTGGCGGCTGCCCAGGAAGAGCGGTTCACCCGCAAGAAGGCGGACTTCAACTTTCCCACTCACGCCATCGCCTATTGTCTGAAGGAAGCGGGGATCGGGATGGGCGACCTGGACTATGTCGCCTTTTACGACAAACCCCTGCTCAAGTTCGAGCGGATTCTGGACACCTATCTCTCCTACGCTCCCAAAGGGTTTGGGACCTTCTTCCAGGCCATTCCGCTCTGGCTCAAGCAGAAACTCCACATCAAGGACACCCTGCGGCAGGAACTGAAATACGAGGGGAAAATACTTTTCCCCGAGCACCACGAATCCCACGGGGCCGCCTGTTTTTACCCTTCTCCTTTCCAGGAAGCGGCTTTTCTCACCATCGACGGGGTGGGAGAATGGACCACCACCAGCTTCGGGACCGGCCGGGGGAAGGATCTTGTCCTGGAAGGGGAGATCGACTTCCCCCATTCGCTGGGCTTGCTCTACGCCGCTTTCACTTATTACTGCGGCTTCAAGGTCAATTCCGGGGAATACAAGCTCATGGGCCTGGCTCCCTACGGGAAGCCCCGGTTTGCTTCCCTGATCAAGGAGAAGATGATCGACATCAAGCCCGACGGCTCCTACCGCCTCAACCTCGAGTACTTCGATTACATGGTGGGGTCCCGGATGACCTCGGAAAAATTTTACTCTCTCTTCGGCGCGCCCCCGCGCAAGCCCGAGGCCCTGATCAACCAGCATTACATGGACTGCGCCGCTTCCATCCAGGAAGTGACGGAAGATGTTCTGCTCAAGATGGCCTCCGACCTGCACCGCCGCACGGGGATGAAGAACCTCTGCCTGGCGGGCGGGGTGGCCTTGAACTGCATGGCCAACGGCCGGATTCTCCGGGAAGGCCCTTTCCGGGACATCTGGATCCAGCCCGCCGCCGGCGACGCCGGGGGCGCCCTGGGCGCGGCCCTGCTGGTCTGGCACAAGTACCTGGGACAAGAGCGCCAAGTGGTCCCGGGCCGGGATTCCCAGCGGGGCTCCTACCTGGGCCCGAGTTTTTCCGATTGCGAGATCAAGGAATTCCTGGACTCCATCGCCGCCGACTACTCCTACCTCGAGGAAAAGGATATTCCCGAGAAGATCGCCGACCTGATCAACGAGGGCAATATCATCGGCTGGTTCCAGGGCCGGATGGAGTTCGGGCCCCGGGCGCTCGGCGCCCGCAGCATCCTGGGGGACGCCCGCTCGAGAGAGATGCAGTCGATCATGAACCTCAAGATCAAGTTCCGGGAAAGCTTCCGCCCCTTCGCCCCCGCGGTCCTGCGGGAGAAAGTGGCCGACTACTTCGAAACCGACTACGCCAGCCCCTATATGCTCCTGATCACGGATGTAAAGAAAGAGCGGCGCCTTTCGATGCCGACCGAAGAGGAGGCCCAGAAAAATCTGGAAGCGGAAAAGGAGCGCCTGCGCCGGGAAGTCCGGGAGCTGCGGGAGGTCAACCGCCACGCCGACGCCGACAAGGCCGCCAAGCAGATCGAGAACACCGACTACCTCAAGTTCCGCAACATTATCCATCACCCCCGCAGCGATGTGCCCGCCATCACCCACGTCAACTACTCGGCCCGGCTCCAGACCGTGGACCGCGAGGGGGGAAACCCCCTCTATTACGATACGATCAGGAAGTTCGACGAGAAGTACGGCTGCCCCGTGATCGTCAACACTTCCTTTAACGTCCGGGGCGAGCCGATCGTCTGCACCCCGGAGGAAGCCTTCCGCTGCTTCATGCGGACCAAGATGGATTATCTCCTGCTCGGCAACTGCCTTCTGGACAAGAAAGCGCAGAAGGAATGGAAAGAAGAGTTCGATTGGATGAAGGAGTTCGCCCTTGATTGATTTCACCATATCCCGGGAGTTGAAGGACATCCGCCAGTTTTCCCGGATGGTTCCGGCCGCCCTGGTCCTGGTGGGGACGCTGCTCTGGATCTTCAAACTCGATTTTATCCCCACCGTTCTGGTTCTTTACGGCGTCGCGGCGGTCATCTGCCTCTGGGGGCTGGCATCGCCGGCTACCCTCAAGCCCGTTTACCTGGCCTGGAGCTATTTCACCCGCGGCGTGGCCATGGTCGTTACCTCCCTGGTCCTGGTCCTGGTCTTCTTCGTCGGGTTCGCCGGGGTGGGATTGGTCATGCGCCTGTGCGGCAAGGACCCGATGCGCCGCCTTCTGGACCCGGCGGCGGATTCTTACTGGATCGTGAGGGAACCCAAGCCCTTCGATCCGAAAACCTACGAAAGGCAATTTTAAGGAAGTCGGCCATGAGTATTTCCTTGCTCAGGGAATTCTGGGAGTTCATGCGGGAAAGAAAGAAGTGGTGGCTCCTGCCCATCCTGATCATGTTGCTGGTCCTGGGCCTGCTCATCTTTCTGACCACGAACCCCGTTTCTCCCTTCATCTACACGCTGTTTTAACCCGGGGGGAAGAATCCCCCGGCCCGGAAGGCGGGATTTCCCCACCGGCTGTTCGACACCCCGGGACCCGGCAAGGTCTCCGGGGTGTTCGCTTGAGGGCCCGACGCCTTCACATGTAGACATGTAGGACATGTAGAACCAAATTCGAAATTCGAAACCGCGAATCTCGCGAATCCGCACGAATCGAAACTAAGATTACGCAGATTACCGCAGATTAATTTCGTCCACAGATTTCACGGATTTTTCCTTCATGTTCTTCATGCTCTTCATGGTGAAAAAACCAGGCTGAGGTCTGAAGGAACCGACGCAACGATTGAACCGCGAATCTCGCGAATCCACGCCAATCCAGGCGACGGATTACGGATCACTGATTACGGATTACGTCCTGTCCTGAACCCTGAACCCTGAACCCTGT
>CAZIEA010000132.1:0-7346 GCA_964538495.1 uncultured bacterium | reverse complement strand
TTCTTCCTCCCTGCTGGCGGGGGTCCTGGCCGCCGGCTATCTGGTTGCCGCCGCCCTAGCCGCCCCCCGTCCCGCCGTTCCGGCGGCGGGAGGCCTGATTCTGTTTGCCCTTACCCTTGGGTGGGGAGAAACGGCCGAGACCGCCCTGGCGCGCGTACGCTGGCGGGGGGACGAACTTCGGGAGAGACGCCGTTCGCCCTACGGGGAACTGGCCGTGCTCGAGCGTTTCGGACAGTTCAGCCTTTTCGCCAACGGCCTTCTTTGGCGGACCTGGCCCGATCCGATTTCCGCCCAGGAAACGGTCTGGCCGGCGCTGCTGGCCCATCCCTCTCCCCGCCGGGTCCTCCTTCTGGGTGGGTCCCCGGCCGAACTCCGTGAGATTCTGAAGCATCCCGATGTGGAGGATTCGGTCTGGGTGGAGATCGACCCGGGGGCGATCGCCTTGATGGAAAAATACGCGGGGGGACTCCCCCCGGGAGGGAAGGTGGTGGCCGACGATCCTCGGCGGATGCTTGCCGAGGACCCCGGCGGTTGGGACATAGTGATCCTGGCCGCGCCCGAGCCTCTCAACGCCCAGGTCAACCGGCTCTATACCGTGGAGTTTTTCCGGCTGGCCGCCGAGCGCCTCGCCCCCGGGGGGCTTTTCACGGCCGCTGCCTCCTCTTCACCCAACTACCTGGGGGAGGAACTCCTGGAATACCTGGGGGTCATCTTCCGCAGCCTGCGGGCGGCATTCGGACGGGTCTCGGCGCTTCCGGGGGAAAACTGCCGGTTCATTGCCGCCGTCGATCCCGCCTGGGCGGGATTCCGGGCGGAGGAGGCCGAGGCCCGGGCTTCGGCGGTGGGAGTCGAGCCGGAATACCTGGCGGGGGGATATCTGGCCGGGAGGGTTTCCGGGGATCGGGGCGCGCGTTTCCTGGAGTTGCTGGAAGAACGGTCCGGGCCGGTTCTCAATCTCGACCGCCGCCCGGTTTGCTACTATTACGACCTCATTTTCTGGAGCAGTTTTTTCCGGGGGGAAGAGCCGGGTTGGTGGCCGCGCTTGCTGGAGAGCTCGCGGCATTTGCGCTGGTGGTGGTTTCTTCTTCCGGCGTCGGTAGCCCTGTTCGTCCGGTGCCGGCGGCCGGAAGAACGGAAACGCGGACTCTTCTGGGCGGTGGCGGCCACCGGTTTCAACGGTATTCTCCTGCAGGTGGCCCTCTTGGTGGCTTTTCAGGTCCGCCACGGCTCTCTTTACGGCGGTCTCGGCCTCTTGCTGGGGGCCTTCATGCTCGGGACCGCCCTGGGGGCGGCGGCCGGGGAGAAGGCGCCGAAACTTCCCGGCTTCCGGCTCCGGGGCCTCGTGGCGGGCCGTAGGCTATGCCGCGCGGGCCGGCCAGCTGGCCGGGGGCCTGGCCGGGGGAATTTTCTCCCTGGGCGCCGCCCGCCTTTCCCGGCTGGGGTCCGCCCTCGGGGCCGGGGGGATGGTTTACGGGCTGGATCTCCTAGGCGCCTGCCTGGGGGGATTGGCCTCGGGCTTGATCCTGGTCCCGGTCCTGGGGTTGACCGGGTCCTTTCTTGCCGCCGCTTCCCTCAGCCTCTCCTCCGTTCTCCTCCTTCAGGCTGAAGGCTGAAGACTGAAGGCTGAAGGAACTGCCGCCTTTATCACGCAAAGGCGCAAAGACGCCAGGACGCCAAATTTTGTTTTGTTTCTTTGGCTCTATGCTCTATGCCCTATGCTCTATGCCGAAACGTCCACAGATTACACAGATTTTTCTTCATTTCCTTCATAGTCTTCATGGTGAGAAAAGAAAAGTAATTCTCTGTGGACTCTGTTTATTCTCTATGAGCTCTGTGGTAAGGAAGTTAGGCTGAAGGAACCGCCGCAACGATTGAACTACAAATTCCGCGAATTACGCGAATTCTGGATTCTGAATTCTGAATTCTGGATTCCTATGCCTCCTGAATCCTGACTCCTGCTTCCTGTATCCTAGGTTCTGACGGATTACGGTGTTTCAGCGGCCCTGAGGGAGATAGGGGCTGGAAGGCCCGAACTCTTCCTCGTCATCATCGTCTTCCTTCTCGTCCTCGGGCTCGGTGGGGGAAAGCACGGTGGGTTCGGTTTCGTCCCCGTAGAGCCGGATCATCCGGAGCAGGTTGAGGTCCGCCCCCTCCCGCTTGACTTCCTGGTCGAGCAGGTCCCGGAGGCGCTCCCAGGGGAAAACGGCGGGAATGAGCTTGAGGGCGTCCACCGTCGGCCCGGGCGGGAGCTTGAGGGAGACAGTGTAGGTCTGTTCTTTGTCCAGGGGGATGTTTCCGATCACGGGCATCCAAGCCAGCTCCTTCTCGGGGCCGGGGAAGACTAGGCGCTGATCGAGGATTTGCCCGTCCCGGTCCTGGAGCAGGAAAGGAATGGGATTATGCCCCTGGAAACGCAGGATCAGGGCGTAGTGGGTGGAGTCCCGGGGCGATATTTCGATCCGGAGGCTTTTCTCGGCGTCGATGGCACTCAAGACCACGCCATTGGCCCCGGAGTCCTTGTCCCCGGTATCCCTGGAGGCGAAGCCCGGATTCGGGCCGCTTTCGGCGGCCTCGGCTTCGAACACCTCTCCCGCCGGAGGTTCCCCGGGCGCTTCCAGTCCGCCCTCGGGAAAGCCGAGCAGGAGCAGCAGGGTGAGGAAATCCTCCGGTTTCGAGGCCAGCCTGGTGATCTCAATGACGTCGAGACCGGACCCGGCGGGTAATTCGAAGGCGAGGTTGTGCTCTCCGCCGGGGAGATAGAATGTCCCCACCTCGACCCAGCTCGGGTGCTCGGGGGAGTCGGCGGGAAAGAAAAACCGGGTCCGGCCCCGGTTGAAATCGGCGATGATGCGCCCCTGGCCCAGGAGCCGAGCCTTGAACAGGTAGATTCCGTTGGAGGGAAGGTTGAAGCGGTAGGAAGGATGGGCCCCCCCGGTTTGGGACCGGAGCCAGGCGTCCTCGCTCAAACTGCCGCGGGATTCGTCTTCCGAGACGGCGTATTTCCCGGAGATTTCCCGGAACTTTTCCCCTTCCAGGAGCTCGTAATAGCCCGGGCTGACCGGAAGGAGGTTGAAGGAGTCGATGGCCCTGATGATGGTTTCCGCTTTGAGCCGGTAGCGCAGGTATTCCTGGGGTTCGAAGCCCTCGGCCGGGGAGATGGCCGGGATTCCGGAGGTGATCAACTCGATTCGGTCGATCCCGCCCTCGGCCGGGACGACTACGCTGAGCTCGTGTTCTCCCGGATCGAGGACGATTTCCCCGGTGCGGACCTGGGTGAAATCGTTTTTTCCCGTGTCGGGGACTTCCATAGTCTGATCCCCGAGCTTCCAGGTTTGGCTTCCTCCCCGGATGATCCCCTCCAGGAGATATTCCCGGCGGTTGGGAATGCTGAAGCGGTAACTGGCCAGCCCGCCCTCGGTCCCGGCTTCGAGCCAGACGTCCGCGCTGGGTTCGCCGTAGCGGAGGCTTCGGCTGGGGCTCAACCCGGTGCTGAAATCGGCCTTTTCCGCTTCGATCCCGATGAAGCCGGGCCGGGAGAGGATGTCGATGTAGCGGGTGACCGTGGCCGGGCCGGAAAGATGGTACTGCAGCCCGGTATAACGGGCGAGAAAGGCGATCCACTCGGCCTGGGTCACCGACTGTTGTCCGCTTGCCGCCGGCGCCGCCAGCATTGCCGCCGCGATCATGGGCCAGATTTTCATTTTTCCTCCGGTTCTCGTCGACTGCCGTCCATGGAGTTATAGATTAACCGCGAATCTCGCGAATCCCCGCCAATTCTTTTTCCACGGATTACCGCAGATTATTTTTTCCACAGATTTCACAGATTATAAAATCAGGCTGAAGGCTGAAGGAACCGCCGCATTTTCAACCATGTAGGCCATGTAGGGCATGTAGAAGGGTTCATGGTTCGGATTTCTGACTTCGAATTTCGAATTTTGATTCTGAATTCTGAATTCTGGATTCCGGATTCCGGTTCTCAACCTGAAACCGCGAATCCCGCGAATCCGCGCCAATTCTTTTTCCACAGATTTTCACAGACTCATTCTGCGCACGGATTACGGATCACTGAACACGGATTACGGGTTTTCCTGAACCCTGGTTTCCCAAACTCTATGCTCTATGCCCCATGCTCTATGCTCCATGCTCCATGCTTTCAGTCCGGGAGCCTGATTCCGTTTCCCGCCGGCACCTCCGTCTCCCGGTTTCCGGTCCGGACACGGGCGGTCCCCTGGAAGACCTCGAGATAAATACGCCCGTCGTCGCGGGCTCTCAGGCGGAAAAACGCTTTCTCCGCCCGGATTTGCGCCGGCCCGGAAACGATCTCGAGCCCGGCGTCTTTGGTATCATCGGTTTCCCAGCGCGCCTCCAGGACTCCCCGGCGTAGTTTCACCCTCCAGGCGCCCTCGGCGGAAGGCTTTCGGCATTCCAGTATCCCTCCCCCGCGCAGGAGCAAGCGCCGCTTACCCGGATATCTTAACTCGATTCCGCCCTGGAGGGAAGTCCGGAGGGAATCCCCGGGTTCGAGAATTACCCCTCCCCGAGCGGCAATGGAAACTTCCTGGCCTCGGGGGACGATTTCCGCCTGAGAGTAGGCCGAGTGGATAAAGGGAAAGCGTTCGCCCCGGATGCCGCCCGGGGGGAGTTCGAGCAAGGTGTTGGGGTTAAGGGGGGAATTGCGGTCCGCGACCTCGGGCCAGTCCGCGGTTTCGGCAAGGAAAACGGCCGCCAGGCGCTCCGGGGTGTCGCCGGAGCGGACGATAATCCGCCACGCCGGCGCGGCCTGGCCGGGCGCGAGCAGGCTCAGGATCAGAAAATGAGTTATCATCGGCCGCCTCCCGGGAGATAAAGAAAAACCCCGCTTTTTCCCGGTTGGCCCTCGAACCCCCGCGCGTCCCGGGTTCGGACCCGCCAGTGCCAGGTTCCCGGTTCCAGGCCGCCGGGGAAAAAGGACTCGCCCGGACAGTAAACTTCCAGCTCCAGGTTCCGGAAATCGGCGTCCGGGGAGATTTCCAGCCAATAGCCTCGATTATCGGGGACTCCGAGCCAGCGAAACTCATAGCCGGGCCAAGGGGCGCTGATGACTTCCAATTCCAGCGGAGCCAGGAGTCCGGCGGGAGGGGAGGGAAGACGGGACAGGGGTATTTCCGCCGCGCCGCCGCGGGAAGGGAGAAAACAGAGAAGAACCGCGAGGGCGCCGGCTTTCATCTTGAGCTTGTCTCCGCTCCTTGCTAAATTACAAACATCCTGCTCTGCGTGTTTTGCCACGCGCTTTGTTCTAATATAGCCGGGGGATAGGGCCCCGGCAAGACGGGAAACGGATTCCCGGAAGGAGGAAGTAAGAATGAGGCCGGCGTTTTTGCTTATGGGAGCGCTTCTGGCCGCCGCCGGCGCCCGGGCCGACCAAGTATTTCTCAAAAACGGCGACGTCCTGACCGGGACGGATTGTTCGGTCCGGGACGGCAAGGTCCATCTCGCCACCGGCTATTCGGACCCGGTGGCGATTGTCCTGGAACAGGTGGAGAAGATCCAGTTCGAAAAGCCGGTCAGGGTGGCTTTCACCGACGACATCGTGATCGAAACCTCCCTGCTGGAAGCCTCGGCCGAGAACTTCTCCCGGATTTCCTCGGCCAATCTCCCTCCGGCGTCTCCTTTGAGCTTCTCGGCTTCCCTGGGCTACGGAATGAGCAACGGCAACTCCAACCAGTCCAGTCTTCTGGCCGTCCTGGAAGCGGGGTATCTCTTTTCCGACACCGCCCGGCTGAGCTTTGGCGGTCTCTACGAATACGCCAACGAGCAGAAGGAAGACGAGGCCAAGGCGGAGACCGCCAATAACGGCGCCGCCCAGTTGAAGGCTGATTTCTTTGTGGTCGGGGACGCCTATCTTTTTGCCCTGGGGCGCTACAGTTTCGACCGGATGAAGGACCTGGAGCGCCGCCTGGAAGAGAGCGCCGGGCTGGGTTACGACGTTCTCCGGGAGGATTACGGCCATCTCTCCTCCGAGGTTGGGGTTTCTTACATCGATTCCAAGTACGAGGGCCCGGTCAAGGACCACGGGGTTTACCTGCGCCTGGCCGAGAACGGGGAGTGGATGATATCCTCCGTTATCACCTTCAGCGAGAGCGTGGCTTACCGGCCCAAGTTCGACGATTTCCGCGACTACCTGATCGACGCCGAAGCCGCTCTTAAGTTCAGCCTGATCGCTAATCTCTACCTCGGTTTCAACGTCATCGACCGCTACGACAGCTCGCCGGTGGCGGGCAAGAAACCCAATGACGTGTCGCTCTATGTTTCCCTAGGCTATTCCCTGTGAGAAGGGTCGGGGGTTCTTGAAAATCCGTTCGCTGCCGGCGGGACGGGCCCCAAAAAGGATATGACGATGAGTAAGACCGGAAGGATAGTCCGCCGGGGTTTGCTGGTCGCGGTCGCGATCCTGGCGGCGTTGCTCCTGGCCGGCCGAATCTGCCTTTCTTTCTTCGGGGCCGGGGTGGTTTCGCGCGCCCTGACTTCCGCCCTGAAAACCCCGGTCGAACTCGGGGACCTGAGCTTCTCGCTCCTGGCCGGGAAAGTCATTCTCCGGGATTTCCGCCTGGCCCAGCCGGAAGGGTTCGGAGAAGGGGAGATGCTCTCTTTTGTTCGGCTGGAGCTGGACCTGGGCGTGCGCTCGCTTCTTTCCGGGGCGCTCGAGGTCGAGAACTTTCTCCTGGAAAGCCCGGACATTCGCCTGGTCAAGAATGCCGACGGGAAGATGAACCTGGCGGCTTTTTCCGGGCCGCCGGCCGCGCCCGCCGCGGAGGAGAAACCGGCCGGGCGGGTTCAGGCTCTCCTGCTTCGGGCCCTTATCATCGGCGGCAAGTTGAGTTATCACGATTTCTCGGCTCTGCCTCCGTCTGGCCCCTCCGGGGAAGCGGCGCCGCCGCCGACGTCCGAACTCGATATCCTGATCGAACTCCGGGACCTGGAGCTGGAAGCTTCGGGTTTGCGCCTGGACACCGCCCCGGATGCCCCGCTTTCGCCGCCGGGGGAGGCCAGCTTGAAGGCTGCTCTGCGGCAGGGCGAGTTCCCCGAAGCCCCCTTGGCCCTGGCGGCCCGGGTCGGCCCCCTGGGAGGCGGCCTGCCTTCCCTGAATGCGGTTTTCCGCCTGGCCGGGTTCGAGGTGGGAGAATTTCAGCTCATCCCCGCCGGGGCCTCCAACGCCTTGGGCGGGGACATCGTGGACGTGGCCCTGGATTGCCGGCTGGCCCCGGACCTGCTCGAAGGCGAAATCACGGTTGCCGCGGAAGGCGGTTTGCCCCTTTCTCTCCACATTGGGGGAACCCCGGACCGGCCCGAAGTGGACACCTCGGGCG
>CAZIEA010000131.1:0-7395 GCA_964538495.1 uncultured bacterium | reverse complement strand
GGCCAGGATCGCCCCCAGGGCGATGGCGGTCATCAGCGCCCCGAAGCCGAGCAGGAGCCGGAACGACTTCAGCCCTACTCCCTGGAGGATGCTCCGTCCGCCCAGGACGACGCCGAGGATGGCAATGATGAAGATGTTGAAGGAGTTGCTCCCCAGTAGGTCGCCCAGGGCCAGGGCGGGGGACCCGGCCAGGAATACAGCCCCGACGGCGGTGGCCAGTTCCGGAATCGAGGTGGCCGCGGCCAGGAAAATGAAGCCCAGCCAGAGCCGGGTCAGGCCCTTGGCCTCGGCCAGTTCCTCGGCCTGGGCGGCCAGTTTCCAGCCCGCCCCCGCCACCAGGGCGGCGGCGGCTACGAATTGTATCCAGATCGACATAGGGTCAAAAATTTCTCCGTTCGGGTTTGACGCTTGGTATAATAAGCCGTTTCCGTCTCCAAGGCCAGCGATGACCGCTACCCGTTCGGACAAATCCGCGACCCGGCAGTTGGATTTCGCCGCCGGTCTCGACCAGGGCTTTCTCGGGAACGCCCGCAGCCCCGATTGCCTTTCCGAGTTGGGGGTGGGGGCGCTCCGGGTCAGTCCCCGGGCGAAAAAGTGGATGTCCGCCCACGGGATAGCCAACCTGGGGGACCTGCTCCGGGCCCGCGGCGACAAGACCATATCCCACGACTGTCTCGACGCCCAGGTGCGCAACGAGATCCAGGAGGAGCTCAAGCACTACTGCAAGGGCGACAAGTATATTTACATTTTCGGGATCAACTTCATCGACAAGGGGCTGGAGCGGGTGCTCTCCGCCCGGAACCTGCGCAACGCCCCCTTGAGCCGCCTCGAGATCGGGCCTAACCTGCGGGCCTATCTGGAGAAGAAGGGGATCGAGAACGTCGGGGATCTCCTCCTGCAGCCGGAGCTTCCCTGGCGCCATCCCCGCCGCCTCGGCAACCTCCCGGTCGACGAGATCCTGGTGGCGCTGGCCATGTTCATGGCCCGGGTCCGCCGGTGATGGCCTGGGAACCCCGGAGCGGGCTGGTCAGCCTCGCCGGCCGACCCAACGTGGGCAAATCCACCTTGCTCAACCGCTTGGTCGGGGCCGGGCTGGGGATTGTCTCCCCCAAGCCCCAGACCACCTGGACCGTAGTCCGGGGGATTCTTACCGAACCGAGGGGCCAGGCGGTGTTTGTCGACACCCCGGGGCTGCACCGTCCCCTGGACACGCTCGGCAGCCTGATGGTCTCGGCCGCCCGCCGGGCCCTGGACCAGTCCGACCTGGTTTTCTGGCTGGCGGATTGCCGGGCCCCCGCCGCCGAAACCCTCGCCGAGGCGGGCCGCTACCTGGGGAAGAAGGTTCCCGCCCTGCTCCTGCTCAACAAGGTGGACCTGATCGCCAAGCCCCTGCTCCTGCCCTTGATCGCCACCGCCGCCGCCAGCGGGCTTTTCCGGGAGATCGTCCCCGTCTCCGCCCTGCGCGGGGACAATCTCGATACCCTGCTGGATCTGGCCTTCCGCGATCTGCCCCCGGGGGAACCCCTGTTTCCCGCGGACCAGCTCAGCGAATCGCCGGAGAGGGACCTGATGCGGGAATTCATCCGGGAAAAGGTCTTTCTCAATACCCGGGAGGAAATTCCCTACGCCTCGGCGGTCAGGATCGAGTTTGTCAAGACGGAGGAGAAACGGCTCCTGGTAGGGGCCGTGATCTTCGTGGAGAAGGAGTCCCAGAAAGGCATCCTGGTGGGGAAGGGCGGGGAGATGATCAAGCGCATCGGCACCCAGGCTCGAATCCGCATCCAGGGCTTGGTCGGGATGCCGGTATTTCTCGACCTCCGGGTCAAGGTCCGTAAAAACTGGCGCACCGATCCCCGCAGCCTCTCCGAGTTCGGCTACCGCATCTAAGGTCGGGCTGGGTGGACCGTCGTATCGTCCCTCGCTGTGCTCGGGACTTGTAGTATCGTTCCTCGCTCTGCTCGGAACTTGTAGTATCGCCGCTCCTTCGGCGCGGCTTGCCGCATCGAGTTGCCCGGATGTTCAAGCGCGCGTGCATCACGCAAAGGCGCAAAGACGCCACGAACTGATTCGTCCACAGATTTCACAGATTAAAACTTCATGCTCTTCATGATCTTCATGGTGAAAAAACAGGCTGAAGACTGAAGGAACTGCCGCCTCATTCACATGTAGGCATGTAGGGCATGTAGAAAGACAAATTCGAATTTGAAATTTGTTTCGGATTTCTGACTTCGAATTTCGAATTTTGATTCTGGCTCCTGACTCCTGTCTCCTGTTTCCTGGTTTTCGACGGATTACTGATTACGGATTACGGGTGTCCTGAACCCTGAACCCTGAACCCTGAACCCTTCAGTTTCCGGGCTTGAGGGAGCCGGGATAGGGGGGGACGAAGATCACTTCCAGCCGGGCGCCCGCTTCCTTGGCCCCCCGCTTCATGCTTTCCAGGTAGGCAACGACCTGGGGATCGTCCCGCGGGGAGTTGACCAGGAAGATCACTCTTTGGACCTTGTTTTTCCGGAGCCAGGCGGCGTTTTTGGCCGCCGTTTCCGCCGTCTCTTCCGGGGCCATCAGCTTGTCGTAATAGGGGATGGGGAAATCGCTCTCGATCAGCCCGTATTTCCCCGAGAGGATGGCCAGGGGCAAGCCGGCGGCTTCGGCCAGCTCGGCGCTCCGGGCAATCCGCTCCGAGAGGTAGCGCTCCCGGGCCGGGAGCAGCCCCGGGTCTTCCCGCTTCCGCCGGCAGCAGATGGTCGCCACGATGCTCTTCATCACTACCCTCTATTCGCATGCAGGGGCCGCAGCAAATAGGGTAACATGGGGACGAGGAACGAAGGGATGAAATTCCAGCTCCAACGCCAAACCCTGCCGCTCCTGCTGCTTTGGCTGCTGCTTCTGGCGGCCTTCCTTAATTTTTTTCACTATTCCCTTTCCCTGGTCCTGTATCCCTACGAGTGGGACTCCTTCGAGGGCTACCACGTCTACCAGGCTTGGCGCTTTTGCGTCGGGGCGCCGCTCTACAAGAATCCCGACATTTATCCCCTCCTGATCGCCAACTACCCCCCGGTTTTTTTCGTCCTCGGGGGGGCGCTCCAGTTCCTTTTCGGGCTGGCCTTCTGGCCCTTGCGGCTCCTGGGACTCATGAGTGGGCTGGGAACGGGCTGGTTGATTTACCTGGTCTTGAGACGCGAGCGGGTTCCGGGATTCTGGGCCTCGACGTCGGCGCTTTTGTTTTTCGTCAGCCCCGTCTCCGCCGCCTACGCCATCCCCCTGGCCCGGGTGGACTCCCTGGCCCTGGCTTTCTCCCTGGCCGCCCTCTATTTCTTCCGGGCCTCCCCCGCCTCTTTCCCGGCCCTGGCCGGGGCCGGGCTGTTTTCGCTGCTGGCCGTCTACACCAAGCAGACCGCGATCACCGCGGTGGCGGCCGGCTGGTGCTGGCTCCTGGCCCAGAGTCCCCGGCGGGCCTTGGTCTTGCTGCTGACGACGGCGGCCCTGGGCGGGGCGGTCTTCTGGCTGCTGGAGCGCGGATCGGGCGGGGAGTTTTACCGCCAGATGTTCCTGCTCAACCTGGGGCGCCGGGACCCGGGCCGGATGGCCGGGATGTTTCTCAATTTCCTCGGGCGCTGGGGGATTTTTTTCGCCGGCGCCGTGATCGCCGCCTTTGCCGGGGGGGAGAAAGCCCGGCTCTGGCGCTTGTTTTTCCTTTTCAGCCTCCTGAACGCCGTCTTCGGGATCCGGCACGGGGCCACCTCCGCCTACTACCTCCCGGTGGTCGCTTCCTCCGCCATCCTCCTGGGCATCCAGGCGCCTCGCCTAGCCGGGTTCCTGGCGGCCTCGGGCCGCGGCGGGCGCGCGCTCTGGTGCCTGCTGATTCTCGCGGTCCTGGGAACGCTCGCCGCCAACCGCGAGGGATATGTCCGCCCCGTTTCCGCGGACCGGGAAAAAATGGCCCTGTACCGGGCGGCCTTTTCCCGGATTCCCGGCGAGATCCTCACCTTCCAGATGCACAGCCTGGCTTTTCTCGACGGCCGGGAAGTCTTTATCTTCCCCACTTCCCTGGAGAGCACCACCGGGTTCCGGGGCCTGGAATCCTCCCCTTTCTTCCGGGATTTGGAGGAGGGCCGTTTCGCCGGCGCGCTCGACTCCCGCTACCACAGCTTCCTCGGTCCCGCCGTCCGAGAGGCCCTGGAGAAGCGCTATCGCCCGGAGTCGTCCCTGGTTCTCCCCTGTCACCGCCCGGGGGGCGACGAGTTCGTCCTCTGGGTGCCGAAATGACGCTGCAGGCGCCGGTCGCTTCCCCTGTCCGGTTTCAATTCTCCCCCGTCTTCCGGGCCGGATCCTGCTGCCTTGCCCGCCGCCGCGCGCGCGCCGCGGTCAGTTCGTCGGCGTGAAACACCTGGTAGAGAACGATTACCAGGATGGTGGTCGAGGAAAGCGGTTCGGCGAAGAAAACCTGCAGCGCCGCGGGCATCCCTTCGAAGACGCCGGGAACGAAACCGGTCCCCAGCCCCAGGATGAGCGAGATCCCCACGGCGAAGATTTTGCGCTGGTCGAATTTCTCCGAAAGCATCTCCGTGAGCCCCGTGCAGATCATGAACGAGACGGCGAATATCAGCGAGGCCCCGACCACGGGCGCGGGGACCAGGGCGATGGCGGTCGAGATCTTGGGGGAGAAGCCCAGGACCGCGAAGATGATCCCGGCGCAGACGGCGATCGAGCGGCTGACGGCCCCCGTGGCCGCGGCCAGTCCGATGTTGCTGGAAGACGTGTCCACCGCCATTCCCCCCATCGCCCCGGCCATGACGGTGGTGAACCCGTCGGCCATCAGCCCCTTGCTCAGCGGGCCCATGTCCAGTTCCCGGAGCCCGGGCTCGGAGATCTTCTGGGCCGCGATCAGGTTCCCGAAGGATTTGAGCGAACCGCAGACGGCGATGATCGCGAACGGCATCACCATTTTTGCCGAAAAAGCCGGCTTGATCTGGCTCAGGCTGCGCACCGGAAAAGCCAGCCAAGGCTCGTGCGCGATCCGGCCCAGGTTGTCGAGGGCGTCCGGGAGGAGCCAGACGGCCAGGGCCCAGCCCGTGACCGTTCCCAGGAGCAGGCAGTACATCTTGATCCGGCCTTTGCCCCAGAGGTTGGACGCCACCATCACCGCCAGGGCGACGACGCCGGTCAGGGCGTCTTCCCAGCCGAACGAGTCCCCGGCGTATTTGGTCCCGAAGAAGTTGGTCACGGAAACCGGGATGATGCTGATCCCGACCATGGCCACCGTCAGGCCGGTCACGATCGGGGGAAAAAGAAACCTCAGCCGGTTGATCGCCCGGGCCAGGAGCATCTCGATCAGCCCGGCGAAGACGATCATCCCCCGCATCAAGGGCAGCCCCCCGCTCCAGGCCGCCTGGAGGGAAACCGCCAGGTAGGACGGCCCGCAGACGTTGGGGCAGAGATAGCCGCTTCCCATCCAGCGGGTCCGGGAAGCCTGGATGACCGACCCGACCCCCGCCGCGATCATGGTCAGGGCCACCATCGAACTCGATTCCTCCACGCTCCCCCCGATTTCGCGCACCAGCATCGCGGGCAGGGTCGCGGCGGTGAAAAGCAGGAGCATCTGCTGGAAGCTCAGCAGGAGCAGGGTCTTCCAGGGGGGGGTGTCGTTTAGCCCGTAGATTATGCCATGTTTGTCCGGCGCCATTTATCGCCTTGGGGTTAGTTCTTCCGTCCTGACGGTTTCTTTCCTCGGTTGGGGGGCTTCATGGCATCCAGGCCGGCCGGGGGAGCGGGCAGATGGCGCCGAGGAGCACTTTCCGCCCGTCCAGTTCCGCCCGCCGCCCGTAGATCCCTTTCTTGGCGGGTTTCGCCTCGGATTTGTCCCGGGCCAGGAAGACTACCCAGGCCGAATCGGCCTCCTCCAGCCTCCGGCTCAGCTCCAGCAGCGGCTGTCTCCCGGAGGGGTCCCGGTATTGGAAAAGATCGCGGGGCAGTTCCAGGGGAAGCCCGGGATCGATCAGAGCCTTCCCGTTGTTTTCGATGACGAAGACGTCCCGGTCGTAGATGGAGAACGGCCCTTCCGGGTCCTTGAGCAGGGCCAGGGCGGCTTTACCCTTTTCTGAGAGGAGCTCGGCGGCCTCGTCCACGATGATCCGGTAGAACTCCTTTTCCTGGGGCGGGGCGTCGAGCCCGCTGCCCACGTAGGCCTTCCGGCCGTCCGGGAGCGTGACCGGGAAATTGCAGGAGGCTTTCCAGGCCCCGTCCAGGGCATCCGGGGGCGTCCAGAGATAATGGACCCAGCCGTGGGGATTTGCCTCCCGCCGACGCTGCAGCTGGTCGATGATGATCCGGCTGACCTTTTTCCCCAGCGGGTCGCTGAAATCCATCAGGTTTCTCCCGGTCAGTTCCGGGTAGCCGCCGTGGTAGAGGTTGGTCGCGTCCAGGGTGTAGACATAGAGGTAGGAGTGGCCGTCCACCGACCAGCGCTTGGGGTTTTCGCTGAATTCCGCGAAAGCCTTTTCCCCTTCCCGGGCGATCAGGGCCGCCGCCCGGGCGGTCAGCGCCACCAGCCGGCGGGTATCCCGGTAGTCGTACATCCGCAGGTCCTGAGGATTCGGCTCCCGCCCGGATACCGCCGATGCGACAACCCAGATCAGGGCCGCAGAGGCCAGAAGCGCCGCCGTCCGGAACGTGAGGAGTTTTCTGATCCCGCTCATGGAAAAACACGGAGATATGGTTTTTCTTCCACTTTTGCCTGGGTTGCCTGCCTCAAGTTTGCCTGTTATTTCACCACAGAATGCGCCGAGAGCATAGCGGAGACAGAGATATTATCTCTCCTCGTCAGACAAACCGCTTGCCCCCGGGGTCGGAATTCGTATAGTTTCCGACGTGGCGGCGGGTTGCCCGAATTCCATCCGATCCGAGTTAAAGGGCCCGTAGCTCAGCTGGTTAGAGCAGGGGACTCATAATCCCTTGGTCGTAGGTTCGAATCCTACCGGGCCCACTTCTCCCGCGGCAGAGAGCAGGGGGCATAGAGCATAGAGGCAGCCTCGACATGAAAGCCTTTCGATTCCGGCCGATTCTCCTGGTGTTTTGCCTGGCGGGAGCCTTGTCCGGGGGGGCCGCCGCCGCCCGGGAGGGGGAGAAATCGCCTTACCTCGGGTTCGAGGACGATTTGCCGCCCTGGACGGCCGAGGTCAAGGCCGCGGAGAAACTCTGGGCGGAAGGCTCCCGCGAACAGGCGCTGGCGCGCTGGGAAAGGGCCCGGGAACTGGGCTATCAGGACAGCCTGGTTCTGGCCCGGCTGGGTTTGGCCTACTACGAACGGGGCGATTACGCCGGGGCGGTTTCCTGCCTGGCCCCGGCCCGCTCCGGGGTGGAACAGGGGGCGGGGGAGGAGGGCCTGAAGCTGGA
>CAZIEA010000130.1:0-7473 GCA_964538495.1 uncultured bacterium | reverse complement strand
CAGACCCTATGCCCTCTGCCCTATGCTCTATGCTGAACTGTCCACAGATTTCACAAATTGAACTACAGGCTGAAGGCTGAAGACTGAAGGAACTGCCGCCTTTTCAACCATGTAGAACATGTAGGTCATGTAGTTTAATTCGTACGCATTGTCGTAATCGGGACGTTATAACCAGAGAAATCAGAGTTAATCAGGTGCAAAAGTTTGCGCCTCCTGAACCCTGGTTTCCGACGGATCACGGATTACGATTTATGCGCGAAACTACGGAAGGTTAGGCAATTCCACCTGTCGTGTCAAGGAGTCCCGGCCCGGGGCCGGGGAGCCATGAAGGCGGCGACGCGCTCCAGCTCCGCCGCCCGCAGGGCAGCTTGTTCGGGGGAAACCTTCTCCCCGTCCCGGCGGCTCCACTCCTGGGAGGCCATGAGCACCGCCAGCGCCAGCCCCAACGAGACCGCCGCCAACCAAAGCCGCCCCCCGCGCCGGAGGAGAGCGTAATCCCCCAGGCTTAAGATCATCACCCCCGTCAGGACCGCCGCGATCACGGCGGCCGGAAACAGGCCCCCGACCCGGGAGAGCCCGCAGATCTGCCCCAGGGAGGGGGCGGCCAGCCCCCGGGAAAGCAGCCCGGGGACGAGTTCCTCCAGGGGAAAACGAAAAGCCCGGGGAAAATAGGGAAATACCGCCGTTCCCAGAAAGGTCCGGACCAAGGCCAGGACCGCCAAGGGCGCCAGAACAAATGCCCCCAAGGGACGGAACCGGGCCCGGACCCGGGCGGCGGCCAGGAGCAGGGCGGTGGCCCAGAAAGGGGCGAGCGGGGCCAGATGCCGGGGCCCCATCGCCCAGCCGCCTTCCCAGTCGGAAAAGGCGCTGGTAATGTAAAAATAGCTCAAGGAGATCCCGAGAAAGAGCAGCCCCTCCCGGCGCCAATCCCGGGAAAGACCCATCCAGATCAGGCCCGGCAAAGCCGCCAGCGTCCAGGGAAAATAATGAAAAAGCCCGCGGAAAGGAGAGAAAGTCAGCCCCCAGACCGCTTCCGGGCTCGGAAGAGTAACCCCGGCCACCCCCTGGGAGTGGGCCTGAAAAAAGGGAGGGTGGACTTCGTAAAGGTAGGGAACCTGGAAGGCCCCGCCGAAGCAGACCTGATGATAGCGGGCCAGAAGGGCCAGGGGCAAAACCGCCCCCAGCAAAAATAAAACTCCTCCCCGGCCGCCCCGGGGCCGGGACAGGCGGTAGAGCAGAAGCAAAGCCGCCGCCGGCAGAGCCGGGTATTCAACCGCCACGGCCGAGGAAGCCGCCAGCCCCGCCAGAAATTCGCAACCATTCTTCCCCCCGCGCAGGAGAAGAAAAGCTCCAAAAAGCAGGATCCCGGCCGGGTAATGCCCGTAAAGCAGGGTCGAGTAGGGAAAAGCCGGCGAACCCAGGGACAGGATCACCGCCCCGGCCGCGCGCAGCGGCAAGGGAATCCCCATCCCGGCCCAGGCCTTCAGAAGTATCCCGAGAAAAACTACCGCCGGCAAGGAAACCACGGCAAGTTTGAGCAGATAGAGCAACCCCGGCGCCGCCACCGCCTTCCCGAGCCCGGTTTCTCCCCACCGAACCAGGAAATAAGCCGGGACGGCCAGGACGGAAACTCCGGGAGCCTTGTTGCTGTAAAAGTGCCCGGCCCGCCAGGAGAGGTCCTGAGTATAGTGGCGGGCCACTTCCCGGTCGATCGCCGCCGAGCCTCGCTCGGCCAGCGCCCGGGTGAGGAAAACCCGGCTATATTCGTTGGTGTTCCAGAACCCGCCCCAGGCGTAGGTGAACCAGGCATAACAGGCCAGCGTCCCCAGCAGGATCGCCCCGGTCAAAAGCCGCGGACGGAAGGGGGCGAGAGGCGACCCGGTCACTTCCCCTCCGGCGCCTCGCGGGAACGGACAAACTCGGCGCAAATCTCGCCCTTTTTCTCCTCCAGGACCCGGTCGATGGCGGCTTCCATTCCTTCGGCGCTTTCGAGCCGGGCGAGCCTGGCCTCGAGGCTGTCGTTTTTCTTGACTATGAACCGGATTGCCTCGGCCACCGGGTCGGGAAGCTCGGCGTGCCGAAGCTTGTCGAAATACTCAGTGTCCTCGAAACCCATCACCACCCTCCCGGGGACCCCAACCACGGTCGCCCCTGGCGGGACGTCCCGGATCACCACCGAACCCGCCCCGATCCGGGCCCCGTCCCCGACCTCGATCGGCCCCAGGACGATCGCCGAAGCTCCCACCTCGACCCGCCGGCCCAGGGTGGGATGCCGCTTGGTCTTCTCCATGCTCGTTCCCCCCAGGACCGCGCCCTGATAGAGCAGGCTCTCGTCGCCGATCACCGCGGTCTCCCCGATCACCACCCCGGCGCCGTGATCGATAAAAACCCGCTGCCCGATCCGGGCTCCGGGGTGAATGTCCACATTGGTAAGGAAACGGGCAAAGCTCGCGATCAGGCGCGAAATCAGGCGGAATCCCCTTCTCCAGAAGGCATGGGCAAAGCGATGAAGCCAGATGGCGTGCAGCCCGGGATAACAGAGCAGGATTTCCAGGCGGCTCCGCGCCGCCGGGTCCCGCTGGAAAACCGCCTCGATATCTCTTTTCATGGTCCTAAACATGGTGGTCACCTCTTTGGCCCGGGCGGGTGTTTTATATACGATATCCCCTCCCCGTTCAAGGATTCAGGGTCCAGGAAACTCCGTAATCCGTAATCGGTGATCCGTGATCCGGCGGAAACCAGGGTTCAGGGTTCAGGGTTCAGGGTTCAGGGTTCAGGAGCCAGTCCACTTCGTCCATACCGTCCACTTCGTCCATCCATCAAGCCAACCACGGCTTCAGCCTGTCTTTCAGCGCCACACCGCACGCCTCACGCCGTGAACGTGAACGAATCTGGTGGAACGCGGTTTCACGGAGTCATCCCGGCTTCGGCCAGTTTCCGATACAAGGTCCGGCGGCTGATCCCGAGAAGGCGGGCGGCGGCGGCCTTGTTTCCCCCGCTTTGCTCCAGGGCGCGCAGGAGCAGATCCCGCCCCGCCGTTTTCAGGTTGAGAGACGCGGCCGGAGTTTCTTCCCGAATCTGCTCCCGACCCCGGATGCCCGGGGGCAAATCGCGCACTCCGATAACCGAACCGGTGCTGAGCACCACCATGCTTTCCAAGCAGTTGCGCAGTTCCCGGACATTCCCGGGCCAGGAGTATTTTCCCAAAAGGTGCAGGGCTTCCGGGGTAATGTTCAGCCCGGGCTTGCCGTTCTCGCGGGCAAACTCATCGATGAAGCTCTTGGTGAGCAGGGGGATGTCCTCGGAGCGCTCCCGCAGGGGGGGCAGGTTGATGCGGACAACGTTGATCCGATAATAGAGGTCCTCACGGAACTTGCCCTCGGAGAGGAGTTTCTCCAGATCGGCGTTGGTGGCGGCGAGTAAGCGGACGTCTACCCGGAGCGGACGGGCGCCCCCCACCCGCTCGAACTCCCGGGATTCCAGAAAGCGCAGAAGCTTGACCTGGATCTCGGGGGCGATGTCCCCGATTTCGTCGAGAAAGATCGTTCCCCCGTCAGCGAGCTCGAAACGCCCCTTCCGCAGCGTCGTGGCCCCGGTGAAAGCCCCCTTTTCGTGCCCGAAAAGCTCGCTTTCCAGGAGGGTAGGAGCCAAGGCGGCGCAATGGACCGGGATGAAGGGCCCTTCCCGGCGGGGACCCTGCTGGTGAATAGCCCGGGCCACCAGTTCCTTGCCGGTCCCCGACTCCCCGGTGATGAGCACGGTGGAGCGGCTGTTGCGGATCTGGCGGATGGTCTCGAAAACCCGCTCCATGGCGGAGCTGCGCCCGAGCAGGGTCTCGAAACCGAAACGCTTTTCCAACTGCTCCCGGAGATATATGTTCTCGGCTTCCAGCCGCCGGTTTTTCAGGGCCCGCTCGACCAGGAGCTCGAGTTGGGTCAGGTTGATGGGTTTGGTCAGGTAGTCGTAAGCCCCTTCCTTGATAGCCTCCACCGCGGTATCCACGGTTCCGTAAGCGGTCACGATGATAAAGACCGCGGCGGGGCGGAGGGAAAGGGATTTCTTGAGCAGGTCCAGGCCGCTCAGCCCGGGCATCCGGAGGTCGGCAATCACCAGGTCCACCGGCTCGGCGGCCAGGAGTTCCATGGCCTCCGGTCCCCCGGCGGCGGTCAGAACCCGGTAGACCGGCCCGGAGAGGGCCTCGGCCATCCCTTCCCGGGCGTTTTGCTCGTCGTCCACCACCAGGATGACCGGACGGTCCATTTATGCCTCCTCTTCGCTGGGCCCGGGCAATCGTTTGATATCGTCGGGGCGGCGGGGAATCCAAATCGTCACTGCGGTCCCCTCCCCCGGCGAGCTTTTAATCTCGACCATCCCCCCGTGCTGGCGGACGATCCGGTAAACCACCAGAAGACCCAGGCCCGATCCTCCTTCCCGGGTAGTAAAAAAAGGCTCCATGACCCGGGGAACTTCTCCGGACTCGATCCCCTTGCCCCGGTCGGAAACCCTGATTTCCAGGTATCCCCCGTCATCGCGCCAGGAAATAACGATTTCCCCCCCGGAAGAACTGGCCTGGAGCGAGTTCCTGACCAGGTTGATCAGAACCTGCTTGATCATGTCTCGGTCGTACCTGGCCTTGACCGGGCTCCGCGGCGGCGCCAGAACGCCCTCGACCCCACGCCGCTCCAGCTCCGGGCGGAGAAGCTCGATCACTTCCCTTCCCAGGACGGCAGGATCCCCCTCCCGTAGCTGCAGGGGCCCGGGCCGGAGAGCCTGGAGAAACTGCCGCACGATCCCGTCCAAACGAGTCATTTCCTCGGTGAGAATCCCGGCGCCCCGGGAGCGCTTGCGCCCGGTTTCTCCCCGGACCTTCGCGATCTGCCGGCGCATCAGTTGCAGGTGCAGCGAGAGAGAAGCCAGGGGATTGCCCAGTTCATGGGCCACCGCCGCCACCAGGTAGGTGAGAAAGTCCACCTTCTCCGTCAGAGTGGCCTCCCGCTCACTTTTGCGGCTGCGGGTGACGTCGCTGCCCAGCATCAGTACCCCCCGGAAAACCCCGTCGCCGTCAAGCAAGGGGCCGCGGCTGATCCGGACCCAGCGGGAACCTCGTTCAGGAATAAAAATATCCCGGACCAGGGATTGGGCGGGCATCTTCAGCCCCTCCCGGGCCATCTCCTTCAAGACCGGGGAGGGGAGAATTTCCTCCAGACTCGCCCCTTCTTCCTGCGGCCCCAGGGAAAAAATCTCCCGGGCGGACCGGTTGACCAGGATCACCTTGCCCTGGGGGTCGAAAGCCAGCAGCCCTTCCTGCATGCTGTTGAGAATGCTGGAGAGCAATCCCCGCCGGCTCTCCTGGGCCAGGAGATACTCCTCGACCTCGCGCCGGCCCACCCGATCCAAACGTTCGATCATCTTTTCGAAGAATTTTCTCGATTCCGGCATCCAAAGCCTCCGAGACAGCTTGTCACAAGCCCGTGATTCCCGTCCGGGTGGAGAAAGTGTGCCACAATGAGCCGCGCCGGGGGAAGAGATTATCTTCCACAGATTCTCGCAGATTACTGTCCACAGTTCAGCATAGAGCATGGGGCAGAGGGCATAGGGTCTGGTCGAACCGGTAAACCGTAATCAGTGATCCGTGATCCGGCCCAAACCAGGGTTCAGGGTTCAGGAGGCGCAAACTTTTGCACCTGATTAACTCTGATTTCTCTGATTACTTCTCCGCCACTCCTTCAGCCTGGTTTTCTACATGTCCTACATGTCTACATGTGAATGCGGCGGCAGTTCCTTCAGCCTTCAGCCTGTTTTCTCACCATGAAGATCATGAAAAACATGAAGAAAAAATCTGTGAAAATCTGTGAAATCTGTGGATAAAAATTAATCTGCGTTAATCTGCGTAATCTTAGTTGCTGTTGGCGAAGATTGGCGAGATTCGCGGTTTAA
This sequence comes from uncultured bacterium, assembly GCA_964538495.1. Lineage (GTDB taxonomy): Bacteria > Auribacterota > Erginobacteria > Erginobacterales > DAOSXE01 > CAZIEA01. The sequence goes on along the minus strand of CAZIEA010000130.1, from coordinate 1,536 downwards.
GCAGTAAAAATCCGGGAAATCTGTGGGAAAAAACAGCGGGGCAATTCGGGTAATCCGGGGAAGGCAGTTTCAGCGCCCGGAGTCCAGGAGACGCCGGCGGATTTCCGCGGGAGAAAACCCCGCGACCCGGATCAGCTTGGTCCGCGACTTCTCTCCCCGGACCAGGGAGATCGTTCCCCTCCCCACCCCCAAGGAACGGGCCAGAAACTTGATCAGGGCCTGGTTGGCCTTCCCCTCCGCGGCCGGGGCGGCAATCTCGATCTTGACGAGATCCCCGGACAATCCCGCCACCCGCTCGCGGGAAGCCCCGGGATGAACCCGGATTTCGAGCAGTTGCCGCAAATCGCTCATCAGAACAACCAGCCCAGAAAAATCCGGGCGGTTTTCTGGATCACCAGCAGGATGAAGACGGCCGCCGCCGGCGTCAAATCCCAGCGCTCCACCCGCAGGTTCAAACCGCGCAAGGGGCGGAGTAGCGGTTCGGTCAAGTCGTCGAGCACTCTCCGGAGATCTCCCGACCCGAAAGGGAAAAAGGAAAGAACGGCCTGGGCCACGATCAGGACGATGAAAACGCCGATGAAGTCGAGCGGAATCCAAAGCGTCGCGCCCAGGGCGGCCGGGAGAAACCCGGGCCCGGGCGGAAGCCAGCCGGCCAGGACGGAAAAACTCCGCAGGCAGACCAGCCCCAGCCCGAAAGCCGCCAACAACACCCCCAAGCGGAGCGCGGGATGAAACCTCCGCCCCCCCAAGGCAGCGGAAATTTCTCGGAGAAATCTCCCCGCCGGGGAGAGGGAATCCCGCCAGAGCCAGTCCAGCAGGAGGACAAAAAAGAGCATCCGGTAGAAAAAAACCAGGTAGGAAAACAAGCTTCGCCCCAGCCACCAGAACCCGGCGCCGGAGTTGAAGATCCATCTGCCGCCGCCGCGGCTCGTCGGGAGCCGAGGCGGCGGCGCAGGGGAGCCAGAACCGGCTCGGTAAAACGGACCATGCCCCGGAAGACCGGGTTGTATTCCACCTGCCCCCCTTCCGGCACCAAAAACCTGGTCAGGCAGAGGGCCGCGAACAACTTGAAGATGGCGTCAAGCAACCCCACCCATTCCCTCCCCCCGGGACCGGGCGGCCGCCACCGCCTGCCTTACCACTCCCTCCAAATCCCTCTCCCGGAAGACCCTCAGGGCCGCGTCCGTGGTCCCTCCCGGGGAAGTCACTTTTTGGCGGAGTTCGCGCGGACTGAAGGAACCGCACCGGAGAAGCTCCCCTGCCCCGATCAGGGTTTCCCGGACCAGATATTCGGCGGTCTCCGGAGAAAGCCCCTCGGCCTGGCCCGCCGCGGCCAGGGCTTCGGCCAGAGCGTAGAAATAGGCCGGCCCGGAGCCGCTCAGGGCGGTGACAACGTTCATCTGTTTTTCGGGAAGTTCGACGACCCGGCCCACCGTTTCCAGAATCGCCCGGGCCCGGGCGATTTCCGCCGGTCCCGCCCGGCGTCCGGGACTGAGGGCGGAAATCCCGGCCCCGGCCAGGGCCGGCGTGTTGGGC
>CAZIEA010000129.1:4293-7564 GCA_964538495.1 uncultured bacterium | reverse complement strand
TAATCGGGGCGTGAGGCATGGGGCTTGGCGCTAATTCATCTACATGTCCTACATGCTCTACATGGTTGAAAAGGCGGCGGTTCTACATGTCTACATGTGAATGAGGCGGCGGTGCCTTCAGCCTTCAGCCTGTTTTTCCGCTAATAGGCCCCCTGGCCCCGGAGCACCACGAAAACGGTTTTGAGGATGATTTTCAAATCCAGCCAGAAAGACCAGTTGTCCAGGTAGAAGAGATCCAGCTTCATCCACTCCGCGAAGCTCAGGTCGCTGCGCCCCCCGATCTGCCAGAGACAGGTCAGGCCGGGACGGATCTCCAGACGACGCAGCTGCCAGTCTTCGTACTTGGCCACCTCTTCCGGAGTCGGGGGACGAGGCCCGACCAGGCTCATGTCGCCCTTAAGGATGTTCCAGAGCTGGGGCAGCTCGTCCAGACTCAACCGGCGCAGAAGCCGCCCCGTCCTGGTTACCCGGGGGTCGCGGCGAATCTTGAAAACCGGGCCGTCGGTCTCGTTGAGATGGCGGAGTTTTTCCAACTCCTCCTCGGCCCCGGGCCGCATGGAGCGGAACTTGTAGAACCGGAATGCCTTCCCCTTGCGCCCGCAGCGCTCGGAAACGTAAAAAACCGGACCCGGGGAGTCGAGGCGGACCAGGACGGCCAGCAGCAGCAGCAGGGGGAAAAGCAGGACCAGGCCCAGGCCCGAGACCAGGATGTCGAAGCCGCGCTTGAGCAGGAGATCGGCCCCGTGCAGCCCTTTGGCCTGGTATTCCAGCATCGGGGTGTCCCCCAGGTAGGAGACCCGCATTCGCTCCGAACCCGCCCCCAGGACATCCGGGGTGATCTTCACCCCCAGCCCGAGACGCAATCCCCGCTCGACCAGGGCCGCGAAACGCGGGTCCCCCGGGGGGACCGCGATCAGGAGTTCGTCCACGAAACGCTGCCGGGCCGCCGTTTCCAACTCCGCCAGGGATCCCAACACCGGCCCGGCCTCCCCGGCGCCGTCGTCGAGAAAGCCGACCAGCTCGAGCCCGAGATAAGGGGCGCGCTCCACCGCCGCCGCCATCGCCAGGGCCGGGCGGCCGGTCCCGGCGATCAGGACGTTGCGGTTGTTGAATCCCGCCCGCACCCGCCGGCGGATGACCCGGCGCTTGAAGGCGCGCCAGGAGGCCAGGAAGACGAACATCGAGAAGGCGTTCAGAAAAAAGACCAGCCGGGAATAGATCTTGACCTGGAGAAAAAAGATCGCGCCCGCCGCCGCCAGGCTCCCGAGAAAGACGGCCCGGGCCACCAGCAGGGTCTCGTCCAGGTAGCTCAGACTCCGGTCGGTGCGGTAGAGCCGGTAGTGCTGGAGGAAAAGGATCGAGAGCGCCGCCCAGATCAGGAAAACCAGGGTATAGGGCCCCAGGGCCCAGTCCCCCAGGCGGAGCCATTTCTGAAAAAGAGGGTAGGAACGGACATAGGGGTTTTCGCTGTAGCGGACCAGGTAGGGCAGGTAAAAAGCGAGCGCGATCAGGGCCAGATCCGCCCCGACATAGAAAAGGACGATCCCCGGGGTCCTTTTATTCACGTTTTTTCTCCTCCCGGAGCACCCCCAGGTTGAAGAGGCACCCCAGCAACGCCCAAAGGTACCACTGCAGGGCGGGGCGGAAAAAGATGTTCCCGGTCAGGCTGGCCAGGGCGAAAACCGCTCCCGCGGAGAAAACCGCGCAGGAAAGGGCGTTGCCCAGGGGCCCGAGATCGCGCCGGACCGAGTCCCAGATCCGCTTGACCAGGGCCGCCGCCAGGGCCAGGTAGCTCAGGGCGCCCAGAACTCCCAGTTCCACGAAAAGCCGCAGGAGGTCGTTGTGGGCAGGCTCCCCGTAGTCGTCCATCAGCTCGAAGCTCCCCAGGCCCCGGCCCAGCAAGGGGTAATCCGGCAGGTTCTTCAGGCCCGAGGTCCAGATGTGAAAGCGGTGGGTGATGGAGTTGAAGGAAGTTCCCAGGTCCTGGAGCCGCTCGCGCAGGGGGGAGACCAGCAGGAGGACCAGGACCGGGATGAGCAGGAGCCAGAGAAACTTCCGCTGCCGGAAAACCACGACCAGCAGCACCAGGATGAAGATCCCGATCCAGGCCGTCCGGGTGTAGGTGAAAAAAATCCCGGCGGCGACCGGGACGGCCGCCCCCAGCAGCAGTCCCCGACGGCGTAAACCGAGCGCGGGAGCGGCCGGGAAAAGATTCAGCAGCAGCGCCAGGATGATGATCAGGTAAAAAGCGTAGGGATTGGGGTGGGTGAAAGTCCCGTTGGCCCGGACGAACCCGGTGATGTATTGCCCGGCGTCCCCGGCCACCTGGTAGAGCCCGACCAGGACCGGGATCAGCCCCGACCAGAGCACGACCCGCACCAGCAGCAGGACCGAGGCCTCGTCCCGGAAGAGGTCGAGCACCAGGACATAGACGAGAAAGGCGCTGAAGAACCTCATCCACTCCATCAGCCCGGGCACCGGCTCCCGGCAGAGGGGCATCTGGGCCAGGGCAACGAAGCCGAAAAGCATGAGCCACGGGACCAGGGGCATTTCCAGAAAATGGAGCCGGTGGACCAGGATGTAGCCCAGCCCCAGGAGAATCACCAGCATGGTCAGAAAAAAAGCGGGGGTGATCTGGACCGTTTCGGAGACATACAGGGAAACCGATTCCTTGGCGGCGTCCAGGCTGGCGCGCAGGAGCAGGAACAGCAGCACCACGGCCCGGGGCGCGGCGGCGAAAACCGCGACCAGAATCGCGAGCAGAACCAGCCCCGCCGCGAGCAGGGGATTGGGGTAGAAGGCGACCAGGCCGGCCACGGCCAGGACCGCCAGCAGCGGCGCCGGCCGGAGAAGGGAGCGGAGACGACGGCTATCGGCGGAAGCGGCCATGGCGGACCTGCCTGAAAACGATGGGAACAAACCGGCTGTCCCTGACGATGTAGCGCTTGAACATCCGGCGCGGTTCCCGCGCCAAACGCCAGACCCATTCCAGCCCGGCCCCGGCCATCCAGGCGGGGGCCCGGGGAACCTGGCCGGAAAGAAAATCGAAGCCCGCCCCAACCGGGAAGCTGAAAGCGGGAGCGTAACCGGAGCGGTTCTCGTAATACCATTTCTCCTGCTTGGGCGTTCCCAGCCCGACAAAAACGAGGTCGGCACCGGCGCGGCGGATCGAAGCGACCGCCTCCCGGGTAGCGCGCTCGTCACGCTCGAAACCGGCCGGCGGGCAGGATACCCCCGCGATGCGCAAGCCTTCCCAGCGGCGGGTCAAGGC
>CAZIEA010000129.1:0-4283 GCA_964538495.1 uncultured bacterium | reverse complement strand
GCCCCGGCCGCCGCCGCGGCCGCGCCGGGACGGCCGCCGAGAAAGAAAATCCTGAACCCCCGCGCGACCGCGCGGGGGGCGAAACGGGGGATGAAATCCGAACCGGAAATCTTTTCCCGCAGGGGGGTCCCCAGCAGACGCGCGGCCCAGAGCAAGGGCATCCCGTCGGGAAGAACAAGGTCGGCGCGGAGGTTGATGCGGCGGAAGTATTCGTCGTCCTCGGCCAGAACCACGTGGTCGACGTTGGGAGTGACGGCATAGCCTCCCTGGCGGGCGGCAACCAGCTCCTCGACCCGGGCCAGGGCCTCTTCCCAGCAAAGGTCGTCGAACTCGATGGTCCCGATCCGGACCCGGGGGCGGCTCATTCCGGACCGCTCCTTTGTTCCAGCACCTCCCGGTAAAGGTCCTGGTAGTTGCGGACCATGACCTCGAGATCGAACCGCTCCCGGGCCCGCTCCCGCCCGGCCCGGGCCAGCTTCTCCCGCCGCGCCCGGTCCCCCAGGAGCGTCTTCACCGCCGCCGCCAGGGCGGCAGGGTCGGCGGGGGGAACTCCGAGCCCGGCCTCGCCCCCTCCGGTCACCTCGAGGTTGCCGTCCACGTCGCTGGCCACCACGGGAACCCCGGCCGCCATGGCCTCGATCAGGACCACCGGGAGACCTTCCCAGAGCGAGGGGAGAACAAAGAGATCGAAGGCGCTGAGCAGCTCGGGAATGTCGTCGCGAAAGCCGGGGAAAAGGAACTTCCCCGCCGGAAGGGCGGAGGAGGCGCGGCGGCGCAAGTCGTCGCCCAGCTCCCCCTCCCCGAAGATCAGGAAGCGGGAGGAGGGGAAGGCCCGCAGGATCTCCGGAGCGGCCTCGATCAGATAGCGGAAACCCTTCTGCTCGCCCAGATGTCCCAGGCTCCCGATCAGGAATCCGTCCGGGCCGATCCCGAAGAGCTCTCGCATCTTTTCCCGGGTCCCCGGTTCAACCCGGTAGCGGGAGGTCTCGATCCCGTTGTGGAGAACTCGGATCTTGTCCGCCGGGATCCCCTCCCTTTCCACCGCGAACTTTTTCACCGCCGCCGAGACCGCGGTCAGCCGGTCCGCCCAGCGGGCGGTAAAGGAGTCGAGCCGGAGCTGGGCCCGGGAACGCCAGACGTAGCTGTTGTGCAGGGTGGAAACCACCGCCGCCCCCGACAGTTTTCCCAGGGGCCGGGCGTAAACGGCGTCGCGGTAAAGATGGGTGTGGACCAGGTCGAAACGTTCCGCGCGCAGGAAACGGTAAAACTCCCGCAGGGGCCGGAGCTGAAAATACCCCGTCATCCCGAAAAGGCGGACCTCGATCCCCCGGGCCCGGAACTCCTCCAGGTACGGGGTCTCGGCCCGGAGACAGGCCACGGAGGGGCGGAAGCGGGCGCGGTCCAGCCGGGCGGCCAGTTCCAGGATCATCCGCTCCGCCCCCCGGCGGTTCAGGACCGAGGTGGTGATCAGGATTTTGCAGGGTCTCATCGGTTCTCCCGGTCCAGAGGGGGACGGATCCGGGCGATAAACCTCCGGATTTTCGTATTTAATCCGGCGGCGGCGGGGGCGTCAAGAAACAAGCTTCCGGCCAGCAGCAGCCAGGCCGGGGCAAAGAAGGCCAGGGCAACCAGGGCCGCCCCCTGGGAGGGAAGCCCCGGAAAAGCCCGCCGGAAGACGAAAAAAACCGCGACCGCGGCCAGGGACGCCACCAGCGCCCGCCGGTAGCTCCGGGAAAAAGGGAGAATTCCGAGAATGCATTTGACCTCCAGGAGCCGCAAGAGGTTGATCCCGCCCAGGGCGGCCGCGGTGGCGGCGGCGGCCCCGGCGCCGCCGTAACGGGGGATCAGTAGCAGGTTGAGGACGAAATTAAGAGCCACCATGGCCGCGGCGTTGTAAGACTCCACCCGGGAATGCCCGGTCATGCTCAGGAAGACCCCGGCCGAGCCCACCCCTAGATTGAGCATCTGCCCCAGGCCGAGAATAAAGAGGATCAGCCAGCCCGCGGCGAAATCGCCGGGGAAAAGCCTGAACAGGACCGGAGAGGCGAAAAAGAGCGCCCCGAAGAGCCCCGTCCCGGCGGCCAGCACCCAGGGGGTGTGCCGGCGGTAAAGCTCCTGAAGCACGAGACGGGCGGAATGCCCGGCCTCGGCCACGGTGGGCTCGAGAATGACGTTAAGCGCCTCCAGGGGAAGCGGGATGAGAATGGCCAGCCGGGCGGCCAGCCCGTAAACCCCCACCTCGTCCGAAGACCGGAAATGCCCGAGCATGATGATATCCATCCGGGTGAAGAGGTAGTAGAGCAGGCCCACGGCCATCAAGGGGGCCGAGTAGGCGACGATCTCGGCGATTTTCGCTCCCCCCGGTCCGGGCGGCGCCCCCTTCAGCCGCCTCCGGAGAACGATCCCGGCCCCCAGGGCCGCCCCGGGCAGGGAAAGACACCAGGCGGCGACGGCGGGGGCGAGACCTCGCCCGCTGACCAGGACCAGCCCGACCAGGATGAGGCCCAGGAGGGGCTGGGCGATATTTTCCAGCGCCACCTTGGCCCGGATCAGCTTCAATCCCTGCACCCCCCCCAGCAGCACCGTCAGGACCCCCAGGACCGGGATAGCCGGGAAAAGGACCCGGAGGGCCGGCTCCAGGGCCGGGGAATGGAAAAACCGCCCGGCCAGGGGGCGCGCGGCCATAAGCAACCCGAGCCCGAGCAGGGCCCCGGCCCCGGCCGAGATTCCGGAGGCGGCGGCCACCGTCCGGCGGACCGCCGCCAGGTCACCCCGGGCCCGGAAGACGGCGGTGTAACGCACCACCCCGTATTTCAGGCCGACGGTGGCGGCGAACCCGGAAAGGTTGAGGATGGTGACGGCGAGCATGAAGTCGCCCAGGGTCCCCTGCCCTAGGAAGGAAGTGATCAGCCAGGCGGTCAGGAGGAAAAAAAGGTACTGAAAAACCACCCCGGCGAAACGGCAACCGGCCGGGGCGAAGATCCCGCTCTTTTCCTCCGCTTTCACCGCCGGGGACTCCTCACAGGTAGCCCAGCCCGGAAAGCCTTTCCCGGAGCCGGGCTTCCTCGCCCGGCGTATAGCCCCCCGGGCCGGGATCCCGGGGGGAGAGAGAGACGGAGGCCGCCCGCCCCGGAGAGGGCTCCAGCAGGCTTTTCCCCTCCATCCCCGGCAGGGGATCGAGCCCGAAAAAGTTAAGCACCGTGGGGGCGATGTCCAGGATCGCCGCCGACCGGAAGCCCGGAGACGCCCCGGGACCGGCGGCGGCCCAGAATCCGTCCGGGTGATGGGTCCCGAAAGGGACCCCGCGCCGGCGCCGGAATATCTCCTTCCCGGTCGGGGAGCAGCTCATGTTCCAGCCCGGCTCGGCGAAATCGAGCAGGAAGTCGGGGGCCAGGGAAAGGTAAGGCCCCGAGTAAACCGATTCCCGGGGGAGAACGCCGCGCAAGCGCGGGACTTCCAGCTCGAGCAGCCTCCGCCGGATCCTTTCCGCCCCAGAGAGGATTTCCTCCTCCGGCCGGCCCGGGCGGCGGTGAAGATAAATCCCTTCCTCCATTCCCGGGGAGGCGAAGGCGACGGTTGAGGGCCACTTGATCAGCTCGGCCAGGCCGCGGGAGCGCAGGCCGCCCACCAACTTCCGGGGGAGCAACCGCTTGAGCCCGGGGCGGTTGAGCCGGCCCAGCCACCCGGAAAAGCGCCCGCCGCCGGACTTCAAGCGCAAAAACCCTTCCCGGACCAGCCAGTTGTTGAGATAAAAAGTCCCCTCCATCCCGGCAAACCCGTGGTCGGAAGCGATCGCCAGAAGCCCGCCGGGCCCGGTCCATTCCTCCAGCCTCCCGATCAGCCCGTCCAGGAGGGTGAAAATCTCCCCCAGCGGCCCCTCGGCCCACTCCGGCAGGCCCTCGCCCCCGGGGCGCAGGGCCTTCCCCCAAAGATGCTGGATCCGGTCCGGGGCGGTAAAAACCGCCGCCAGGAAATCGGGATCGTGCCGGGAGAGCAGTTCTTCCAGGAGCGCGATTTTTTCCCCGGTCTCTTTTTTCAAAGCCTGCAGCGCTCCCGGACGCCGCCAGTCCCGCTCCGGGTCGATGGCCAGATCGAAGACGTAACCGGGGCGCCGGGAGCGGATTTCCTCCGCCAGGGCCCGGGGCCGGGCGAAATCCGCCTGCAGGGAAGGAGCCAGCATCCCCGAGACCATGAAGCCGTTCACCTCGGCGGCGGGGTAGGTGAAAGGCACGTTGAAAACCCCGACCCGGAACCCGGCCGCGCCCAGCCCGTCCCAGAGCCGG
>CAZIEA010000128.1:7477-7640 GCA_964538495.1 uncultured bacterium | reverse complement strand
GGGACGGAGTGAACGACATCGCGGTCTTCCGGCCCTCCACCGGCCTCTGGGTCGTGCGGGGAGTGACCAGGGTGTACCTGGGCGCCGCGGGGGACGTGCCCCTGGGCGGGCTGGGCGGCGGCGGGAGCGCCTGGCGCCGCGGCTGGGGGGGCATTTACTACGG
>CAZIEA010000128.1:5343-7416 GCA_964538495.1 uncultured bacterium | reverse complement strand
AAACTGAGCATCATCGCCAACAGCCTCATCGAGGAACCGCACCTGGTTTTGATCGAACTCGAGGACGATTTCGCCCGCATGAACTTTTCCAACGGCCTGACCGACTTTTTCACCCTGGCGGCGAAGCCCGCCGTCTCGCCCCTGGACGCCAGGATGAATTTTTATTACCAAGGCCACGGGAATATCCTGAGCCTGACGGGGGACGGCATGGTGGGGATCGGGCAGGAGCACCCGACCGCCGCGCTCGAAATCACCACGGATAACGCCGACGATTACGCCCTGCGCCTGATGAACGACGGCAACGATGCCAACCGCTACGGCCTCCGCATCCAGTGCGGGAGCGACGACGGGATCGGGACCAGCTATCTGGCCGATTTCCGCGATGGCAACAACACCCAGGTGGGCTCCATCACCTTCACCGGCGGCAACGTTTCCTACAACACCTTCACCGCCGAGCATAACGCCGCCATCCCGGAGGAGGACAACAAGGCAGGGGGCTACCTCTACGGAACCGTGGTCAGCCTGCGGGCGGCCAGGAGCAACCCCGACCGCCCGCGCCAGGACATCTACACGGTCGAGCCGGCGGCGAAGTCCCGCGACCGCAATGTCTTCGGCGTCTACGCCGGGAAGCTCCCGGGCGAGGATAACCTCCACTCGATCTACGCCGTCGGCGACGGCCACATCCTGGTCACGGGAGAGGGGGGGGGCATCGCGGAAGGGGACTATCTCACCACCTCGAGCAAGCCCGGCCACGCCATGAGGCAGGTGGACGACCTGCGCCACTCCTACACGGTGGCCAAGGCCTTAAAGGCGGTGGATTGGTCGGCGGAGGAGGGGGACAGCGTGCTCATACCCTGCACCTACCAAACGCAGTGAGCGGTGAATAGAATTCACCGCCGGGCGTCGGCTTTTGCAAAGCCGTTCTTTATTCAGGTTCATACCGATTAAAGTGGGGGCGGGTCCGCGCCGGTGGATTCGGCCCGTCCGAACGGCCTTTACATAAAAGGCTAAAATATTAAACTCCCAATACAATATTGCCTAACTGTCAGCGTCCGGATGAATAAAGGAGCCAGACCGATGAAGACTGGAGTTTTCAGCCTGGCCGGCGGATTGTTTTTGCTGGCCATCGTTAACTCGGTTAACGCGGCGGCCTTGCCGCCGGAAGTGTCGGCGGTCGAGCTGGACGCCTCCGGAAATGTCCGGAACCGCATCATCGTCGTCCCGGCGGGCAATTTCATCCCGGAGGAGGCCATCCGATCGGCTCAATGGGAAAGCTGCACGTCCACCATCCCCACTCTGATCTTCCCTCCTGACGGGGCGGAACTCACGACCCTCGCCCCCCTGTTTGAGTGGAATCCCCATACCGATTCCTGGGAGATCATGATGATGATGGAGGTGGCCCTCGACGCCGAGTTTTCAGATGTCGTTGACAGCCTGATCACCAACTATCCCGTTTACCGCTTCTCCGGCAATTTTGACCCCGCCACGACCTATTACTGGCGGACCTGGATGGTCTGCGGGGAGGAAGACGGCCCCTACTCGGAGGTCTGGTCATTTATCACCGGTTCCGGGGGAGGCCTTCCTCCCGCCCCGGATCCGGCCGGGCCGCCCGATGGGGCCACGGTCCCGCTGGGATCGGTTCCGGTCAGAGTAACTTGGTCGGAGGTCTCCGGGGCGGAGGACTATCAAGTAATGCGGAAGGACCGTGGAGGCGGAACCTACCTTTACTCAAGCACGGGGTTGTATACGGACATCTCTCCCCTGGATGAGAATACCACTCACGTGTGGTGGGTCAGAGCCCGGAACGATTACGGTTACGGTCCCGATTCGGCCTCGTGGCGGTTTCGGCAGAACCTGGTGCTGGGGAGCGGGGATTATGATGGCGACGGAAGAGGCGACATCGCCATCTTCCGCGATCGAATCGGGCTCTGGGCGGTCCGGGGCGTGACCAGGATTTATTTCGGAAAGCGTTATGATATCCCGGCGCCGGGGGATTACGACGGCGACGGGACTGCGGAACCCGCGATTTTCCGCAGCGATTTAGGCCTCTGGGCGGCCAGGGGAGGGACCCGC
>CAZIEA010000128.1:1974-5333 GCA_964538495.1 uncultured bacterium | reverse complement strand
GATTACGACGGGGACGGGACCTGCGCGGCGGGGATATTCCGGGGCGCGGACGGGTTATGGGCGCTGCGTGGGCTTACCCGCTTTAACTTTGGAACTTACGGAGACACTCCGTTCCCCCCCGGGTACGAGGGCAGCCCCGCGCCGGCGGAAACCGTGATTTTCCGTTCTTCCGCCGGTCTTTGGGCGGTGAGGGGCGTCACCCAAGTCCACTGCGGCGCCGGCGGTGACTGGCCGGTGCCCGGTGACTATTTTGGTCCGGGCTGTACGCCGGCTATTTTCCGGGATTCAAGCGGGATCTGGGCGGTGATGAACCGGACCAGGTTGTATTTCGGCGCCGGCGTGGACGCCCCGGCGCCAGGCGATTATGACGGGGTTGACGGGGACGACATCGCCATCTTCCGGGATCGAATCGGGCTCTGGGCGGTCCGGGGCCTGACCCGGTTCTATTTCGGAAGGTGGGGCGACCTGCCGGTGATGAGATAATGATTCGATTTTCCTGACGACAGGCAGGTGGCACGGAAGGCAAAAGCGCCGTTTCTGTTGCCGCTGATTAAAAACTTAAAAAAGCGGCCCCGGCCTCGGGGGCAAATTAAGGGACCGGGGATTTTCGCCGCCGAGGAGGGCGGCCGGAATGACGATGATCCGTAAGCCGTTTCTGCGACTTGTTATTGTTGTATCCGTGTTTTGTTTCTGCCGCGGCGCCTCGGCGGTAATGCTGGAGAGCGTGTACAAAGGCGAGAGCGTGGTGGACCTGCAAATCTACAACGACATGGTCCACGACTGGAAAAAGTTCGTTCTCAAGCGCGGCGAGGACGTGATCCAGACCTGGGAAACCCAGACCGACGGCGATGTCTATCTCAGCGACACGGTTTCCCCCTTCAGCAACAACAGCTACACCTTGGACAGCTTCTGGAGCACGAACGGCATCGCCTGGAACGAGAACGAGACCGAGGAACTCGATGTTGACGCCTCGGTGATGAGCGGCACTCTCCACAACAGCCTCGAGTGGCAGGTCATTCTCGGACGGGGCGCGGTTTCCTGGTCAAACGGGACCACCGGTTACGTAATTACCCAAGTCAACGTGGCGGACGGGTTCCTGGCGGTGTTTGACACCACCGTGCGGTTGAACGGAAGCTCTTACTACCTGAAGGCCACGGGCCCCGGCGCCCTGGCCGCGTCCGGGACGCTCTTCACCAGCGAGACCGAAACGGGCGGTCGGGTCGAGTTCGCCGGCCAGAGCGCCGCCGGCGATCCCGTGTCCGAGTGCGCCTTCGAATTCGTGGACCTCGGGTTCATTAACTGCGCCGGGATGCGCGTCCTCAACACGGAATTCAGCGAATGCCAGGTCACCACCGACGGGGGCTCGTCCGGGAACCTGTTCCAGAACTGCTCGGGCGCCTTCGACATCACCATCGCGGGAGACGGGGAGACCGTCAGCGGCGGCGTCGGCATCGGGCTTTTCCTCGTATACGGCGCCAATCACAATATCCTCGGCAACAGTGTCCGCGACATCGAGGCCCGGGGGGATTACTGCCTCATCCAGGGCAACGACTTCAGCCTCCAGACTTCCTCCTCGATCAGGCTCGACGTCTACGGGAGTAACAACCAGGTCCGCGACAACGTGCTCCAGCACTCGGCTCCGGACGAGAGCTACCCGATGCTCCGGGTCCTGGGGGCGGGGAACACCATCGAGGGCAACCTGGTCGCCGAGTATGTCGAGGGTTCCGGCACCTGGTCCTCCGGGATATACCTGCAGGGCGGGACCGGGAACACGGTCCAGATGAACCGGGTCGCCGGCTGCTCGAACACTTACGGCATCCTTCTGGACGGGGCCGCCGGCAACCTGGTCAAGAAAAACACCGTTGCGGGCTGCCAATACGGGATAATGATCGGCTTCCCCAACCCATCTTCGGGCAATAACATAGAAAACAACGCCATAAGCTCTTCCGGGACCGGGATCAACGTTGAATCCGGAAGCGACGAAAACGCCTTCGCCTTCAACCACATCTGGGACGTCTCCACCGGCATTTACGTCTCCGGGTCCGGGAACGGTTTCCACGAGAACCTGATTGACGACTGCGGGTTCCGGGGAATCCATCTCTACGCGGCCGCCGACTCCACCTGGGTTTACGACAACGTCTTCCGGCACCGAGACCCGCCGGCGGGTTACCGGCACGCGTACGACGACGGCACCGGCACCTTCTGGAACAAGCCGAAGACGCCCCTCGCTCCCGGGCACAACGTGGTCGGCGGCCCCTACCTGGGCGGGAATTACTGGGACGATTACACCGGGCCGGACGCCGACGGGGACAAGCTTGGGGACGTGCCCAGGGCCGTGAGCGGGGCCGCCTCCTCTTCGGACGGGCTTCCCCTGATCTACGTAGCGATGCCCACCCCGACTCCTCCGGGGATCCGAGTTTCCCGCGTGGGCGACTACGACGGGGACGGGACCTCGGAGATCGCGCTCTTCCGGCCCTCCAGCGGCCTCTGGCTGATCCGGGGCCTGACCCGAGTTTACTTCGGGTCCTCGAACGACGAGGTGGTGCCCCGGGACTACTCGGGGGATGGAACCTGGGATCTCGCAATTTACCGTTCTTCCCTGGGCAAGTGGATGGTCCGGGGGGTGACCAGCGCGTTCTACGGGGTTGCTACCGATATCACCGTGCCCGGCGACTACGATGGGGACGGAAGCGCGGATATTGCCCTTTTCCGGCCCGGAATCGGGAAGTGGCTGGTGAAGGACGGTGCGCAGGTTTTCTACGGGTTCGCCTCCGACACGACCGTGCCCGGGGACTACGACGGTGACGCCACCACCGACATTGCGGTATTCCGGCCTTCCCTGGGAAAGTGGCTGGTCCGGAACGGCGCACAGGTGTTCTACGGAAGCGCCGCCGATACGGTCGTGCCCGGGGACTTCACGGGCGACGGCTCCTTCGACTTTGCCGTGTTTCGGCCCTCCACCGGCAGGTGGCTGGTCAAAGACGGGCCCAACGCCTACTGGGGGGCTGCCGCCGATACGGTCCAGCCTGGGGACTATGACGGGGACGGAACCCTCGATTTCGCGGTCTACCGTTCTTCGGTGGGCCGCTGGCTGATCCGGGGGGTGACCTCGGCCTACTATGGGTCTTCGACGGATCAACCGGTTACCAATCCCTGAGACGGGGGATTAGGCAAATGATTCAAGACCGCTGGGAGGGCGGCGCGGAGAAGCCGATTAAACGTTATGAAAGCGCTTGCTTTTACCTTGGGGATTTTTCTTCTGGCGGGCGGCGCTGTCCAAGGAGGGGTCTGGTCGGTCGGGATCGATCCAGCCGCCCGGGGCGAGAGGATCATCCTCGTCTCCTGGGACGGCGAAAACC
>CAZIEA010000128.1:0-1964 GCA_964538495.1 uncultured bacterium | reverse complement strand
CGTTTACCCCCGCCGATGAGTTTCCCGGCGCTTACGCCCCGGCCCTGGCCGTGGCTCCCGACGGGACGCTCTGGGTAGCCTGGGCCGCCGGGCGGGAGGGTTCGGGCCCCGGCATAATGGCCTGCCGGGGAAGACCCGGGGCGTGGAGCCGCCCGCTCCCGGTTTCCTCCGCCCCCGGCTGGGATATGACCCCGGCCCTGGCTCTGGACGGGCAGGGCAATCCCCTGGTGGCCTGGGCCTCGGAACGCGACGGCGCCTCCGACATCTATGCCGCCCGCTGGCAGGGAAAAGACTTCGGGCCCGAGAGCAGGGTAAGCGATCCGGCCACCTCCCCCAACCTCAATCCCGCCGTCAGTTTCCGCCGGGGGAAGGCGCTCCTGGCCTGGCAGGGGTGGGAGGGGGGCCGCTACCGGATTTTTCTCCAGGGCGGGAAAGGCGCCGAACCCGTCCCATCCGGGGAAGAAGACCAGGTCGAGCCTTACCTGTTCGGGGAGGGCGTGGCCTGGGACGGTCAGGGAGAAGTCGGGCGCCGGGACCTGCCCGGTCCGGCGGCCGACTTGGCCGGGAGGGTTCCGGTTGGAAGCACCTGGATTGCCGGAGAAGGCTGGGCCGTCCGGCCCTGGCCCCTGCGGGAACGCACTTCCCTTTCGGAAACCCCGCGGGCTGCCCCGATCGAGACCACCTACATCGGCTACGGCGACAGCATCACTTACGGAACCAACGGCCCGCCGATGGGGCGGTGTTACATCCCGATCCTGGCGGAACTTCTGGAGACGCGGTTCCCCGGATCGGATTATGCCATCTACAACCACGGTTATCCCGGCTGCACCACCCAGCAACTGCTCTACGGCGGGGGCTACCCCATCCGCTCCTGCCCGGGGATCAGGAAAGTTCTGGAAGGCTGTCCCGCCTCCCGCATCCTCATCATGGGAGGCACCAACGACATCAGCGACGGCATCAGCTACGCCACCATCAGCCATACTCTGGAAGCCATGATCGACCGGGCCCGGGCAAAGGGAGTCGAGCCTGTCCTGGCTACCGTCATACCCCGGTGCGACGACGACTGCCTTTGCGACCGGACCAAGTATCTGCGCAACTACATAATCGAGGTCGCCGAAAACATCAAGCACTGCGCTTGCGCCGACCCGTTTCAGGCATACAAGGAATGCGGGAACTGGAAAAGGCTGCTCATCGAGGACGGCGTCCACCCGGTCTGGACCGAGGGTTCCCTCGTGATCGCCGAGGCTTGGGAAGAAGCCCTGGCGTTTCCCAGCCCCGCTGCTTCCCCCGCGCCTACCCCGGCATTCTGTAATATCGACAGCGGGGACTATAACGGGGACGGGACCAGCGATATCGCTGTATTCCGTCCTTCCTCGGGATTGTGGAGCGTCAAGGGCTGTACCCGGCTCTACTTCGGGGGCGCCGAGGATCGCCCCGTCAGTGGGGATTACGACAACGACGGCAGGACCGACCTGGCCGTTTACCGGGGCAGGAACGGTCTCTGGGCCGTGCAAGGCCTGACCAAGGCTTATTTCGGGGTAGGGGACGACATTCCCGTACCCGGGGATTACGATGGGGACGGGAGGGCTGAGATCGGGATCTTCCGCCCCACCGGCGGGCTTTGGGCGGTCCGGGGTTTGACCAAATTTTACTTCGGCGGCTCCGCCGACCGGCCGCTGCCGGGTTACTTCGGCGACGAGCGGCCCAAGCTGGCGGCAGTGTTCAGGCCCGCCACGGGCCGGTGGGCGATTCGGGGCCTGACTCGGTTCTACTTCGGGGCCGCGGGCGACGAACCCGCGGCCGCGGACCTCGCGGGGGCGGGGATCGAGGCCGCCGCCGTCTTCCGGGGCGCTTCCGGGCTCTGGGCGGTTCGCGGGTTGACCCGGTTCTACTTCGGGGCCGCGGGCGACCGGCCCGTCCCGGGGGATTACGACGGGGGCGGAACTTCTGAAGCGGCCTTGATG
>CAZIEA010000127.1:7307-7642 GCA_964538495.1 uncultured bacterium | reverse complement strand
TGCTGGTTCAGCCCGACCTGGACGGCGACGAGGATATTTACCTGCTCGACTTCTCCCGGGGCGAGGGGCGCAACCTCACGGAAAATCCCGCCGCCGACACCCATCCCGCCTGGTCACCGGACCGGAAGAGCTTCGCTTTCGTCTCCGACCGGGACGAGAATGCCGAAATCTACCTGGGCCAAATAGACGGGAGCGAGCTCACCCGGCTTACGGAAACCGAAAGCCCCGAGAGCTATCCGGCCTGGTCGCCGGACGGGAAAACCCTGGCCTTCTTCGCCCAGCGCAACGGCGGCAACGCCGTCGGCCTGCTCAACCTGGCCAGCGGCGAGAGGAGG
>CAZIEA010000127.1:0-7297 GCA_964538495.1 uncultured bacterium | reverse complement strand
TACTGGACATCTTCCCGGAGGGCGCTGGCGGAACCATGATCTTTACCCCTGACGGCAACGAGATCATCCTCGGATTCGAAAAGCTCAACCAGTACAAGAACTATCGTCTCAACCTCTCCGACGGTGACTGCCGGGAGATCATCAACCACCCCTGCCCGGGGAGCGCCATGACCTGGGCCGACGGCGGCAAAGCCCTGATCTATGTCTCGGGGAAGGGCAAGCAGAACGACATCTGGATGGTTTACCTGGACGAGGGAAGGTTTATCCAGCTCACCCGCAACGAGGCCGACGACATCTCCCCCACTCTCTCCCCCGACGATGACCTGATGGTCTTCTGTTCCCACCGCCACGGGGGCGACAATTACCAGCTCTTCCTGCTCAGCCTGGAGGGCAACCCCCTGGAAAACCCGGTTGTCCCGCTCACCCGGGACGAAGCCAATTACCGCTTCCCCCAGTGGGAATAGGGTTCAACCCCCGGCGGACCGGTTCAGACGGGGTGGGTCCGGTTGGCGTAATCCACCAACCCGTGGTCGATGCTGTAGCGCTGCGCCTGCCGGTGCTGAAAAAACTTTTTCGCCACCGCCGGGAAGAGCGCGTAGCTCAAGACATCCTCGTCGTTCTCGAGGTAGCCCTTCATTTCCTCCCGGAATTTTTCCAGCTCGGGCTCGAGCAGGTCCGCCGGGCGACCGGTGATGGGCTTTTCGTCCAAGAGGATCTTTTTTTTGATTTCGTCGGAAATCGGGGCCGGGGTCCTTCCGTATTCTCCCCGGACCAGGGCCTTGGTCTCCCGGGGAACCATCTTGTATCTCTGACCGGTGATCACGTTCATCACCGCCTGGCTGCCGATAATCTGGCTGGTGGGGGTGACCAGAGGGGGATAGCCCAGTTCCTCCCGGACCCGGGGAACCTCCTTGAGAACCTCCTCGAACTTGTCCTCCTTTCCGGCTTCCCGGAGTTGGGAGACCAGGTTGGAGAGCATCCCCCCTGGGACCTGGTAGAGCAGGGCGTTGACATCCACCCCCATCACCTTGGCGTCCAGGAGGCCGCTCTCCAGGTATTTCTGCCGCAGAGGCCGGAAATAATCGGCGATTTCGCTCAGGAGTTCGAGGTCGTAGCCGGTGTCGTAGGGGGTGCCTTTCAGGGCCGCCACCAGCGGCTCGGTCGGGGGCTGCGAGGTCCCCATGGCCAGGGGAGACATGGCGCAGTCGACCACGTCGCAGCCCGCCTCGATCGCCTTCAGGTAGGTCATCGAGGCCAGCCCACTGGTGTAGTGGGCGTGGAGCTGGATTGGGACTTCCACGCTTTCCTTGAAGGCCTTGACCAGGTCGTAGGCGGCGTAGGGAGTGAGCAACCCGGCCATGTCCTTGATGCAGATGGAGTCCGCCCCCGCCTCGACCAAGGCGCGGGCATCGGCGACGAACTTTTCCAGGCTGTGGAAAGGGCTGACGGTGTAGCAGACGGCGCCCTGGGCGTGCCCACCCTCCTTCTGGCAGGCCCGAATGGAGGTTTGCAGGTTCCGGATGTCGTTGAGAGCGTCGAAGATCCTGATGATATCCATCCCGTTGGCCACGGCCTTCTGAATGAAATATTCCACCACATCGTCGGCATAATGTTTGTAACCGAGGATGTTCTGGCCCCGCAGAAGCATTTGCAGCTTGGTCTGTTTGGCCCGGGATTTGATCTTTCGCAGTCTCTCCCACGGGTCCTCGTTCAGGAAGCGCAAACAGGCGTCGAAAGTCGCCCCGCCCCAGCACTCCAGGGAGTGGTACCCCACCCGGTCTAACAGATGGACGATGGGAAGGATGTCGGCAATGTCCATCCGGGTGGCGATCAGGGACTGGTGCGCGTCCCTCAGTACCGTTTCGGTTATCTTCACCGGTGCCATGATTTATGAGCGTCCTATATTTCTTGAAATTCTGGGTTTTCTCCCCCGGGCAGGCCGCCCGGGCGGGGTATTGCCGCGGCCGGTCCCGTTTCCCGGGGAAATTCTCCCCCGCCGCGGCCGGGTTTCACTTTTGGACATAATACCTCTTTTCTGTCTTTCGGGGGGGAAATAACCGTTCGCTTCCGCCTTCAGCCTGCGCGATCCGGGTAAGCTGTGCCCGACAGTGGCCCGCACAAAAGGGGGGAGAACCGGGAAGGCTTCGGGTAAAATTGCTTATTGGGACAAAAAATATGAACGCGGCAATTTTATCGGCGCTCGCGGCGATCCTGCTCTTCCCGGCGGCGACCGTCCCGGAAGAGGCGCCCCTGACGATTTTCGTGAGCATCCCCCCCCAGAAGTACTTTGTTCAGCGGGTGGGAGGGGAAAGAGTGCGGGTGGAGGCGCTGGTCCGGCCCGGGCAGGATCCCCACACCTACGAACCCACCCCCCGCCAGATGGCCGCCCTGGCCGGCGCCCGGGCCTATTTCCGGATCGGGGTTACCTTCGAGAACGCCCTCCTTCCCCGGCTCGCGGGCTCGCCGCCGGGGGATCGCGCTCCGGGAGATGGAAGATTGCCACGGGGACGAGAGAGGCGATGAAAACGATCACGGGGGGCCGGATCCCCACATCTGGCTCAGCCCTGCTTTGGTGAAGGAACAGGCCCGGACGATCTGCGCCGCCTTGAGCGAGCTCGATCCCCCCGGCCGGAAGGATTACGAAGCCGGCCTGGCCCGTTTTCTCGCGGACTTGGAAGGCCTGGACCGGCGGCTCGCGGCAGCCCTGGCGCCGGCCCGGGGCAAGAGTTTTATGGTTTTTCATCCCGCTTGGGGGTATTTCGCGCATGCCTACGGACTCCGGCAGGTCCCGATCGAGATCGGGGGGAAAACCCCCTCCGCCCGGCAACTGGCCCGGATCATCGACCGGGCCAGGGAGGAAGGGATCAGGGTGATTTTCGTCCAGCCTCAGTTCGACCTCCGCTCGGCCCAAGCCGTGGCCGAGGCGATCGGAGGCGCGGTCGTCCCCATCGACTCTCTGGCTGAAAACTACCCGGAAAACCTGGCGGCCGCGGCCGCGGCCATCCTGGCGGGGGCGGGACGGTGAGCGCGACGGCGGTCATCGAGGTCATCGACCTCTGCTTTTTTTTCGGAGATCGGGAGATATTGCACAACCTTAATTTCCGGGTCCGGGAAAAAGACCTGGTGGCCGTGGTCGGCCCCAACGGCGGGGGAAAAACAACCCTGCTCCTGCTCCTGTTGGGCCTCTTGGAGCCGACCCTGGGAACGGTCCGGGTTTTCGGGGCCGCTCCCGCGGCGGCCCGGGTCCGGATCGGCTACGTACCTCAGCATTTCAGTTTCGACCCCCGCTTCCCCGTAAGCGCTTTCGACGTGGTCCGGATGGGGAGGGTGGAGAAACACGCCCTGGGTCTTTACCGCCGGGAGGATAACGCCGCCGCCGAGCGCGCCCTGGAGGAAGTGGGGATGCTCGACCGGAGGAAGCGCTCCTTTTCCCGGCTCTCGGGGGGGGAGCGGCAGCGCGTCCTGATTGCCCGGGCTCTGGCCGGGAACCCCGAATTGCTGCTCATGGACGAGCCCACCGCGAACGTGGACTCCCGGGCCGAGAACGCGCTCTACGAGTTATTCCACCGGATCAGCCTCGCCAAGACCGTAATTTTCGTCTCCCATAATCTCAACGTGGTCACCCGTTACGTAAGCCACGTACTCTGCGTCAACCACGCCGCCGTGTATCATCCCATCGGTGAGATCATGACGGCGGCCTTCAAGGAAGCGCACGGGGGCGAGCTGGCGGTACTCCTGCATGACCTGCGTTGCCATATCACCGACCCTTCCCGGGCCTTCGCCTCCGCCCACGCCGCCGGGAAGGCAAAGGAATCCTGATGCCGCTGTTCTGCCAAGATTTTTTCCGCTATCCCTTCCTGCAATACGCGGCGGCGGCCGGGGTGCTGGCCTCGGTGGCCTGCGGGGTAGTCGGGAGTTACGTGGTGGTGCGGCGCGCCACTTACGTGGCCGGAGCGGTCAGCCACTGTGTCCTGGGCGGCATGGGATTGGCGCGTTACCTGCAGAAGGTCCACGGGGTTGAGTGGGCCACCCCCCTTCTGGGCGCGGCGGCCGCCGCGATCCTGGCGGCGATTTTGATCGGCGCGGTCACGATCCGGGGCCGGGAGCGCGTGGACACGGTCCTGAGCGCGATCTGGGCGGTGGGAATGGCGGTGGGGGTTTCTTTCATCGCGGCCACCCCGGGCTACGGGGATGACCTGATGGGCTATCTTTTCGGGAATATCCTAATGGTAGCCAAGGGAGATCTTCACCTGATGCTGCTCCTGAACGCGGTGGTGCTGGCGTCGGTGGCTCTTTTCTACGATCGCTTCCTGGCCATCAGCTTCAGCCCGGAAACGGCCCGGCTCCGGGGGATTCGGGTTGAGATTTACGAGCTGTTCTTTCTCATCCTCACGGCCCTGACCGTCGTGCTCCTGGTCAAGGTGGTAGGGATCGTGATGGTCATCGCCCTGCTCACTCTTCCGGCGGCCACGGCCGGATATTTCACGAAATCCCTCCTGGGAATGATGATCCTGGGGGCGGGTTTGAGCGTGGTTTTCACGATCGGGGGGCTGGCCCTGAGCTATGCCCCGGACTGGCCGGCGGGCGCCACCATCATCGAGCTGGCCGGAGGAGCGTATCTCCTCACCGCCCTCTGGCACCGGCTATTCTTTCGCCGCGGCCCGGGTGTCTAGCCCGGAAGCCGGCGACGAACGGCGGCGGCCGGGGCCGGGTTCAGCGCCGGCTTTTCTCGATGTCGAGGATCATGGTTCCGCCCTTGTAAAGCCGGACCGTGCCCGTGGATTGGGATACCACCACCGCCAGGGCGGCGGTGACGGCGGAAATGGCGGCGGCGGCGGCGTGCCGCGCGCCCAAACCGGGAGCAAGGACCAGTTCGGTCTTTCCGGGCTTGAGCCAGGCCCCGGCCGCCATCAACACCCCGTCGCCCCGGATCAGGAAAGCCCCATCGATGGCGGCGAATTCTTTGACCGTCTCCTCCATCCCGGGATCCAGGATGTTTTTCTCCGCGTCCGGGTAGCCCTGGAAAGGATTCAAGATCAACTGATGGGAGAAGCTTTTGACCCGCTTGTAGTCCCCGAGGACGAAGGCGGTCCCCACCTGCTTTCCCTCCCGCCCTTCCCGGCCCAAGTCCACGGCGATGCGCAGGACCCGCTCCAGGATCTCGGGCTGGATGTCCCCGAGAGGAAGCTCCGGCCCGGGCAGGAACCCCTGGAATTCCCGTGCCAGGTCCAGGACCATCAGAGTGTCGAAGCAGCCTGAATCCTCCGTCCCGGAAAGGCTCACTACCCGGTCCTTCCGGTTCAGATATCCGCGGGAGAGGGCGAACAGGAGAGACAACTCCACCTGAGTGAGGCGGTTAAGACCGAAAAAAGGAAGCCGGATGACATGGTGCGCGCCCGACTTGGCTTCCAGGCCCGGCGAACTCCTTCCTCCCACCAGGATGAGCCTGACGCCGGGGGGGTCGGGGGGAAGAAAATCCAGGCTTCCGTGGGCGTCCGCCTGGAGCAGGATGGCGGCCGCCTCGATCTTGGCGGCCACCTCGAGAGCCTGGTCGAAGAGAAAACGGGAAAGATCCGGAAGCGGGCCCGCCGCCGGGACCGAAACCGGGGGAAGCCCGCGCAGGAAGATCTTGAGGACTCCCCGGCGGGTGAATGCCTTCATGATCTCCTCCCGCAGGGCCGGTTCCCGGAGCCGGCGCGCCACCTCGGCCAGAAGGCGGAGATAAGCTTCGGGATTTTCCACGCCTCCCACGATCAGGACGATCAGGCGGGCGGGAGTCCCGTCGCTGGAATGGTAATTTATCCCGGAGCGGCTCCGGCCCAGGGCCACGAGGAATTCCTTGAGCCCGGGGAGCCGGACATGGGGGAGGGCGATGCCCTCGCCGAGCCAGGAACTCACGGTTTTTTCCCGTTCCATCAGTTCGCGGAAAATGAGCTCCTCGTCCACTCCCCGCCGTCGGCAGGCGGCCCGGACCAGTTCCCGGATGGCCTCTTCCTTGTCGGCGGTCTTGAGAAAAACGACCTGCCGGGGGCCGATGTTATCGACGAGTTCGTTCATAAACGACCTGTTGGAGCAGATTTTCACACCAAGCCCGGGAGAAAGTCAAAAACAACCCGATCCCCGCCGGCCACGGATTTCACGGTTTCAGGCGCGTAAAATCCACGGAACCTTTCAGCGGCAACTGAGCACGAAGATGGCCATGTCCGCCAGGAAGTTCACGTCCCCGCTCACTTCGCCCCCGGCTTCCATATCCAGGGCGATGCGCCGGTGGACCCGGATTTTTCGCTCCCGGCAAAAATCCTCGAAATCGGCGATGGTGAAAAAGCGGATGTTCGGGGTGTCGTACCAGTTGTAGCGCAGCAGCCCCCGGGACGCCGGCGCCCGGCCCTGCTCGGAGAGCATCCGGCGCAGCTTGTAATAGCCGAAATTGGGGAAACTCACCACCCCGCTCCGGCCCACCCGGAGCATCTCGCAAACGACCCGCTCGACGTCGCGCACCGCCTGCAGGGTCTGGGAAAGAATCACGTAGTCGAACTGCCCGTCGGCGAAGGCGGAAAGCCCCTGGTTCAAGTCGGCCTGAACCACGTCCAGGCCGCGCGCCGCCGCCTGCAGCAGCGCCTTCTGGTCCAGTTCCACCCCCGCCAGTTTCGGGCAACCCCGGGCCCGGAGCCGGGCCAGAAGCGTTCCGGACCCGCACCCCAGATCCAGCACGGAAGCGGCGGGGGGGATCAGGTCCGCGATGCGGTCGTAGTCGAGCCGCTGGGGATGGAAAATGCTGGTCCGGCCGGGGGGAAGGTACTCCTCGTCCCGTGCCGGCGCCGGGGAGGCGCCGGCCGGGCGTTTTTCCAGCACGACCCGGATCAATTCGCCGTAGGCGGCGATGTCGTCCTCCAGAAGGAAGGCGTCGTGGCCGCAGGCGCTCGCCACCTCGCAATAGGTCACGGGCTTCCCCAGCCCCAGCAGGGCCCGGACGATCTCCCGAGACTGCTCGGGCGGAAAAAGCCAGTCGCTGGAAAAGCTGACCACCAGCCAGCGGCAGCTCGAGCGCGCGAGGCGGGCTTCGAGCTCCGCGCGGTCGGCCCCGAGGTCGAAGAGGTCCATCGCCAGCGAAAGGGAGACATAGCTGTTGGCGTCGAAGCGCTCCACGAACTTGTCCCCCTGGAAGGCCAGGTAGGAGCCGACGGAAAATTTTCTCTCGAATTCGGTCGGAACGTCGCGCGGGCGCAGGCGGTCGGCCTCGAACTTTTGGGCCATCGCCTGGCGGGACAGGTAGGTGATGTGCCCGAGCATCCGGGCC
>CAZIEA010000126.1:0-7687 GCA_964538495.1 uncultured bacterium | reverse complement strand
ACCTCGACCGCCGCGCCCCGCGGGATGAGTTCGCCCCGGCTCACCACATCCGTGGTTTTCCCCCCGAAGCGGGCCTTGCCCGCCGGGCGAAGTTGGGTGACGGCGACCCCCCGCGTTCCGACGGCGGGTTCCGGCCCGTCTTCCCCGGCCTGGAACCCGGCTTCGCTGCTTTCCAGGACCAGGCGGCGGGAGAGGATTCCCCCCCGGTTCCGCAGCATCCGGGCGCTGATCAGGGCCAGGATGCCGAGTCCGGCGGCGGCGGCGCCGAAGTTGGCAAAAGCCCGGGGATAGTCGGGGTTAAGGGCAAAGCCGGGGAGAAAGAGCGGTCCCCTCCCCATCGCCAGTACCAGGGCGACCACGGCCAGGACAATCCCGGAAAATCCCAGCAGACCGAAGCCGGGGGTGATGAAGATCTCCACCGCGAGCAGGACCGCCCCCAGGAGGAAGAGGATGATTTCCTCGTAACCGGCCGCTCCCCCGATGTACTGACCGAAGAAAAAAAGCGCCAGGCAGGAAATCCCCGCGATCCCGGGCAGGCCGAAGCCGGGAGTCTTGAACTCCAGGTAAATTCCGGCCAGCCCTCCCAGGAGCAGGATCATGGTCACGGTGGAAGAGGTGAGAAAACGAGCCGCTTTTTCGGCCGGGCTGAGCGTGAGCCGGATAACCCGGGCTTCTCCGAGCCCGGCCTTGGCCAACATCTCTTCCAGACCTTCCACCGTTCCTTCGGAGAGACCGAGTTCCTCGGCCCGGGGAGCGGTCAGGGTCAGGAGCTTTCCGGCCTTGGTGATGAACTCGCCCGGGCGTTTGGGGTCGGGGATCTCGATGTCCCGGTCCACCATGGCCCGGACCAATTCGGTGGGATGCCCGCGGGCGGCGGCGGCCGCCTCGATGGTGGCGGCCAGGGCCGAGGTCATCTTCTCCTCCACCGAGGCCGGCATCTCGGGGGCGCCCCCGGCGGGGGAGGAGAGGATCGGGGTGGCCGCCCCGATCACGGCCCGGGGGGTCATGTAGATGCGGTCGGTGGCCACGGCGATGAAGGCCCCGGCCGAAAGGGCCCAGTGGTCCACCAGGGTCAGGGTCGGGAGGCCGGCGTCATCCAGAAGATCGATGATCTCCATGGTGGCGTCCACCCGTCCTCCCGGGGTGTCCATCAGGAGGACCACTGCCTCCGCCCCCTGCTCCCGGGCTTCCTGGAGCCCCCGCCGGAAGGGGTGGATCAGGCCCGGGGAGATCTCGCCCTGGACCGGAATCAGGTAAACCGTCCCCGCCTTCGCGGCCGGAGAGGCGGCCAGGAGGAGGAAAAGCAGCGCAAGCCTTTTCATGGCCCGATTTTAGGCGCGATCCCCGGAAAGCGCAAAACTCATTTTTTTGCCCTTTGCCCGGAAATCCTGTAAACTTATTTCAGTCAGGCTAAAAGAACTGCCGCATTCACATGTAGGCATGTAGGGCATGTAGAAAATCTGCCTTTCCCACGCAGAGACGCCGAGATCCAATCTGTGAGAATCTGTGAAATCTGTGGAAAAATCCTGAACCCTGAACCCTGAACCCTTGTCCCCCCGGGGAAAAGGAGACCTGATGAAAAATATGCTCCTAGCGGTTGCGGCCGGCGTCCTGCTCTTGACGGGGAAAGCCGGAGGGGAGCCGATGCTGGAGTTCGAGGCCGGCGACACCATCGAGGATC
The DNA here is from genome assembly GCA_964538495.1 of uncultured bacterium. GTDB lineage: Bacteria > Auribacterota > Erginobacteria > Erginobacterales > DAOSXE01 > CAZIEA01. The sequence continues at coordinate 6,006 of CAZIEA010000126.1, read as the reverse complement.
TCCGCTACAAGATCGACCACAACGGCTACGAGTTCGAGGTGGCCGAGAACTGGGTCACCCGGCTTTCCCCCCAGGAGCGGGAGAAACTGCTCTCCCGCCGCCCGCCGCTGAACCCGCGCCCGAAAAATGCCTCCGACGAGATCGGCCCCCTGGCCGATCTCCTGGGCAAGCAAGCCCTCCCCACCAGCTTCGACTGGCGCAACGTCTCCGGCCGCAACTATGTCAATGCTATCCGCGACCAGGGTTACTGCGGCTCCTGTTACGCTTTCGGGGCGGTTTCGGCGGCCGAGGGGTCCTACAACGTGGCCAACGACCGTTACGGGGCCAACCGGCTTTCCTTTTCCGAGGCCTTCATCGCCTTTTGTCTGGACGACCACTACCCTTCCCACTTATTCGGCTGCGACGGGGCCGACTACGACTACGCCGAGCTCACGGCCCTGACTGTCTACGGGGTCTGCGCTCTCTCCACCTACCCTTATCCCAGCGACGCTTATAATTACGGGATCGCGCCGCCCTGTCCTTTCTCCACCTATCCCGCCACTGCCAAGTTCCAGTCTTGGCACCGCGTCCCCTGCAACGACGTCACCGCGCTCAAAACCGCCATCTACAACTATGGTCCGGTGGATGTCGCGGTCTACGTCGGGAGCGCTTTCGAGAGCTACAGCACCGGAATTTACTCCGATTCCAACACCACCTGCGACTCCAGCCCCTGTTACTACACCCCCACCAACCACGCCGTTTCCCTGGTGGGCTGGAACGACGCCGGCGGCTACTGGATCCTGCGCAACTCCTGGGGCAGTTCCTGGGGCGAGTCGGGCTACATGCGCATCAGCTACTACGCGGCCCGGGTGGCCTGCGAAGCGGCCTACCTGGTCTACTCGGGCTCCGGCTCCTCCGACCGGCCCATCCTGGCCGGGGGGGACTACAGCGGCGACGGGCGCGCGGACATCGCCGTCTTCCGCCCCTCCAGCGGGCAATGGCTGATCCGGGGGCTGACCCGGTTTTACTTCGGCGCTGCGGGGGACGTTCCGGCCTCCGGGCGGTTTACCAACACCACCCGGGTCGAGCCCGCCGTTTTCCGCCCCGCCCAGGGCAAGTGGCTGGTCCGGCCCTGGTCCTCGGGACAATTATCCTTTTACTTCGGGCAGGACGGGGACATCCCGGTTCCGGGAGACTACAACTGGACCTACTCCCGTTACGCGATTTTCCGCCCCTCCAACGGCAAGTGGAACTTCTACAACCCCGCCATTCCGGATGTTTACTTCGGGGCCTCGGGCGACATCCCGGTCCCGGCCGATTACAACGGGGACGGGACCGCCGAGGTGGCGGTCTTCCGGCCCTCGACTTCCCGCTGGCTGGTGCGCGGCGTGACCGGCTTCTACTACGGCGCCTCCGGGGATACCCCGCTCCCGGCCCGCTATTCCGCCGGGAGCGTCGCCGCCCGGGGCGGGGTCTTCCGCTCCTCCACCGGGCAGTGGCTGGTGCGGGGCCTGACCAAGCCCTATTACGGCGCCGCCGGGGACATCCCGGTCCCGGCCGACTACAACGGTGCCGCCGGGGCCGAGATCGGGGTCTTCCGGCCTTCCACCGGGCAGTGGCTGATCCGGGGGCTGACCAAGCCTTATTACGGGGCCGACGGGGATACCCCCTTGGCCAGGTAGGCAAGTCCAAGGAGGGGACGGGATGAGACGCCGATTCCGGAGCGTCTCCCTGATCTGGGGTCTGTTTGCGGTTTTAAGCGGAGCCGCCTGCTCCGATCCAGGGCCTCCGGAAGCCGAGTCGCGTTTCCGGGTTCCCACGGTGGTGCCCTGTCTGGATGCCCGCCCCGCGGCGGTCGACCGGGAAGGCTCGGCTCGAATCGAGCCTTCGGGGCCTTTCCCGGTCGATTCAGTTCAGGACTTCCGGGTCGCCTTCACGGCCGGGACCTCGGGGATCGCCCCCGGGGGGTTCGTGCTCCTGCAGATTTCCCCCTGGTGGGGCTGGACCCCGCCCCAGGACGAGTTCCCCTCCGGTCCGGGATATATCCGGGTGGAGGCCGATTTCAAAAGCCCCAAGCTGAAGACGGTCGTGCTCCCGCTTAACCGGGTTCTGGTTTGGCCCGGGGAAGGGGGCATCCCGCCGGGGGGGGAAGTGTTTTTTGAATATAAGCGGGCCAAGGTGGACCGTTTTGCCGAAGCGGCCGAATTGTTCCAGATTTTCGTGGACGCCGACGGCGACGGGCATTCGGCTCCGGTGGAGCCTTCGCCCGCGGTGGAGATTCTCGCCGCCGCCGCGGTCCGGCTCCAGGTCAACTGCCCCTCCATCCTGGCGCCGGGAGAACCGGCCCGGGTGGAGTTCGCGGGTCTGGACGGGGTCGGGAACTGGGGGATTCTCCCTGGAGGGATTTATACCCTGGCGGCGACCCGGGAGGGGGCGGCGGCGGGAGCGGAGACCCTGGAAGTGAAAGCGCCGGCGCGGACGGGCGGGTTCGATTTTATCCTTGGGGGGGAGGGGATTTACTTTTTTACCGTCTCCGGGCCCGGAGGTCTTTCCGGGAAGAGCAACGTTCTCTGGTGCCGCTCGGGGGAGTCCTCCCGGCGCCTCTATTTCGGCGATATTCACGGGCACAGCCGGGTCTCGGACGGGACCGGGATCCCGGCGGATTTCTACCGTTACGCCCGGGAGGTTTCGGGGCTGCGGATCGCGGCCCTGACCGACCACTCCGACTACGGGACCGTCCAGGTCCCCGGAAAAGTCTGGGAAGAACTCTGCCGCGCCGCGGAGGAAGCGTACCGCCCGGGCGAATTCGTCACCTTTGCCGCCTTCGAGTGGACCAACTGGGTTTACGGCCACCGCAACGTCTATTACCGGGACGCCTGCGGCCCGGTTTGGCGCTCCATCGACCCTGAAAGCGACACTCCGCAAAAGCTCTGGAAGCTGCTCGAACCCTACGAGGCCATGACCGCGGCCCATCACCCCGGGGGCGGGCCGGTCCCGACGGACTGGAGCGTCCCTCCGGGGGAGAAGGAATTTTTCGTCGAGATCTCCTCGATCCACGGAGTCTCCGAGTCATACGGAGACCCCGACTGCATTTACCGCCCGGTGCAGGGGGCCTTCGTCCTTGACGCCCTCGCCCGGGGCTACCGCCTGGGCCTGATCGGGGGAGGGGACACCCACGACGGTCACCCGGGGCAGCGCAGCCAAGGCGCCGCGGTCACCGGGATCATGGGAGTCTGGGCGGAGGAATTAACCCGGGAATCGGTCTGGGAAGAGCTCAAGGCCCGGCGGGTTTACGCCACCACCGGCCCCAAGATCATCCTCAACTTCCGCATCGCCGATTTTCCCATGGGCTCGGAGGCCTCCTGGAATCGGGATTCCGGGCCCCTGCCCCTGGCCTATCAGGCCGTCGGCTGCGCGCCCCTGGCGCGCGTCGAGATCATCCGCTCCGGCGAGGTTGTTTTTTCCCGTCCCGGGCAAGGAGTGTTGGCCCGGGGCCTGCTCGAGGATCCTTTCCTCCCGGCGGAGGGGGCCTGGTATCTGCTCAAGGTTGTCCAGGAAGACGGGAATATGGCCTGGTCCTCCCCGGTCTGGGTTTCCGTGCCCGCGATCAAGTAGGCGCGCGCGGCAGTCCGGAAACTTATAGCCAGAAAAGGGATGATGTGTTAAAGATTTCCCGGCGAATAATCTCAACCTGGGGAGGTGAAGATGAAAACCGCGGCAGTGCTGCTTGTCCTCTGTGTGTTTTTCCCGGCTGCCTTGCCGGCGCTGGAGCTGGACTACTCGACTTTCCTGGGCGGGAGCGGCTACGACCGGGCTTATGCCGTCTCCCTCTACGGGGACATCGCCTACATTGCGGGCGAGACCATGTCCCTGGATTTCCCCACCGCCGACGCCTTCCAAGCGGCGTTTAACGGGCAGACCTTCTACACTGACGCCTTCGTGACCAGGTTCTCGGCTGACGGTTCTTCCCTGGTTTATTCCACCTACCTGGGGGGCGCCAACTACGACGGGGGCGCCGGTTCCCCCGACTTGAAAATGGGTCTGGCGGTGGATACCGCCGGGTCGGCCTATGTCGCCGGGTTCACCGCCTCCACCGATTTCCCCGTTCTTAATCCCTTCCAGGCTCTCAAGCCCGGCTCCTCCGGCACGGCCGCGGCTTTCGTGGCCAAGTTCGACTGGAACGGGGACCTGGTTTATTCGACCTACCTGGGGGGGAGTTCCAACGATTATGGCGCCGCCGTGGCGGTGGACTGGTTCGGGCAGGCCTATGTCACCGGCCGGACCGCCTCCCGCGATTTTCCCACTCAGGGAACCCAGGACGCCTTCCAGCCCGGCCACGGGGGCGGCAACGACGATGCCTTCGTGACCTGTCTCAACCCGCAGGGAAACGGGCTGATTTATTCCACCTATCTGGGCGGGAGCGGGAACGACGACCGCGGCTACGGCATCGCCATCCTCGATGACCCCTTCGCCTCCCCCTGCGTGGTCGGGGAGACCGACTCTCCCGACTTCCCCACCGTCAATCCCTACCAGGCTTCCTCCCCCGGGGGCTACAGCGACGCCTTCGTGGTCCAGTTCAATAGCAACGGTGTGACCTATTCCACCTACCTGGGCGGCAGCGCCTACGACACCGCCTTTGCCGTGGCCCTGGACGAGTTCGGCGCCGCCTACGTGGCCGGGAGCACCAGTTCCCTCGACTTTCCCACCCGCTACCCCGTCCAGTCCGCCCTGGCCGGCAACCAGGACGCCTTTGTCGTCAAGCTCCAGTTCGTTCCCGCCCTCTTTCGCCCCGATGTTATGTTTTCGACCTACCTGGGGGGGGCGGACTTCGACTATGCCCGGGGCGTGGCCCTGGACTGGGCCAGGTTCGTTTATCTGGCCGGGGAGACCCGCTCCAACGATTTCCCGCTTCTGAACCCCTACCAGTCCGAGTTCAACCCCGGGACCACGGTCTCCTCCTCCAGCGACGCCTTCCTGGCCAAGCTTTCCTGCAGCGGGGATTTCCTGATCTACAGCTCCTACTTGGGCGGGGAGGGGGACGACGCCGCTTACGGCATCGCGGTGGATGACCAACAGGTCGCCTATCTCGCGGGGGGGACGGTCTCGGATAATTTCCCCGTGGCCGACCCCTACCAGCCCTTCCGGGCCGGGGGCGAGGACGCCTTCCTGAGCCGGCTCGGGCACACCCCGCCCCGGATGGTGATCGCCGACTCCGATTACAACGGGGACGGCACCGACGATATCGCGGTTTTCCGCCCCCGCACGGGACTGTGGTCGGTGCGGGGGGTGACCCGGGCCTTCTTCGGGAAGGACGGGGATACTCCTGCCGCCGGGGACTACAATGGCGACGGCCGGGCCGATCTTGCGATCTTCCGGCCCGACAACGGCCTCTGGCGGATCCAAGGCTTGACCAAGTTCTATTTCGCGGCTCAGGATTGGCCGGTTCCCGCCGACTATAGCGGGGACGGGACCGATAATCCCGCCGTCTTTCGCCCTGCCAACGGTCTTTGGTGGGTCCGGGGCGTCACCCAGGCCTACTATGGCCGCCGGGGCGACGTCACCGTGCCCGGGGATTACAACGGGGACGGGACGGCCGAGATCGCGATTTTCCGGGGACAGAGCGCCCTCTGGTCGGTGCGCGGCCTGACCAAAATCTACTTCGGGCGGCGGGGGGACACGGTGGTTCCGGGGAACTACCTGGGCGCCGGCATCATCACCCCCGCCCTGTTCCGGCCGGCTTCCGGCCTCTGGGTTGTGCGCGGTCAGACCAAGGTTTATTACGGAAGTTGCTCCGATCGGGCGGTTCCGGCCGATTACAACGGGGCTTCCGGGACTGATCTCGGGATCCTGCGTAACTACAATGGGCTCTGGAGCATCAGCGGGGTTACCCGGGTTTACTTCGGACTTCCCGGGGACATCCCGGTCGTCCAATGATCGCCTGAGTTCAGGCGGAAAAAGCGGGGGCGCGAACCAAGGTTCGCGCCCCCGCTGGTCACTGATTACTGATCACGTATTACTGATTACTGC
>CAZIEA010000125.1:2939-7778 GCA_964538495.1 uncultured bacterium | reverse complement strand
CGTGTAGTCGGCGGGGACGGGAAGATCGCCGGGGCCGCCGAAATAAACCCGGCCTTGGCCCGCCGCGATCCAGAGCCCGGCGCTGGGGCGGAAGACGGCGATGTCGGCGCTCCCGTCCCCGTCGTAATCGGCCGGGACGGGTTTGTCCGTCTCTCCCCCGAAAAAGCGCCGGGTCAGGCCGCGGACCAGCCAGAGCCCGCGGCGGAAGACGGCGATTTCTGCGGTCCCGTCCCCGTCGTAGTCGGCCGGCACGGGGAGATCGGAAGAAGTCCCGAAGTAAAAGCGCGTAATCTCCCGGATCGCCCATAATCCCCGCGCGGGCCGGAAAAGGGCGATCCCGGGCTTCGGATCGCCCAGATCGAGAAGCCAGGGGATGTCCTCGCTCCCCCCGAACCAACACCGAGTGTTGCCCGAGAGGGCCCAGAGCCCGTTCGCCGGGCGGAAGATCCCAAGTCGCGCTCCGGATCCGGGGAGGGGGGAGTTATATTCGTCGGCGCCGATGTCCGGCCGCCCGTCCAGGACTTCTCCGCCGTCCATGTCCGTGGCCCGGAAGGAGGTCGAGGTCCCGGAGTCGATCCCGGCCGATCCCGGTCCGGCCAGGTGCAGGTCTCCGCTGCCGGGATCGAGAAAGTCCGCCGCCGAGGCCGTGGCCAGGTTGGCGAGCGCCGTGACTCCTTCCGCCCCGAAGCGGTCGGGCCAGACGGCCTCGTCGCAGAGGTTGTTGGCTAGAAAGCAGCCGGTGCTGGAGGGAAACTGGACCTCGATGGAATAGGGCCAGCCTCCGGGGGAATAGACGGAGTTGTTGACCACCGCGGCTTCCGGGGACTGGGAAACGATGATTGCGGAGTCGCTTTCGGGATGCCCCCGGAAGGTGTTGTTGCGGATGATCCCGCCGGAATGGTCCGGGGCCGTTCCCGAGGAGTTGCCGAAGGCGATGCCCATATCGCAATCGATCAGGGTGTTGCGCTCGACGATCGTTCCCGACGAGCCCTGCCAGGCCAGGATGGCCGGCCCGGCCAGGCCCGCCCCGGGGGCCGCCCGGATGTTGCGAAAAACGCAGCCGCGGATGGTCCAGCCGTGGGAATTGAGGAGGTCCACCCCGTTGGTGTAATTGCCTTCGTGCAGAGTGCTGCTGTATTCGAAGAGACAGTTCTCGATCAGGCCGTTGTTCTTGGTGCCGGTGTCCCGGCCGCCGCTGGCTTTGAAAAGTTGCTCTCCGCAATCGACCACCCGGATATTCCGGAAGACGAATCCTTCCGGGGAGTTCCAGGGTTGGATGAAGATGCCGTGGTTGGGGATCTCGGCCACGGTAAGGTCGGCGATGGTCAGGGCTCCCGAGTAGATGGAGAAGCCGAAACCCAGGGTTCCGGAGGCCATTCCCTCTCCCCGGATGATGGTGTCGTCCCGGTTCCCGGAAAGGGAGCGGATGACGATATTGGTCTTATTGACGATAATCCCCTCCCCGGAGACGGGGTAAACGCCGGGGCGCAGGAGAATCTCCGTCGGGCCGGAAGCCCCGGCGACGGCGGCTTGAAGCTCTTGTGTGGTTTCGACCACGACGGCCTTTGCCGACCCCGGGGGGCAGAGCATTCCCAGGACCAGCGCGGCCGTCAAGCATCTGAAGAGATCGCTCATGCGGGGCCCCTGCCATAAAGATACTCGCTCCCGGGGCGCTCCGCCAGGGAGAGGGAAGCTTACCGGGGCCGGCGCAATCTCTCTTCCAGCGCTTCCAGCGAGAACTTGGACCAATCCTCGACGACGATGCCTGGGTCGGAGCAGATTTTCCGGAGTTCGGAGAGGGACAGCATTCCTCCCTGGGCTAGTTCCGGGCTTACGGGCGAGACCTCCTCGACCGGGGTTTCGACCAGGCAAAGAATGCCGAAGTGGACCCTCCCGACCGGGTCGGAGTCGTCGTTGAGGTAGCCCATGATTTCAGGCTCTCCCAGTTCGGAGACGCCCGTCTCCTCGGCGATCTCCCGCAGCAGGCTGTGGCGGACCGGGTCGGGCCCGGCGGCGTCGTCCTGCTCGATATGGCCCCCCAGGCCCCAGGACCACTTGCCCTGCAGCCGCTTTTCCGGGTATTCCCGGTCCCGGGATGCCCGGCGGTAGGCGAAGACCAACCCCCGGGCGGGATTGTAGAGCAAGGCGTAGCCGATCGGCTGCTTGAAGCGCTCTTCTTCCTCGGCCCGGCCTCTTTCCAGGTATTGATACCCGGAGAGAATCCTCCGCCCGTAATCGATCCCGCCCGCCGGGACAAACCCGGAAAACTCCCCTTCGGGGAAAAGCCGGTCCCGGGGGATTACCATTACCTTTCGTTTCATCGCGTCCACGGCTTGGCCCTCCCGGCTATTTGTTTTCCGCCCGCCCTTTACCGCCGTCCGTACCACTCCGGGCGCAGGAAAGGAGGCAGGGCGTAGCGGATGGCGGTGCGGAAGGTGGCGGCGCGGTCGATCAGGCCCCGGGTCAGGATCCCCTCGGCCCCCAGTTTGCGCTTGCTGTAGGCGATCCCGGAGACCGAGTCCAAACAGGGCCCCATTTCCTCTCCTCCCTCCACGATCCGCCGGGCGATGGCGGGGGGAATCTCGAAATGGACGCCCCCGCCCACGGAGCAGACGGTTCCGTCGGTGATCGCGCACCAGACTCCGGAAAACCAGCGCCCGGCGTAACGGGCCATTCCCCCTTCGAGCCCGATTCCCCAGCCGTGCCCGGCCCGCGCCCGGGCCGCGCGCGCCCTTTCCCGAGCCCCGGCGATGGTTTCCTCGTTGGTCAGCGGGGTATGCGAAACCCCGGAAGGCACCTCGATCCCGGTTACCCGGGTTCCGGGCCAGGCTTCGCCCAGAACTTCCTCGGCGGCGGAAATCTTGAGCGGGTTGCCGCTCCCCACCGTCGCCGTTCCCGGGCCGCGCCCGGGGGAAAAGATTGTTTTTGGGGCCGTCATTTTCCCCGGGCGGTTGTTTTTTCGGCCGACTTCCGGATTCCGAAGCCGGCGGCATTTGCCAGGCAGGCCAGGAAGACCGCGGCGCAGACCAGGTGCCCGATGAAGTAGTAGTGGGCGTTGGTGATCGTAGTCACCGCTACGGCCGTCAGGGCCGTGGGGGCGGCGGCCAGGATCAGCTTGATTTCCGCTCCCATCCGGAAAAGCAGCAAGAACAGCAAAAATGCTACATAGGGCCAGAATGAGCATGGGAGCTGGATCGCGCCCCCGACGAAGTTGAGCCGGGGTTCCTGCCATTCGCTGAATATCTTCTGCAGACGCCGGCCGATGATTTTTAAATACCAGAGCGGATCGGCCCGGATGTCGGCGAGAATTTTTTCCCGGATGATGGGCTCATAGGCCGGGTGAGTGTCAATGTAGTAATAGTCCCCCGCGTCTTGTATTTCCTTGGGGCGGCCATAAGCTCCTAAGTTCTCAATGACGATTCCGCGGTCTCTCATCACTTTTAAGGCGAAATTCCATGCTTTCCAATCAACCCAGTTATAGCCGTGGTCGGCGTCGAAATCCCCCAGCCCGCACCAGATCGGGTGCCAGAACGCATGGTAGTGCACCCTTTCTCCGAGATAAGGCGTGCCGCCGTGTTCCCGCACGAATTTCTCCGCCTGCTCCCACTTGAAATCGAAATAAGCGCATATTCCCGAGTGCCAGGCCCAGCCGAAGAAGACGAAGGCTGTCACTGCCGCCAGGCGCCACCGGAAACGGAGCGGCCGATAGAGAAGAAGAATGAAAAGGGGAGCCAGGATCATGGCGAAGGCGTCGGGGCGGATATTCCCGGCGAAAACGATTATCCCGGCCAAAATCAGCAGGCGCAAGGCGAGCCGGACCCTGCCCAGAGGCCGATTGAAGATCAGGGGAGCCAGGAGGGCGAGGGTGAAAACGGCGGTCGTGATGACGGAGCTGAAGATATTGCTCCGGGTGATCTCGACCGCCTGAAATTCCGAGGAAGATAGCAAGAAGGCCGTCAGGGCGCCGAGGATGGGCCGGCCGGCCAGCGCGAACTGCTGCAGGAGGAGGTAAAGAGCCAGAAGAAAAACGCCGGCGGAAAAGAGTTGCAGGCTTCTCATGGTCCCCGCCGGGGAGAGCGGTTGCCGGAAGGCCGTGGCCGCCAGCCAGGGCAGGTATAATTTCAGGGAGTTTCCCACCCTGGCAGTGTGGCGGTATTCCATCCGCAGGCTTTTGCCTTCTTCCCGCAGTATCCGTTGGGCGTATTCGGGACTGAAGCGGCGGTGGTTCTTTTCCTCCAGAACGACCGTGCTGTAAACGGGGAAAATTCCCCAATAATACAGCCCAAAAACATAAACCTCCGGGTTCTTCAACCCGGAGGTCTGTTTGATTTCGTAACGGCTTCGGTCCAGCGGATAATTCGGGGCCAGGTAGGCCAGGTTCTGGAAGGTGATTAAAAACGCGCTCAGCAACAAAACGGTTATTCGCGCCCCGCGCGGCAGTCCCCGCTCTTCGAAGCGGAGGATCTCCCGGATGGCTGTCCGCGCCCGCGGCCAAAGGTTTTTCATGCCGGCTCCGGGGTCTTGGCCGGGGCGGCGTAAAGTTCGGGGGAGACCAGGGGGGCGAGGGCGTAGAGGATGATGTTTTCGTAAGCCTGCCGGCGGGAGCTGAGGCCGCCGGTGAGGATGCCGATGGCCCCGCTTTTCTGCTTGGTGTTCTCGCCGCCGCTCAGCCGGTCCATGGCGGTCCCCAGCTCCAGCCCTTCCCGGGCCACCAGCCGGTCCGCTTCCGGGGGCAGGACGATATGGCCCCCGCCCCCGAGGTAGAAATCCGCTCCGGCGCAGAGAGCGCACCAGCCCGCGGTCATGTGGACCCCGTCGATATCCGTGGTTCCCCCTTCG
>CAZIEA010000125.1:0-2925 GCA_964538495.1 uncultured bacterium | reverse complement strand
CCTCCCGGGCCCGGCGCGCCCGGTTTTTCGCCCCGGCAATGGCTTCCTCGTCGCTGCGGGGGTTGGCGGAGACTCCCGAGTCGGCGCTCACGGAGACGAATTCCGCCTCGGGGTAGAGGCGCTCCAGGGCGGCGCGGGCGGCGGCGATCTTGACCGGGTTAAGGCTTCCGACGGCGATTTTCACGTTTGGGCGGTCGCGCGGTTCGTCCGGGTATCCGTTGCCGGGGACAGACGCGGCGCGCGGCGCCTGGCGTCCCCTGATCCGGGTTAAATCTCCCGCTCTTCGCCGACGGCCATCTTCGCCCACCGGGCTTCCGCTTTTTCCCAGGCCTCGCCGGTGACGTTTTCCTCCCAGACCGTTAGCCCCCGTTCTTCCCGGGTGGCGCCCGGGAGGAGGCTGTCCAGGACGATGGCGACGATGGCGGTCACCGCCATGCCGGTGGAGAGAACGGCCTGCAGGATGTTGCCGAGGATGCAGCAGAAGCCCGAAGTCCCCCAGGCGATCGGCGTGGCCGCCGCGGAGAGCATCGGGTTGAACTGGTAGGGGATGGAGAGGCCGGCGAAGAAGGAAATCCCGATGACGAAGAGGTTCCGGGAGTTGTTGAGGTTGACGAACTGAAGGTTGGAGAGGCCGACCGCGGCGATCAACCCGAAGAGGCCGACGAACATCGCGCCGACCACCGGCTGGGGAAGGGTGGCGAGGGCGCCTCCGAACTTTCCGAACAGGGGCAGGATGAGCATGATGGCGGCGCCGGCGCGGATCACCCGGCGGCTGGCCACCCGGGTGAGGCCGATCGCCCCGATGTTCTCGGAATACGAGGTGGTGCCGTTGCCGGTCTGCAGGATCCCGGCGATCAGGCAGCCTACTCCTTCGGCCCCGATCCCCCGGGAGATCATCTTCTCGGTCGGGACCGGTCCCTCGGCGATCCGGGCGCAGGCGTAGTAGTCGCCGACGGATTCGATCATCGAGGCCAGGAAACCGGCCAGCATCCCGAAGGCGCCCGCCACCGTCAGGCTGCTCAGGGCGGGGAGCCCCCACTTGAAGGGGACCAGGGGACGGAGCGAGAACCAGGGGGAAGCCTTGATCAGGGCGTACTTCCCGAACAGGTAGGCTTCATTCCCCTTCGGGATCAGCCCGAGCGCGCTTCCGGCGGCGGCGGCAATCCATCCGGTGAGCACGGCCAGGAGGACCGGAAAGAGGAGGAAGATTTTCGACCGCCGGGAGAAGACCTGGGAGTAGAGGATGAGGGAGAGCAGGGTTATCCCGGATATGACCCAGTTCTTGGCCATCCAGGGCGCGCCGATATTGAAAAGCCCCAGCCCGATCATGGCGATGGTCGGGCCGACCACGATCGGGCTCATCACCCGCTTGACAAACCCCATCAGGCCGCTGTAGCCGAGGATGATTTCAAAGACCGAGGCGAACATGACCGCGGCGGACACCTGCTGCATCTTCACCTGCCATCCGAGCTGCTGGGCCGTGGCCATTCCCACGATGGCGAACATCGGGCCGAGAAACGAGAAGGTCCCTCCCTGGATGATGGGGAGGCGGTTGCCGAGCGGGGATTGCTGGAGCAGGGTGGCTATTCCCGAAACCAGGAACATGGTGGAGATAAGCAGGGCCAGTTCCGGCTCCGGCATCCCCACCGCCCCTCCGACGATGAAGGGGATCAGGACCGTCGCCCCGAACATCGTCAGGTACTGCTGGATGCCGAGCAGGATGGAGAGACCCATCCGGGGGCGGCTCCCGATGGGGTAGATCACCCAGCCTTTGACTTTCGGCTCCACTTCCGTTTCCGGCAGTAACGCATCCACCGTTGAGATATGCTGGTCCGAACTCATTTGTTCACTCCGGAATGATTGGGTTTGCCGCCGTTTGCCTGTCATTTATTTCCGCCGGCCTGAGACCGGTTACAGGCAGAGGATACTTACCAACCGGAAGGGTGGTCAAGGTGTGAATCGGGTGTAAATCGGGCGGTGGGAATCGAGTAAAAAGAGCCCAGGCCGCCCCCGGCCTCGGCGCGCCCGGCCGCGCGTTTCTGGTTGCGGGGAAACCCCAACGGGATATAAAATGACATTTATTCAAGAAGAAAAAATGCCGCTTGCTCCGATTGCGATTGCCACGTCTACGATTACGACAACGATAACGAGAAAAGAATTCTAATTCGTAAAAACTGTGGACGGAGGGAAGGCGGAAAAAAAGGAGGCCGGGATGTTCGTCAAGGGGATGAAAAAAACCGGGGAGTACTTCGACTCCGTGACCCTGATGCTGGTCGGGCGCGGCCTGACCGAGATGGAGGGGGTGGCCGACGCCGCGGTGGTGATGGGGACGGCCGAGAACAAGCAGATCCTGTCCGCCTCGGGCATGCTTTTAAACGAGTTCAAGGACGCCTCCGAGACGGACCTGCTGATCGTGGCCAAGGCCGCCGAAAAGTCCGTGGCCGAGAAGGTCCTGGCCCGGGCCGGGGAACTCCTGGAGGAAAGCAAGCGCAAGAAATCCGCGGGGGGAGACCACCGGCCCAAGAGCGTCGAGGGGGCGATCGCGCAACTGCCCGGGGCCAACATGGCCGTGATCTCGGTGGCGGGGCGCTACGCCGACGGGGTGGCCCGGGACGCCCTGGAGAGAGGGCTGCACGTCATGCTCTTCTCCGACAACGTTTCGGTGGAGAAGGAAAAGGAACTCAAGGAGTTTGCCCGCGCCAAGGGGCTGCTGGTGATGGGGCCCGACTGCGGGACCGCCATCATCAACGGCGCTCCGCTTTGTTTCGCCAATGTGGTGAAAAGGGGTTCGATCGGGATCGTGGCCGCTTCCGGCACCGGCCTGCAGGAGATCAGCGCGGTGATCGGCAACCGCGGCGGCGGCATCTCCCAGGCCATCGGGACCGGGGGGCGGGACGTGAAGGCGGCGGTTGGGGGGATCATGTT
>CAZIEA010000124.1:0-7814 GCA_964538495.1 uncultured bacterium | reverse complement strand
CTCAAGGCCACCTTGTTCGGGATCCCGCTTCCGCTTTGTTCCTGCGGCGTGCTTCCCGCCTCGGCGACCCTGCGCCGAGAGGGGGCGGGGAAGGGAGCCGTGATCTCCTTTCTGGTCTCCACTCCCTCCACCGGGGTGGACTCGATCCTGGCCACCTGGGGAATGCTGGGAGGGCTGTTCGCCTTTTTCCGGGTTCTGGTGGCGTTCCTGGCCGGGCTCCTGGGAGGCTTGCTCGGCAATCTCCTGCCGGATTCTCCCCCGGCCCCGGTCGCGGGAACCTGCTTCCCGGGGCCTCCCGGCGGCAAGGGCGCAAGGGCTTTCGCGCGGGAGACCATCCGCTACAGCTTTCGGGTTTTGCTCGGGGACATGGGGGGATGGCTTCTGCTGGGGGTGTTGATCGGGGGACTGATCGCCGTGCTCGTCCCCGAAGACTTTCTGGGGCGTTACCTGGGGACTGGGCTTCCGGCCATGCTGGCCATGTTCGTGCTCGGGATCCCGATGTACATCTGCTCTTCGGGGAGCATCCCGATCGCGGCCTCCCTGATGTTGAAGGGTCTGAGCCCGGGGGCCGCCCTGGTCTTTCTCATGGCCGGCCCGGTGACCAACACCGCCGGGTTGCTGGTGATCGTGCGGGAGCTGGGCAAGGGGGCTGTTCTGGTCGTCCTGGTCGCGGCCCTGGCCGCCTCCCTGGCGGGCGGCCTGCTGCTGGAGACGGTTTGGGATGCCTGGGGAGGGACGCTGCCCGCCGGCCATGTCGGGCACGGGGGGGAGGCCGCCCGGTGGCTGGGATGGTTTTGCAGCGCCGTTCTCCTGGGCGGGATTCTGTTTAACTTTTTTCTCTCCCGCCGCTCTAAAAGCTGAATTTTCCCTCATGTTCTTTATGCCCCTTATGGTTAAATAAAAAGTTCTTTTCCACTTTTTCTTACCATGAAGGACATGAAGAGCATGAAGTTTTAATCTGTGAAATCCGTGGACTCCCCTCAAGCGTCAACCGGCACAAAACAGAAATGGGAATATGAGAAAGAGAAACGAAGGGAAAAAGAAGTTCCCCGGGTTCGTGATTCACGAGCATAGCGGAGAAAAAACCGGGTTTTACCTGCGCCTGCAATATCAGGGGGCCCTCCTTAATTGGGCTGTTCCCCGGGGCTTGCCCTCGGCGGCGGGCGAGCGGTTTCCGGCCGTCCGCCTGCCCGACGGCACTCCCTCCCAGGCTCTTTTCGAAGGTCCGATCGCCCGTGGAGAATACGGGGAAGGCAGCTTGAGCATCTGGGATCGGGGTTCCTGCTTGGTCGAGAAATACAAGGAGGCCCGGATCGAGATCGCCTTGAAAGGTGAGAGGACCGAGGGTCGCTTTTCCCTGATCCGTTTCCGTCCCGAGGAGAAGGACTGGGCGGTCACCCGCCTGCTTGAGGGATCTCCGGCTCCGTCCGGGGAAGGAAAAGCCGTCGCCGTGCCTCCCGAACCGGGGAGATCCGGGGAAACGGCGGCCCGGCGCTCCCGCCGGCGCCCGGAACGGCGGCCCCGTTCGGTTCCCGCCCCCGCCGCCCCCGTTCCGGAGAAGCTTTCCGGGCCGTCAGCGCGGCGGGAAGGGAAAAAATGGCTTACCTGCCTCGGCCGGCTTCCCCGGCTGGCGGTTTCCCCCTTGCTCAATCTTTATTACGACCTGGTAAACGAGCGCGCCCGCCGCCGCAGCCTGCGCAGCCAGGAACGCCCCCCCGAGGACAAGCGGGACGTCTGAAGCCGGGGCTTTCAGCCCTGGGCGCCGGGACCGTTTTTTCCTCGTTGTCTTTCGCAGGCGCGGATAGTTCCGCGCAGGACGGCGCCGAGTTTGGCGAAAGTGTACGGCTTGCTCAAAGCGCCGTCGAAGCCGTGGCGTCGTTGGAATAGCCGCTGCTCGAGATCAGGCAGGCTTGGGGGTGGACCTTGCGGATCTCGGCGGCGGTTTTTTCCCCGCTCCAGCCGCCGGGCATGGTGAGGTCGAGAATAACCGCCCGGAATGGTTTTCCCCCGGAGAGAGCCTTACGGTAGGTCTTGAGCCCGTCCTCCCCCCGGGCGGCGGCGACGGGTTCGTAGCCGAGCTGGGATAGGAGCGCGCCGATCGATTCCCGGATGGCCTCTTCGTCGTCCACGATCAGGACCCGGCCCGACCCGGGGACGGGCGCGAGTTCGTCGCTGTGGCCGCCGTTGTCTTCGCGGGCTTCGACCGCCGGGAGGTAGATGGTGAAGAGGGCGCCCTTGCCCGGGGTCGATTCGGCCTTGATCAGGCCATGGTGGCGTCGGACGATCGAGTAAGCTACGGCCAGCCCCAGCCCCACACCCCGGGACTTGGTGGTGAAGAAGGGGTCGAAGATCTCGTGGAGGATCTCCGGCGGTATCCCCTCGCCCTCGTCCCGGGCGCGGATCCGGACATAGCGGCCCGGGGGCAAAGCCGGGATCTCCCCCTTCCGGAGTTGCACATTGTCGGCATCTACCCGGAAAGTCCCCCCTTCCGGCATGGCTTGGGCGGCGTTGAGCGCGAGGTTGTAGAAGACCTGGTTTAGCTGCCCGGCTTCCCCGAGAACCCCGCTCAAGCCTTCCCGGATGTGGATGGCGGGCGTAGTCCGGGAACCGCTCAAGGCAAATTCCACCGCTTCCCGCAAAAGCCGGTCCAGGCGCAGGGGTTCGAGCACCGGCTCTCCTCCCCGGGAGAATGTCAGCAGTTGCTGGGTGAGGTGCCGGGCGCGGGCGATCCCCTCCCGGGCCTTGGCGGTCTTGGCGGTCACTTCCGGCTTGTCGGAGGCCAGCAGTTCGGCCAGGGAGATGTGCCCGAGAATTCCAGCCAGGATGTTGTTGAAGTCGTGGGCAATGCCGCCGGCCAGCATTCCGATCGAGTCGAGCTTGGCCCTCTTGAAGAGTTCGGCCTCCAGTTGCTTGCGTTCGGTGATGTCGATCGAGACCCCCAGCACCGCGGGGCGGAGGTCGAGAGCCGAGGCAAAGGGGATCTTGGTGGTCAGGAGGATCATTTTCTGGCCCTGCTTGTTGGTGATCTCCTCCTCGAACCAGGGCTTGGCCTTCCCGGTCCGGATCACTTCCAGATCCATTTCTTGGAAGCGGTCGGCCTCTTCGGCGGGGACGAAATCGTAGTCGGTTTTGCCCACCAATCCCTCCACCCCGACTCCGTAAAAGTCGGCTACGGCCCGGTTGGCGAGCAGAAACTCGCCCCGCTCGCTCTTGGAAAAAACGAAATGGGGGACCAGGTCGATGATCTGCCGGAGCCGGGCTTCCCCGAGGCGGAGTTCCCGTTGGATATCTTCCCGCTCGGTGGTGTCCACCCCCACCGCTACGATCTCTCCGGTGGGAAGCGGGAAACTCGCCCATTCGTGAGAGCGCTTGGCGCCGTCCCGGCGGGTAACCTGCCAGGGAGAGTAGACTCCCTCCGCTTCCCAGAATTATCGGATGAAGGATTCGCGGGTTTCCCGGTCCGCGAAGAGTCCTCCGAGGGGATCGGTCCGCCCGGCCAGTTCTTCCCGGCCCCAGCCGGTCAGTCGCTCGCACTCCCGGTTCCAGAGGATCAGCCGACCTTTCTGGTCCAGGGCGAAGATCATCACCGGAGCGTGTCGGTAGATGGTGGTGAAGAGATCCTCCCGTTGCCGGAGGCGGTTTTCCTTTCTCCGCTGCTCGGTGATGTCCCGGGCCCGGATTTCCAGGGCCACCGGGTTGCCGGCTTTGTCCCGGATCTCCCGGAGGGAACAATCCAGGCAAACGATATGCCCGTCCCGATGGATGAAACGGAGTTCCATTTTTCCCGGGGGGGGGCTCCCCGCTTCCAGCCCGCGCAGGAGGTCTTCGAGCAGGGGAAGGTCGTCGGGGTGGGTGACCTTGCGTTCGAAGCGAGTTTCCCGGCGGGCGGTCTCGCGGTCGTAGCCGAGGAAGGCCTCGATCGAGGGAGCAAGGAAAACAACCCCCTGTTCCGGGTACAGGCGCAGGCAGATCCCGGCAACTTTTTTCCCCGGCTTCGGATTAGCGCTTGTCTTAGGCTTGGGCATCCGGCTATTTTTTATCGGGTTTGCCGGCCGGGGAGGCGCGCGCCCCCCGGCCGGGTTGTTTACGGATAATTTACTCCAAAAACGGAGGATGCGAAATGGCAGCGCTGAAAAACTGGTTCTTCAGCCGGGGGCCGGAGATGCTGGCCAACTTGGTATTTGCTTTGGTCATCCTGGCGATCGGTTACCTGGTTTCGCGCGTGGCGGTGAAAATCATTCAAGGCATGTTGGCCCGGGGCAAGCTTAAGAATGAGAAGATGCTGATCCGCCTGATCAGCAAGACCGTGCGGGCCTTGGTTCTGACGGTGGTCGGGATCATCGCCCTGGAGAAAATCGGGGTTTCCGTCGCCCCCTTCGTCGCCGGGCTGGGGGTGAGCAGCCTGGTTTTCGGCTTTGCCTTCAAGGATACCCTCTCCAACTTCGCTTCCGGCTTGCTCCTGATCATCTACCGCCCCTTCCAGATCGGGGACCTGATCGATATCGGAGGGACCATGGGGTCGGTGGAGGACCTGAGCATAGTTAACACCACCCTGAAGTCCATGGACGGCCCGGTGGTATACCTGCCCAATTCCGCCGTTTGGGGCGCTCAGGTGACCAATTTCACCCGTTCCACCGTGCGGCGCCAGATTTTCGAGGTGGGGATTTCCTACGGCGACGACGTCATCAAGGCCTTTCGGGTGATGGAGGGAATCCTGGCCGGGGATCCCCGGGTTCTGAAAGATCCCTCCCCCTTTGTCCGGCTCTCGGGGCTGGGGGACTCGAGCGTCAACTTCCAGATTTTTGTCTACACCAGGCCGGACGATTTTGGGGGCGTGCTCAACGACTTTTACGCCCGGCTCAAGCAGGGCCTGGAGGCCGAAGGTTTGAGCATTCCCTTCCCCCAGCGCGATCTTCACCTGATCGGGGATTTCCCCCCCGCGGCGGCGGGCTGAACCAAGGAACCGCCGCCTCATTCACATGTAGGCATGTAGGACATGTAGTTAAATTCGAAATCAGAAACTCGAAATTCGAAACCGCCCAAAACCGGCATCACGCAAAGACGCAGAGACGCAAAGACGCCAAAAACCAATCTGTCCACAGATTGCACAGATTTTACCTTCATGCTCTTCATGTCCTTCATGGTAAGAAAAAAAAGTAATTCTCTGTGGCCTCTGCCTTTTCTCTGTGTGCTCTGTGGTAAGGAAGTTAGGCTGAGGCTGAAGGAAAGGCCGCTGCATTCACATGTAGGCATGTAGGACATGTAGGAAAATTCAGGGTTCGGGGTTCAGGGTTCAGGCGCGAATCGGGGTCGGTATCGGAATCGCTATCGGGCGCCCAAATTTTTTGCACCTGATTAACTCTGATTCCTCTGTTCCTCTCCCCACGAATTTCGCGAATTATTCTTCATGTCCTTCATGCTCTTCATGGTAAGAAAAAATTCTCTGTGGCCTGAAGGTTTTCCTCTGTGCTCTCTGTGGTGAGGAAGTTAGGCGGAAGGGAACCGCGAATCTCGCGAATCCCCGCTAACGCGGACTGATTACCGGTCGTAAGGGCGTTCGCACAGGGGCGGGGCAAGGAGCTCGGAGAAGATGATGCCCTGGACGACGGGGTGGTCGGAGAAGATCAGCCGGTCGCCGGGAGGGGGCTCTTCCGGCTCGGCCGGTTTTGCCGTCTCCGCCGGAGGCGCCGCGGCCGCCTTCGGTGGAGAGGTTACGGCCCGGCGAATTTCCGCTTTGGGCGGGGGCTTGCTCACCCCTGCCTCATCCACCCCCAGGAGTTCCCGAAAAAGAAGCGAGAGGTTGGTGGTTTCCGCCCCGGCCGCGTCGTCTTCCCGGCTCCAGCCCCGCGAGCCCCGGAAACTTTCCGAGAACTGGGGGTTCTCCGGTTCAAGGGTTCCGGGTTCCGGGCGCAGGTAGTCCCGGTGTGGTTGCCCGGGATCGGTCCGGCGGTTATTCCCCGCCTGGTTTTTGCCGGCCTTGAGCAGGGCGGGCAGCAGCCAGGATGCGAGTGCCAGCAGCACGAAGACAATGGTCAGGCTGTCGCCTCCGCCGGGCATAACCGTTTCTCAGCCTTCCGCCCTGGGGTTTTTCTTTTCGCTCCCGGCAATGGAGTCGCGCATCGAGGTGTCGGACTGGATGTTCTTCATCCGGTAGTAGTCCATGATCCCGAGATTTCCGCTCCGGAAGGCTTCCGCCATGGCCCGGGGCACCTCGGCCTCGGCCTCGACCACCCGGGCCCTCATCTCCTGGGTGCGGGCCTTCATCTCCTGCTCCAGCGCCACGGCCATGGCGCGGCGCCCCTCGGCCTCGGCCTGGCGCATTTGTTTGTCGGCTTCGGCGCGCTCGGTTTCGAGCTGGGCGCCGACATTGGCGACGTCGGCGACGCCGGCCACGCTGATGTCGGCGATGTCGATGGACACGATTTCGAAACCCGTCTGGGCGTCGAGGCCGCTGTCAAGCACATGGCGGCTGATCTGGTCGGGATTCTCCAGGACATTCTTGTAGCTCGGCGACGACCCGATGGCGCTTACGATGCCCTGGCCGACGCGGGCGATGATCGTCTCCTCGCTGGCGCCGCCGACGAGGCGTTCGATGTTGGCGCGCACGGTCACGCGCGCCTTCACCAGAAGGCGGATGCCGTCCTTGGCCACGGCGTCGAGCATGCCGCCGCCGCCGGAGCCGGCCCCCGCCGCCGGGCAGTCGATGACCTTGGGGTTGACGCTGGTCCTGACCGCCTCTTCGATGTCGCGCCCGGCCAGGTCAATAGCGCAGGCTTTCGGGAAAGTCAGCGGGATTCCGGCCTTGTCGGCCGCGATCAGGGCCCGGATCACCTTATTGACATTCCCTCCGGCTAGGTAATGGGCCTCGAGGTCGTTGGTTTCGACCTGGAGCCCGGCCTTCATGGCCATGATCCGGGCATCCACGATGATGACCGGGCGGATCCCGCGCAGCTTCATTCCCACCAGGTTGAAGATTCCAACGTAGGCCCCGGCGGCCACCGCCCGGATCCAGACCTTGAAGAAGTAAAGGAAGGTCCCGAAGAGAAAGAGCAGGACCACCACCACCAGCAGCCAGACGATGG
Organism: uncultured bacterium; assembly: GCA_964538495.1. Taxonomy (GTDB): domain Bacteria; phylum Auribacterota; class Erginobacteria; order Erginobacterales; family DAOSXE01; genus CAZIEA01. Next base: position 732 of record CAZIEA010000124.1, on the reverse strand, counting down.
GCAGCAGATTAGGCATTTTGACCTCCTGTTTCGGGCCTGGGCGAAACTTGCGCCACGACCACGCGGTTTCCGGTTACCTGGAGAACCCGGACCCGGGCCCCCCGGGGAATGTATTCCCCCTCGGTGACGACATCGATTCTCCGGTCGGCTCCGAAGCGGGCGATCCCGGCCGGGCGCAGTTCGCTCAGGGCCATCCCCTCGATTCCGGAGAGCGCTTCCAGGGAGCTGTCGGTCCCCCGGGAGCCCTTTTCGTTGGCGCTGAGAAAGATTTTCTTCCCCATCGGGGAACGGGCCACGAACTTGACCGAGAGCAAAAGCGATCCGAGCGAGAGCGAGAGCGTGACCAGCAGCCAGAGAACCCCGAACTCGGTGAGGCGGAAGGCCAGGACGACCGAGGCGGCCAGGGCCAGGGCCCCGATGGTCCCCGCCACCCCCCCGGGGATGAAGACCTCGAGCACGATCAGGGCCAGGCCCGCCGCCAGCAGAAAGATCATCCAGATAATCATCGTCCGTTTTCCTTAAAAACTTATTGTAGCGGGTTCCCCGGCCCCGGCAAGGGGCCAATTTGTCCTGGAACCGGTTTGTCCACGGATTATTTTGAAAACCAGGCTGAAGGCTGAAGACTGAAGGCTGAAGGAACCGCCACCGCATTTACATGTAGACGTGTAGGACATGTGGGTAAATTCGAAATCAGAAACTCGAAATTCGAAACCGCCCAAAACCGGCATCACG
>CAZIEA010000123.1:5309-7826 GCA_964538495.1 uncultured bacterium | reverse complement strand
GGGCCAAGCGGCTCGCCCCCTCCTCCCTCCCGGTCCTGGTCAGGACCAAGCACTCGTCCAAGCCCAGGGCGGCGGTCAAACCCGCCACCCCGCTGCCGATCACGACCGGGACGCCCGCTTCCAGGACCCGGATCTCGCCGAGGCGAGCAGGCGCCTTCACGTTCGGTCTCTTGTGCCCGGATTTCATAGAGGCAGGATACAGGGTTCAGGGTTCAGGAAGAGCCGTAATCCGTAATCAGTGATCCGTAATCCGTCGAAAACCAGGATACAGGAAACAGGAGTCAGGAGCCGGGAAAACCCGTAATCCGTAATCAGTAATCCGTAATCCGGCACATTAACTTACGGGGTTCGCGAGATTCGCGGTTCAACTTCCTTACCACAGAGCGCACAGAGAAAATCAGAGGCCACAGAGAATTCTTTTTTTCTCACCATGAAGGATATGAAGAACATGAAGTTTTAATCTGTGGACAGGTAGGTTTTCTTGGCGGCTTTGCGTGAAAAAAGTGGGTTTTCTACATGTCCTACATGTCTACATGTGAATGCGGCGGTTTCCAACCGGGTAATTGGCGGAAATTATAGGCTTTTCGAAGCCCGGGGCATAGAAATCCCGGCGAATTGTCCCTGCCCGAAGGCGGCGATCTGGTAATCTTTGCCCCCAGAAGACCATGAACAAAGTTGGTTTACAGTCGAAAAGGATCGTCCTGGCGGCCGCGGGCTGTTCGCTCTTTCTGCACCTGCTTCTGTTCTGGGGGGCAGGCAGAACCCACCTGTTCAAGATCCCGCTTTTCCCGACCCCGCCCCGGCCGGGAGTCACCCTGGAATTCGTGGATTCCCCGGAACGGATCGCCAAGGCGGATTCGGACCCGGAAAGCCGCCTGATCTCCGACCGGGACAGCCGGCCCCAGGACACGGTCCCGGACCATGACGATCAGGAAAGCGATCCCCGCTCGGATGGGACCGCCCCGGGGCGGAGCGTACGCAAGGTTCCCCGGACGGCGCAGGAGGCGAAGCCGGCCGAAGGGGGGCAGGAGAGCGGCCGGGACGAGGAAGTCGATTCGGGCGAGGGAATGATCACCGCCCGGGCGGGGGAACGAGAGGGGGAGAGAGCTCTCTCCCCCGCCCTGCAGGAGGGACTGCTCCCGCTCGATCTCGACGGACTCGACGAGTTTCTCTCCCCGGAGGCTCTCAACCCGGCGGGAAAGGCCCAGGTTCTGAAACAGATCGCCTACAACACCCGCTCCACCGCGGTGGGGCGCTACCTGAGCCGCCTCAAGCCCCGGGTCTCCAACCTCTGGATGCTGGTGGTGATGAACAACACCCACTATGTCCGCAGCCGCCGGACCTCGATCCTATTTAAGATCATGCCCGACGGAAACCTGGGACAAGTGATGCTTAACGAGCACGACGGCCCGGCCTGGGAAGTCCGCTACGCCCTCAAGGCGGTCACCGGGGCCGCCCCTTACGAGAAGTTGGACCAGGAAATCCTCGATTCCATCAAGGACGACGGTCTTTGGCTGGAATTCACCTTCAATTACCAGTGACTTCTCAAGCGGCTCCGCGCGTGCTAAACTCGTTTTTTTTTCAGCCTTCCGCCTGACCTCCATACCACAGAGCTCACAGAGGAAAACCTTCAGGCCACAGAGAGTTACTTTTTTTCTCACCATGAAGAACATGAAGAGCATGAAGTTTTAATCTGTGAAATCTGTGGACAGACTTTAATCTGCGGTAATCTGCGTAATCTTAGTTGCAGTTCGAATAAGGCGGTAATCCGCGTAATCTTAGTTTTGGAGAAGGAAATGTACGAAACCATTCTCAAGGGCGGCTACACCATGATCCCGCTCTCGCTCTGCTCGCTCGTCTCGATCGCGGTCATCGTCGAGAAGGGCTGGGTCCTGCGGGAGAAAAAAGTCCTGCCGGAAAAGCTCCTCCGGAGGGTCCGGGAGCATCCCGAAAATCCTCAAATCGAAGCGGACGGTTCGCCCCTGGGGGCGGTGATCGAGACCGTGCGCCGGACGCGCCCCTGGGGCCGGCAGCGCGGCTACGAGGCCCTCCAGCTCACCTTGAAACAGGTCGGGAGCGCCCTCGAGCGCGGGCTCTCGCTCCTGGAAATCACGGCGGTGGTCTCGCCGCTGCTGGGTCTGCTGGGGACGGTCCTGGGGATGGTGGAGGTCTTCAAGGTCATCTCCCGCCTCGGGGTCGGGCAGGCCCAGGCCATGTCCTCGGGGATCTCGCAGGCCCTGATCACCACCATTGCCGGGCTGATCGTGGCCATCCCCGCCCTGGTCGCCCACGGGATCTACACCCGCAAGGTGGACAGCCTGCTGCTGGAATTGGAGAGCGTCGCCGAAGCCTGCTTGGGGAACGAGCCCGAAGCCCGGGAGGAGACATGAAAATCGAGCGGCGGCGGCGCAAGATCATTATGAACATCACCCCGATGATCGACGTCATCTTCATCCTGCTCATCTTTTTCCTGGTCACCACTTCTTTTTCCGACCTGCCCGGCCTGGATATCGAGCT
>CAZIEA010000123.1:5062-5299 GCA_964538495.1 uncultured bacterium | reverse complement strand
GGCCCTTTCCTCAACCGGCAGCCGGTGCTCCGGGGCGACCTCCTCCGGCTCCTGGAAGCGGAAACCGCCGGGGGAAAAGATCAGGTCCTGATCCTGAAAGCCGACCGGGAAATCCCCTACGGCCTGGCCGTGGAGATCATGGACCTGAGCCGCCAGGCCGGCCTGAAGAAGATCGTGGCCCTGACCAACCCATCGGCGGCGGCGGAAACCCCGTGAACCGGGTCCTGAAACGGGAGG
>CAZIEA010000123.1:3956-4969 GCA_964538495.1 uncultured bacterium | reverse complement strand
GGGCCGAGCGGATCCCGCTCACCCTGGTGGATTCCGATCCCGGCGCCGGGAGCATCGTCCTGGCGGTCCAGGCCGCCGGGGCCGGGACCGGGGAGCTGGCCGCCCTGAAAGCCGGAGACGGGATCCTCGACCTGGTCGGGCCCCTCGGCCGCCCCACCCCCGTGGCGAAAGTGGGCGCGGTCACGGTGATCGGGGGCGGCGTAGGCGCGGCCGAGGCCCTGCCGGTGATCCGCGCCTGGCGGGAGGCCGGCAACCGCGTGACCGCGATCATCGGGGCCCGCACGGCCGGGATGCTAATTTTTCTGGACGAGCTGCGCGCGGCCGCCGACGAGCTGCATATCTGCACCGAGGACGGGACCCTGGGCAAGACGGGCCTGGTCACCTACCTGCTGAACTGGCTGATCAACGACGGCCGGATCCCGGACCTGGTTTACGCCATCGGGCCCGTCCCCATGATGAAGGCGGTGGCCGACCAGACTCGCCCCTACGGGATCAAGACCCTGGTCTCCCTCAACCCCCTGATGGTGGACGGGACGGGAATGTGCGGGTGCTGCCGGGTCACGGTGGGGGAGAAAACCAAGTTCGCCTGCGTGGACGGGCCCGACTTCGACGCCCACCAGGTGGATTTCGACGAGCTCAAGGCCCGCCTGGGAACCTACCGGACCGAGGAAACCCGGGCCCGGGAACAGGCCGGGGGGCGCGCGTGAAAGCCGATCCCGGGCGCGCCGCCATGCCGGAGCGGGACCCGGCCGAACGGGTGAAGGACTTCCGGGAAGTTCCCCTGGGCCTCACCCCCGAACTCGCCCGGCAGGAGGCATCCCGCTGCCTGCAGTGCCCGCAGGCCCCCTGCCGAAAGGGCTGCCCGGTCGAGGTCGACATCCCCGGCTTCATCCGCCTCCTCAAGGAGGGAAAGGAAGCCGAGGGGATCGCCCTGATCCGGGAGACCAACTCCCTGCCCGCGGTCTGCGGGCGGGTTTGCCCCCAGGAAGACCAGTGCGAGAAACTCTGCGTCC
>CAZIEA010000123.1:3107-3854 GCA_964538495.1 uncultured bacterium | reverse complement strand
GCCGGGAGCGACGGCCCCCCCGTGGCCGTAATCGGTTCGGGACCGGCCGGCCTGACCGCGGCCGCGGACCTGGCCCGGATGGGATACGCCGTCACCGTCTTCGAGGCCCTGCACGCGCCCGGGGGGGTGATGGCCTACGGCATTCCCGCCTTCCGCCTCCCCCGGGAAATCCTCGCCGCCGAAGTCGCCAAGCTCGAGGCGCTGGGGGTGGTCTTCCGGTTCAACGCGGTAATCGAGGCCGGCCTCACCCTGGAGGACCTGGCGCGGGAGGGCTTCCGGGCCTTTTTCATCGGCAGCGGCGCGGGTCTCCCCGGTTTCATGGGCATCCCCGGGGAGAACCTGGTCGGGGTCTACTCGGCCAACGAATACCTGACCCGGGTGAACCTGATGGGGGCGGCGGAGTTCCCGGCCAGGGCCACCCCGGTCCTGCGCGGCCGGAGGGTGATCGTGGTCGGGGGGGGAAACGTGGCCATGGACTCGGCCCGGACCGCCCGGCGCCTGGGGGCCGAAGAGGTCCGGGTGGTCTACCGCCGCAGCCTCCGGGAGATGCCGGCCCGGGTCGAGGAAGTCCATCATGCTCAGCAGGAGGGGATCGAGTTCCACCTCCTCACCCTCCCCGTCCGCTACCTGGCCGGAGAGAATTCCCGGGTGGCGGCGGCGGAATGCCTGCGGATGGAACTGGGGGAACCGGACGAATCCGGCCGCCGCCGGCCCGTCGGCGTCCCGGGCTCGGAGTTCACCTTCCCC
>CAZIEA010000123.1:2700-3096 GCA_964538495.1 uncultured bacterium | reverse complement strand
AAGACCGGGCCCAAGGGAAACATCCTCACGGACCCCGAAACCGGCGCCACCTCGCTCCCGGGGGTTTTCGCCGGGGGCGACATCGCCACCGGGGCCGCCACCGTGATCGAGGCCATGGGCGCGGGAAAGCGGGCGGCCCGGGGAATCGACGCCTACCTGCGGGGGGCGGCGCTTAAAGCTTGACCGCGGTGCCGTAGACGCAGACCTCGAAGGCGTGCATCAGGATCACGGTCACGTCGAAGTGGATGTTGATTACGGCGTTGGCGCCCATGTTCTCGGCGTTGACCTTAAGCCTGGCTAGGGCTCTTTCCCGCAACTCGAACAGCAAATCGCTGTAGCGGTTGAGCTCCCCCTCGAACTGGAAGGGCTTGGGCGGGGCGGCATCGGCGGCGGCGG
>CAZIEA010000123.1:0-2677 GCA_964538495.1 uncultured bacterium | reverse complement strand
TCCTCCTGGCCCACCCCGACCTCCTCCCCGGTCACGATTTTCGGCCCCCAGGAAATCACCGAGGTCACCGCCTTTCTCACGTTGGTGATCAGGCTCTCGGCCACGGCCGCCGAACCCACGGCGTTGCCGCGCACGATCCCAACCACTTCCTTGATCCGGCGCCCGGGCACGTTATCGGTATTGGTCACTATCATTTTTTCCTCCTTGAGGGCCGTCGGCCCAGGTTTTCAGGATGACCGAAAACCCCCATGCATGTCAAGGCCCCCGCGTGCCCGGGTCGGGAACATCGTGAGGGGAAACAGGGTCCTACATGCCCTACATGTCTACATGTGAATGCGGCGGCAGTTCCTTCAGCCTAACGGAGTCGAAACGGACCGTCCCCTCCTCCACCGGGACCGGCAAGATCCCCTCCAGAATCGCCCGGGTCTTTTCCCGGACCAGTTCCTTGAGCTCGGCGGGCAGGACGGTTTCGAACGTATGATAGGGGGCCAGGGAGGAGCCGCCCCGGCTCATGAAGCTGTACTCCCGGTAATCCCGCCCCGCGAAGGTCCCGGAGCGGACGGCGGCCAGCGCGGCCTTGAGGGTGGGATAAACGTCCCAGACCGGGCCGGTAATCACGCTGTCGGGAGCCTGCTCCCACTGGTCCAGCACGTGTCCGAAGGCGTAAACGGGCTTTCCCGGGGAGGATTTTTCCCGGGCCGCCGCGATCCCGCCGGAGCCCATGGCAAAAACGACGTCGGCCCCGGCTTCGATCAGGGCCAGGCCGGCTTCCTTGTTCCGGGACGGGTCGAAAAAGCTCCCGACGTAGGCCCCGATCACCTTGATCCCGGGATAGGCGCTCCGGGCCCCGGCGATATAGGCGTGGGCGATCCGGTTGGCCTCGGGGATGTCCATCTGGGGCAAAACCCCGATGATCCCGGAGCGGGACATCCGCGCCCCGATGATCCCGCAGAGGTAGGCGGGTTCGTGGATCCAGTTGTCAAAGACCGCGAAATTGGGCTGCGCCGGGCCTTGGCCGGAGCCAAAGCAGAAAGCGGTCCGGGGATAATCCCGGGCCACCCTGCGGGCGGTTTCCTCGTTGCCGAAGGAATCCCCGGTGATGATATCGAAACCCCGCTCGGCGTACCGGCGCAGGACCTTCTCGAAGTCGGCGGCGCCGAGGTTTTCGCTCATCTCGTAACTCAGGCCCGGCGCCTCGGCCGAGAGCTTCAGGCAGGCCTGGTGAATGCAGTCGGGCCAGGGTTCCGCCAGCGGCGTGGAGTAACAAGCCGCCAGCTTGAGCTTGGCCGGTTCTTCCCCGGCCGCGGCCCCGGCGAAGAGCGCCGCCGCCGTGATTATCAGCGCAAAAAATCCGATCATTGCTTTCCTCCTTCGAAACCGGTTGTTTTTTTGTATACTCTACCGGCCCGGGAAAAACCCGGCAAGTTTGTCCTGGACTAAACTTGACGCCGGGCAAACGCAAGAGAAATCATGAGAATCGATTCCAAGGGGGCGGGGTTGGACGACATCCGCGGGCTGATCGTGGACATGGACGGGGTCCTCTGGCTGGGGGACCGGCCCCTGCCGGGGCTGGCGGAGTTCTTCTCCCTGCTCCGGGAGCGGGAGATCCCCTGGGTCCTGGCCACCAACAACTCGAGCAAAACCCCGGAGAGTTTCGCCGCCAAGCTCTCGGGCTTCGGGGTGGAGGCGAACCCCGGCCGGATCCTGACCTCCGCGGTCGTGGCGGCCGAGTACCTGGCCCGCCAGGACCCCCCGGGGACGCCCGTCTACGTTATCGGGGGCGAAGGCCTGAAACTTGCCCTAGGGGACAGGGGTTTTGCGCTCTCCGAGCAGGATGCCCGCTGGGTGGTGGTGGGCTGGGACCGTCACCTGACCTGGAAGAAGCTGGCCCGGGCCTCGCTGTTGATCCATCGCGGGGCCGGCTTTCTGGGGACCAACCCCGATCTCTCCTATCCCACCCCCGAGGGCCCGGTGCCCGGCTGCGGGGCCCAGCTCGCCGCCCTGACCGCCGCCACCGGGGTCTCCCCGATCGTGGTCGGCAAGCCCGAGCCCGAAATGTTCCGCCAGGCCCTCGGAATCCTGGGGCTGCCGGAGAACACGACAGCGGTGGTGGGGGACCGGATCGAGACCGACCTGGCGGGGGCAAAGCGCCTGGGCCTGAAATCCATCCTGGTGCTCTCCGGGGTCACCACCCCAAAGATCCTGGCCGATTCGGGCTTCGCGCCCGACGCCGTCTTCCCCGACCTCCCCGCCCTTTCCTTAAGCATAGAGCAGAGGGCATAGAGCATAGAGACCGGAGACAGGGTTCAGGAAGAGCCGTAATCCGTAATCAGTGATCCGTAATCCGTCGAAATTCAGGATACAGGAAACAGGAGTCAGGAGCCGGGAAAACCCGTAATCCGTAATCAGTGAACCGTGATCCGGCGCCTTGGTTAGCGGGGATTCGCGGTTCCCTTCGCCTAACTTCCTTACCACAGAGATCACAGAGAAAAACCAGAGGTCACAGAGAATTCTTTTCTCACCATGGACATACTTCAGCATAGAGCAGAGGGCCCGGAAAAATTCGAAACTCGAAGTCAGAAATCCGAAACAAATTTCAAATTCGAATAACTCAAACCACCTTGCGGTTTCGAATTTCGAGTTTCTGATTTCGAATTTGACCCTCTACATGCCCTAC
>CAZIEA010000122.1:0-7835 GCA_964538495.1 uncultured bacterium | reverse complement strand
GGCGGGGGCAGAGCAGGCCCCGGGCCAGGACCGGGGGAGGGGATTGCCCCAGGTCCGCCGCCAGGTAGCGGATGGAATTGGTTCCGATGTCGATCAGTCCGATTTTCAAAGGCTCTTCTCCATTGATGATTAAGGTGTTGCTCGCTATTTCACCACAGAGGGCACAGAGAAACTTCTTTTTTACCATGAGGGAAACAGGAGTCAGGAGTCAGAAATCAGGAGAACCAACGTAATCCGTAATCAGTGATCCGTAATCCGGCGCCTGAAATATTGGGAATCCAGAATCCAGAATTCAGAATTCAGAATACGCGGCTTTGGAAATTGTTTTTTTGGCGTCTTGGCGCCTTTGCGTGAGAAAAGTAGGTTTTCTACATGTCCTACATGTCTACATGTGAATGTGGCGGCGGTTCCTTCAGCCTGATCTTATAATCTGTGAAATCTGTGGACAGCGGTCCCGCGGATTTCCCGGCTGGACAGGACGGCGCCGGACAGTATAATTTAACCTTCTTTTTGGCGATAAGCGAGGTCCGGATAAGGAGGGAGGCGTGACCGGGATAACGAGAGTGGTTCTGGCCTGTTTCCTGATCTTGGCCGGGCTTCCCGCAACGGCTTTTCCCCAAATCCGCCGGGTCACGATCGGGCACCTGACTTTCGGGCCCTACTATTACGAACAGGAGTGCTGGGAGCGCTTCAAAACCGAACTGGCGGTTCTGGGCGAGGGCCAGTTCGAGTTCGTTTACCCCCCGGAGTTTCAGGCGGATTGCGGCTGGGACCCGTCCCGGATCGCCCCGGCCGCTTCGGGACTCCTGGCGGCGGAGGGGCCTGAGCTGGTCGTGGGGCAGGGCCTGGCCGCCGCCGCCTTCTTCTTCGCGCAGACCGCCCTGCCCAAGCCGGTGGTGCTTTTCGGGGATCTCGATCTCGAGTTCATCGAAATTACCCTTCCCGGCGGCCGCTCTCCCGTGGGCAACCTTACCTTCCAGATCCAGCGGGACAAGGCGGCTGCCGACCTGTTCTGGGTGGCCCGGCTGGCCGAGGGGAAAAAGAAGGTCTCGATCCTGATCGACCCGGAACTCCCGGAATACATCCCCGGCCTCCCCGAGCGGGCGGCGGAGGCGGAGCGGACCTACGGCCTGAAATTCGAGTTCGTCTTTTATGCCGATACCGCCGCCGAGACCGTTTCCGCCCTGGGAGCGGAGACGGAATTTCTTTACCTCACCCCCTCGGCCCGCTTCAACACCCTCCCCAAGATCTCCGAACTCCTGGAGGAAATCAACCTCCGCGGCATCCCCACCTTCGCCCTGGAGGGGTTGCCCCTGGTGGAGCGGGGGGCCCTGGGGGGGCTTTACGCCGGGAGCGTGGAGAAAGTGGCCCGCGCCAACGCCCTCAAGGTGTACGAAATCCTCCGGGGCGAGCCGCCGGAGTCCCTGGAGGTTTACTACCGCGACAAGGAGGATTTCACCCTCAACATGGCGACGGCCCGCCGGATCGGGTATTACCCCTCCTTCGACCTGCTCATGGAAGCCCGGCAGATCGGCGCCGAGATCGAGGAGGGCGAGCTTTTCAACCCCGCCGCCGCGGTCTCTCTGGCCCTGAAGAACAACCTTTCCTACGCCATCTCGCTCCGGAGCCAGCAAGAGCAGGAGAAGGAATACCGCAAGGTCCTCGCCAACCTTCTGCCCCAACTCGAAGGCTCGGCCCAGTACCGGCTCATCGACACCGACCAGGCCAAGGCTTCGGGAGGTTTTCTCAACCGCTGGGAAACCGGCCTCACCCTCACGGCCCAGCAGTTGCTTTTCGACTATCCGACCTGGAAAACGGTCTCCTTGGCGACCATCGCCGTCAGCCTGGCCGAGGCTTCGGCGGAATCGGCGCGCCTCGACACCGCCGCGGCCGCCGTCCAGGCCTACCTGGACGTGCTCCAGGCCCGGGAGCTCCTGCGGGTCCGCCGGGAAAACCTGGAGGCCACCCGCAACCACCTGGGCACCGCCCGGGTCAGGCGGGAGCAGGGGATGGGGGGCCGCGAGGACGTCCTGCGCTGGGAGTCCCAGTACAAGAACGCCCTGGCCCAGACCATCTCGGCCGCTTTCTCCCTCCGGAAAGCCGGCCTGGCCTTCAACCAGACCCTCAACCGCCCCCAGGAAACCCCCTTCCGCCTCGCCCCCCTGGAAGGGGCCGAACCCTGGCGGGAGAGCATTTTAGGCGCGCCCGGGCTGGACAGGCATTTCCGGAACTGGCGGGATGCCGACTTCTTCCGGGAGTTCCTGGTCGCGGAAGCGCTGAAACGCTCCCCCGAGGTCCTCTCCGCCCGCCTCAACCTGGAGGCGGCCGCGGCCGACCTGTCCCGGGCCCGGACCCGGATCTGGACCCCCACCCTGAGCGGGCGCTTCGAATACACCCGCAACCTTGACGAGGAGGTCTGGGACCCGGTCTCGGGCTCCTGGGGCAGGGCGGGGGAATATCCCGACGACGACGAGTGGTTCCTGGGGGTTTCCCTGAGCATCCCGATCTGGATGGGGGGGAGCAACTGGGCGGACATGGGCCAGAAGGAGATCGCCCGGCTCAAGGCCGGAGAGGCCCTGGAGCTCCAGGAGGAGACCAAGGGGCTCAATGTGCGTTCGGCGTTCTTCGACCTGATCTCCGCCCTGGCCGCCTGGGAACTGGAGACGGGGCGCGAGAAGATCGCCAGCGAGACGCTTGCTCTGGTCGAGGACAAGTACCGCCAGGGGACCCTGCCGATCATCGACCTCCTCGACGCCCAGTCCGAGTACGTTTCCGCCCAGGCCGCGGCGGTTTCCTCCTATTACTCGGTTTATTCCGAGCTGGTCCGCCTCGAGCGGGAGGTCGGCCTGATCGGCCCCGCCGCCTCCCCGGAGGAACGCGCGGTCTTTTCCGCCGCCCTCCTGGCCTCCCTGGCAAAGGCCGGACCCGATTAACCGCGAATCCCGCGAATCCCCGCTAACGGCAACTAAGATTTCGCAGATTGTTTCTTTCCACAGATTTCACAGATTCACCCAGATTTTTTCTTCATGCTCTTCATGGTGAGAAAACAGGCTGAAGGCTGAAGACTGAAGGCTGAAGGAACCACCGCCGCATTCACATGTAGGCATGTAGGACATGTAGAAAACCCGCTTTTCTCACGCAAAGGCGCAAAGACGCCAAGGCGCAAAACTTCATGTTTCTTCATGATCTTCATGGTGAAAAAAAACAGGCTGAAGACTGAAGGCTGAAGGAACCACCAAGAACCGAAAAGAGGGGAATAAGAGTGAAAACAAACGCGCTTAGAAAATTCCGGCTTCTCCCCCCCGTCGCCCTCCTCCTGTCCTGGCTCCTAGGGCTGGGGTGCGCCAAGGAAACGCCGCCGGAGGCCGAGGTCATCCGCCCGGTCAAGGCGATCGTGGTCCGCCCCGCCGCCGAGGGGATGACCCGGACCTTCAGCGGTTCGGCCCGGGCGGGGAAGGAGGCGGCCCTGGCCTTCCGGGTCGGGGGCAAGGTGGAGGAAATCCTGGTCGAGGTCGGGGACTCCGTCCTCGAGGGCAAGGTCCTGGCCCGGCTCGACGCTTCCGATTTTCTTCTGGAGGTCAAGAACCTCGAGCACAACCTGGAGAGCGCCGAGGCCGCCGCCAAGAACTCCCAGAACAGTTACCAGCGGGCCAAGGCCCTGTACGAAAACAGCAACATCGGCAAGGACGAGCTCGACTCGATCGAGGCCCAGCGCAACTCCGACCGGGCCCAGGTCCAGGCCCTGTCCGCCCAGCTCGAGCAGGCCCGCAACCAGCTTTCCTACGCCGAGCTCAAGAGTCCTTTCGCCGGGACCGTGTCCAACCGGGAAGTGGACGAGTTCGAAACGGTTTCGGCCGGCCAGCCGGTCCTGCGCGTTCTCGACCCCGGCTCCATCAAGGTCAAGTTCGGGATCCCCGAGAGCCTGGTGGCGAAGGTGCGTCCGGGCCAGGAGGCCCGGATCGGTTTCGAAAGCTTTCCGGGCCGGGCTTTCTCCGGCCGGGTGGCGGAGGTGGAGCCGGCTCTGGACGGCCAGACCGGGACCTACCCGGTCACCGTCGTCCTCTCCGGAGACCATTCCGGAATCCGCCCGGGGATGGCGGCCGAGGTTTCCCTGGTTTTCGAGTTTTCCGGCAGCGCCGGGATCGTGATTCCGACTTCCGCCATCCTGGCCGATCTCGAGACCGGGGAAGATTACGTCTGGATTGTCTCCGGGGGCGCGGTGGCCAGGAGAAAAGTCGCTCTCGGCGCCCTCGGCGCCGAGGGGGTGGAGATCATTTCCGGACTCGAGGGGGGCGAAACGGTGGTTGTTGCCGGGGTCACCCGGCTGGAGGAGGGCCGGAAAGTCCGCCTGCTCGATGGGGAAGAAACCCGCTGAAGGGGCCCTGAAACCGGAGACCAGCCCGTGAACCTGACCGAATTCGCCCTTAACCGCAACCGCCTGACCCTGGTTCTGCTCGCCCTGGTCGTGCTGGCCGGGCTCTCATCCTACTTCTCGCTTCCCCAGGCCGAGGATCCCGAGTTCGTGATCCGCACCGCCCTGGTCATGACCTATTTCCCCGGCGCTTCCCCGGAGCGGGTGGAGCAGCTCGTCACCGACAAGATCGAGGGCAAGGTCCAGGAAATCCCGGAACTCGACAACGTCACCTCCCAGTCCCGGACCGGCGTCTCCCTGGTCTACGTCAACATTAAGGAAAAATATTCCGACATGCGCCCGATCTGGCGCAAGCTCCGCGACAAGATCGACGACGCCCGCCCCTCCCTCCCCGAGGGGATATCCGGGCCTTCGGTGCTGGACGACTTCGGGGACGTCTTCGGGATCATGATCGCCCTGACCGGGGAGGGATTCGCCCAGGCGGAGCTGGACGAGACCGCGCGCTCCCTGCGCAAGGAGTTGCTCCAGCTCCGGGACGTGGCCCGGGTCGAGATCATGGGGGACCAGCAGGAAAAGATCTTCGTCGAGTTCTCCAACGCCCGCCTGTCCGAGTTGGGGCTCAGCCCCGCGGCCCTGGCCGACATTCTTCAGACCGAGAACATCGTTCTCCCCGGCGGCTACGTCAACATCGGGCCCGACAAGATCGTGGTCGAGCCGACCGGGAACTACGAAAGCCTGGAAGATCTCCGCGCCACCGTGATCCGGCTTTCGGCCGCGGGCCGGCCCGAGCGCCTGATCGCCCTCCGGGACATCGCCTCGATTTACCGCGGCTACGTGGAGCCCTCCGAAACCATCGTGCATTTCAACGGCCGAGAGGCCGTGCTCATCGCCGTGAACATGACCCGGGACGGGAACATCGTGGACCTGGGGAGCCGCCTGGACGGGTTCCTGCGCGAGCGCCAGCAGGATCTCCCCGTCGGGATGGAGTTCGATTACGCCGCCTTCCAGCCCCGCTACGTCACCATCGCCGTCAACGACTTCATGGTCAACCTGCTCGAGGGCGTGGCCGCCGTGGTCCTGGTGATGCTGCTTTTCCTGGGCATCCGGACCGGCCTGGTAGTGGGCTCGCTGATCCCGATGACGATGCTGCTGACTTTTCTGGCCATGGGCTTTTTCGGGATCGGGCTGCAGCAGGTTTCCATCGCCTCCCTGATCATTGCCCTGGGGATGCTGGTGGACAACGCCATCGTGATCAGCGAGGACATCATGGTCCGGATCGGCAACGGCCAGGAGCGCTTCGCCGCCGCCGTTTCCGCCGGGAGGGAGCTGGCGATCCCCCTGCTTACCTCCACCCTGACCACGGCGGCGGCTTTTCTGGCCATCTACCTGGCCGAGTCGGCGGTGGGCGAATACTGCGCCAGCCTGTTCCAGGTGGTCACCATCGCCCTGGTCGCTTCCTGGGTCCTGGCGCTGACCATGATCCCGCTCTTCTGCCTGCGCTTTCTCAAGGTCAAGCCCCAGGCTTCCTCCCGGGGATTCGGGGAAGGTTTTTACTCCCGCTACCGGGGTTTCCTGCTCTGGTTGCTCACCCACCGGGCCGTTTCCATCGTTATTCTCCTGGCTGTGTTCGCCGGGTCCCTGAAGCTTTTCGGCTTCGTCCCCCAGATCTTCTTCCCCGCCTCGGTCCGCCCCCAGTTCGTGATCGACTTCTGGCTTCCCGACGGTACCCATATCGACCAGACCTACCGGGAGATGCTCCCGGTGGAGGCTTTCCTGGCTTCCCGGCCCGAGGTGGAGAATTTCTCCATGTACGTGGGGGAGTCGAGCCCCCGCTTCTACCTTTCCCTCAACCAGGAGCAAAGCAACGAGAACTACGGTTTCTTCCTGGTCAACTGCGTCGCCGCCGAGGGGATGGACTCCCTGATGGCGGATGTTCTTAGGATGATGACCGAGACCATCCCCGCCGCCAACCCGGTGGTGAAGAAGCTGGAGACCGGGGCGATGGTGGGGGCGCCGATCCAGATCCGGATCGACGGGCGCGACATCAGCCGCCGGGGGATCAGGACCATGTACCGGCTTTCCCGGGAGGTCCGGGATCTCCTGCGGGGAATCCCGGGGACGGTCTCGGTCCGGGACAGTTGGGGTTCTCCGATCAAGAAGCTCTACATCCGGATCGACCAGGCTCGCGCCCGCCGGGCCGGGCTGACCAGCCAGGACATCGCGGTCTCCCTCCAGACCCAGCTCGCGGGCTACCAGGCCACCGAATACCGCGAGGCCGACCAGGTCATTCCGGTGGACCTGCGCTCGGTCCAGGCCAACCGGACCGACCTCTCCAAGATCGAGGGACTCAACGTCTATTCCCTTTCCGGGGGCGGGAGCGTGCCGCTCTTGCAGATCGCCAACCCCGAGTTCCGCTCCGAGGTCTCCACCATCGAGCGCCGCAACCGCCAGCGCAACCTGACGGTGAAATGCGACGTCTCCGGGCGCACCGCCGCCGCCGTCCTGGCAGAGATCAGGCCCCGGCTCGACGCCTTGGTCAAGGGCTGGCCCGCGGGTTACAC
Source organism: uncultured bacterium (assembly GCA_964538495.1). Lineage (GTDB taxonomy): Bacteria > Auribacterota > Erginobacteria > Erginobacterales > DAOSXE01 > CAZIEA01. The sequence continues at coordinate 902 of CAZIEA010000122.1, read as the reverse complement.
CGTGGAATACGGCGGGGAATTCGAGGAGAACGAGAAAGCCTCCAATTCCATCTTCGTCAAGCTCCCGGTCTCGATCTTCATCATCCTCATGCTCCTGGTCTGGCAGTTCAACAGCTTCCGCAAGACCCTGATCATCGTTCTGACCATCCCGATGGGGCTGATCGGGGCGATCCTGGGGCTGTTGCTGACCGGGAGCGAGTTCGGCTTCATGGCGATGCTGGGGATGGTGAGCCTGGCGGGGATAGTGATCAACAACGCCATCGTCCTGATCGACCGGATCGAAATCGAGCTCCGGGAGGGAAAAAGCCCCCAGGACGCCGTTGTGCTCTCCGCCCAGAAGCGCCTGCGCCCGATCCTGCTCACCACCATCACCACTCTTTTCGGGCTCCTGCCCCTGGCCCTCCAGGGAGGCCCGCTCTGGGAATCCATGGCCTGGACCATCATCGGGGGGCTGCTTTTCGCCACCGTCCTCACCCTCGGCTTTATCCCCATCCTTTACTCGCTCCTGTTCAAGGTGCCCTTCGCCCGGGGCCGGGACTACGGCCGACTCCAGGCTGAAGACTGAAGGAACCGCCGCCGCATTCACATGTAGGCATGTAGGACATGTAGAAAAACCGCTTTTCTCACGCCAAGGCGCCAAGACGCCAAACTTCATGTTTCTTCATGCTTCATGGTGAAAAAACAGGCTGAAGGCTGAAGGAACCGCCGCCGCATTCACATGTAGGCATGTAGGACATGTAGTTTAATCCGCTATCGTTGTCGTGGTCGTAATCGTAATCGGGGCGTGAGGCATGCGGCCTGGCGCCAGAAAAAAAATCGAAATTCGAATGACGAAATTCGAATTTTGATTCTGGATTCTGAATTCTGGATTCTGGATTCCCAATATTTCAGGCGACGGATCA
>CAZIEA010000121.1:0-7894 GCA_964538495.1 uncultured bacterium | reverse complement strand
CCGCCGGGGAGACATCCAAGAAGGTCATGGATATGGCCGGGATCAAGGATGTCTACGCCAAGTCGCTCGGGTCCCGTAATCCTCTCAATACCGTGCGGGCGGGACTGGACGGGTTGCGGCGGATCGGATTGCATACCGCCTCATCCCAGTTGAGAAAGCGGATCAAGGAAGGGAGCGGCCGTGGAACTGCATGAATTGAAATTTTCGCCGGGGGCCAAGAAGGCCCGCAAGCGGGTGGGGCGCGGAACCGGGAGCGGCCACGGCAAGACCTCCGGGCGGGGACACAAGGGACAGAAAGCCCGTTCCGGCTTCTCCATGCGCACCGGGTTCGAAGGGGGTCAGATGCCCCTGATCCGGCGCCTGCCTAAGGTGGGTTTCACCTCCCCTTTCCCCAAGGTTTTCGCCCTGGTCAACGTCGGCGACCTGAACGGTTTCGCCGATGGGGCCGAGATTACCCCGGAAAAGCTGATCGAGGCGGGCCTGATCAAGAAAAAAGTCGGTTCCGGGGTCAAGGTCCTGGCTCGGGGCAAGCTGGAGCGCCGCCTCGAAGTCAGGGCCCATCGTTTCAGCGCCGCCGCCCGCAAAGCCATTGAAGAGGCGGGGGGCACATGCCATGTTCTTCCCTCGGGCCCCGGGGCGGAAAGTCCTCCAAAGGCCTGAGCGGTTCCTTCTCCGCGATCGCGGCGGCGCCGGATCGGACCCGATTGAGTTGACGTTATGCTCGACGCTTTTACCAACATATTCAAGATCCCGGAGTTGAGGAAAAGGATCCTCTTCACCCTGGGGCTGCTGGCGATTTACCGCCTGGGCTGCTACATTCCCACTCCGGGGATCGATCCCGTCGCCCTGAGCCAGATCTTCAGCGAGCTGGCCAAGGGCCAGGGAGGCACGATCTTCGGGCTGATGGACATTTTCTCCGGCGGGGCGATGTCCAAGTGCACGGTCTTCGCTCTCGGGATCATGCCCTACATCAGCGCCAGCATCATCATGCAGCTCTTGACCGCGGTCATCCCCTTCCTGGAGAAAATGGCCAAGGAGGGGGAAACCGGGCGCAAGAAGATCAACCAGTACACCCGTTACGGGACGGTGGTCCTGGCCCTCTTTCAGGGTTACATGATCAGCCTCGGGCTTCAGCATCCCGCCCAGATTTTCGGGAATATCGCCGCCAACGTTCAGATCGCCGACCCCGGCCTCGGGTTTCGGCTGCTGGCCATGCTCACCCTGACCACGGGCACGATTTTTATCATGTGGCTGGGGGAGCAGATCACCGAACGCGGGATCGGAAACGGCATCTCCCTGATCATCACCACCAGCATCATCTCCGGCGCCCCCGCCGCCCTGCGGGAGTCCTGGCTGCGCTTCTCCCCCCTGAATCCCGAGAAGCGCGACCTTTCCCTCGGCTACCTCATCATCATGGTGGTGCTGCTAGTGCTGGTGATCGCGGCGATCGTGATGATCACCCAGGGGCAGAGAAAGATCCCCGTGCAGTACGCCAAGCGGGTGGTGGGCCGCCGGGTTTACGGGGGGCAGGCCACTTACCTGCCGCTGCGGGTCAATCAGGCCGGGGTGATCCCCATCATCTTCGCCCAGGCTATCCTGATGTTCCCGGCCACCATCGCCGGCTTCGTCCCCGCCCTCAAGGGCTTAAGCGACTGGCTCCAGCCGGGCGCCGGCCTCTACCTCCTGCTCTATGTCCTCTGCATCGTCTTTTTCGCCTACTTTTACACCGCCATCACCTTCAACCCGGTGGACATGGCCGACAACTTGCGCAAGTATGGTGGTTTCATCCCGGGGATTCGGCCGGGCAAAAACACCGCCCAGTTCCTGGACCGGGTGATGAGCCGCGTGACCTTATCCGGGGCGATATTCCTGGCCATCATCGCGATCCTGCCCATGTTCATCAGCGGCCGGCTCCGGATCAGTTTCACCATCAGCCAGTTTTTCGGGGGCACCAGCCTCCTGATCCTGGTCGGGGTGATGCTGGACACCATGCGCCAGGTGGAGAGCCACCTGCTCATGCGCCACTATGACGGGTTCATGAAGAAAGGCAGGTTGCGGGGCCGGTTCTGAGCGGATGAAAAAGCCGATGCGCTATATTCTGCTGGGACCGCCGGGGGCGGGGAAAGGGACCGTCGCCGCGCGCCTCTCCCAGGCCCTGGGCATACCCCATGTCTCCACCGGGAACATGTTCCGGGAAGCCATGAGTTCGGGGAGCGAGTTGGGCCGGTTGGCCGAAAGCTTTATTGGCAAGGGGAACCTGGTCCCGGACGAGGTGACCGTGGGGATCGTGCAGGAGAGGCTTTCCCGCCCGGACGCGCGAATCGGTTTCATCCTGGACGGTTTTCCCAGGACCGCCCCCCAGGCCCGGGCGCTGGACGGAATCCTTTCCGGGCTGGGAGCGGCCCTGGACGGGGTGGTTTACATGAGGGTTTCCGACGAGATCGTGCTCCGGCGCTTGAGCCGGCGCCTGATCTGCCGGGATTGCGGGGAAATTTACAATCTCGACACCATGCCTCCGGCCCGGGAAGGCCGCTGCGACCGTTGCGGCGGGGAGCTTTACCAGCGCTCCGACGACGCGCCCGCGGCGGTTCTGGAAAGAATGCGGGAATACGAGGAAAAGACGAGCCCGCTGGTGGATTATTACCGGGCGCGGGGCGAGCTGATCGAGGTGGATGCCGGCGTAGAGAAGGAGGTTACCTACCGGGAACTCCTGGGCTTGATGAGCGGCGGGAAATGATCAGCATTAAAAGCGCGCGCGAGCTTGAACGGATGCGCCGGGCGGGCCGCTTGGTCGCCTTGGTGCTGGATTCGCTCTCCAGCCGCGTGGCGCCGGGGATGACCACGCGGGAGTTGGATCTTTTCGCCGAGACCGAGATCAGGAAACTGGGGGCCGAGTCGGCCTTTCTGGGCTACAACGGCTACCCCGGGAACATCTGCATCTCGGTCAACGAAGAAGTGGTGCACGGCATCGGCGGGAAGCGCCGGTTGCGGGAAGGGGACATCGTCAGCATCGACGTGGGAGTCAGGTACCAGGGATATTTTGGAGACATGGCCGCGACGTTCCCGGTGGGGAAGATCGCGCCGGAGAACGCGCGCCTGATCGAGACCGCCCGGGCGGCGCTGCGGGACGGAATCGCCAAGGCCAGGCCGGGGAATCGTCTTTTCGACATCTCGGCGGCGGTGCAGGCTCGGGCCGAGGGCGCCGGGTATTCGGTGGTGAGGGATTTTGTCGGGCACGGGATCGGGGTTCGTCTTCACGAGGATCCCCAGGTGCCGAATTACGGAGAGCCCGGGACCGGCATCCCGCTCAAGGTCGGGATGGTGTTGGCGATCGAGCCGATGCTGAACGCGGGGGGGGCGGAAGTCGAGGTGCTCTCGGACGATTGGACGGTGGTGACGCGGGACGGGCGGCCTTCCGCTCATTTCGAGCACACCGTGGCTTTGACCGAGGCGGGACCGGAAATATTGACCAGGATTGAGAACGAGAAAGCATGAATAACAGCGAAGAGAAGATATAATGGCCGGCGAAGTCCCGATCAAGCTCGAGGGAGTGGTGAGGGAGCTGCTGCCCAACACCATGTTCCGGGTCGAGGTGGGCAACGGACACCGCATCCTGGCTCACATTTCCGGAAAGATGAGGCTGCACTTCATCAAACTTCTTCCCGGGGACAAGGTGATGATGGAAATGTCGCCTTACGACCTGACCAAGGGAAGGATTATTCGCCGGCTCTGAAGCCCGGGAGGGTCGAAATCATGAAAGTCAAGCCTTCGGTAAAAAGAATTTGCGAGCGCTGCAAGATCGTCCGCCGCAAGGGCGTGGTGCGGGTGCTCTGCACCAATCCGCGGCACAAGCAGCGGCAGGGTTGATTCCCGCCAGAAGAGGAGAAGATAGATGCCCAGAATAATCGGCGTTGACGTGCCCAGGAACAAGCGGATCGACGTGGCCCTGACCTACATTTACGGGGTGGGGTCCAAGGTCTCCCTCGACATTCTCAAGGAGGCCGGGGTCGATCCGGCCACCCGGGCCGCGAATCTCAACGAGGACGAAATCGGACGGATCAACACGGCCATCCAGAAAGGCCGCCGGGTGGAAGGCGATTTGCGCCGCGAGGTTTCCGGCAATATCAAGCGCCTGATGTCGATCGGGGCTTACCGGGGGTTGCGCCATCGCCGGGGGCTGCCCGTCCGGGGACAGCGGACCCGCACCAACGCCCGGACGCGCAAAGGCCCGGGGAAGTCGGTGGGAGCCAAGGGCCGGAAAACCTCCCCGGCGTCGGCGGACCGGGATTCGGGAGAGTAAAACATGGAAGAGCAAGAGCAAAAGATAATCAAGCGGAAAAAGACCGTCCGTTCGGTTCCGGTCGGCGTGGCTCACATCCAGGCCACCTTCAACAACACGATCGTCACGATCACCGACCGGCAGGGCGAGGTAATTTCCTGGGCCACGGGCGGGAAGGCGGGTTTCAAGGGTTCCCGCAAGTCCACCGCCTTCGCCGCCGGAGTGGTGGCGGAAAAGGCGGGGACCGAGGCCCGGAGCATGGGCCTGCGCGAGTTGGAGGTCTGGGTCAAGGGGCCCGGGAGCGGGCGCGAGTCCGCCATCCGGTCCTTGCAGGGCCTGGGTTTCAAGATCACCGTGATCAAGGATGTTACCCCGGTCCCGCACAACGGGTGCCGCGCCCCCAAGCGCCGGCGGGTTTGAACCGGGATTAGTCCCGGCCAGCATAAGCGAAACAGGAGTCAAGATGGCACGCTATATCGGACCAGTCTGCCGGATTTGCCGGCGGGAGAAGACCAAGCTTTTTCTCAAGGGCGCCAAGTGCTCGATGAGCAAGTGCCCGGTGGAGAAGGGGAAAACCCCTCCCGGGCAGCACGGCCAGCGCCGCCGCAAGGGTTCCGAATACGGGGACCAGTTGCGGGAGAAGCAGAAGCTGCGCCGGACCCACGGAATGCTCGAGCGGGAGTTCCGGAATTATTTCAAGAAGGCGGCCGGACAGCAGGGCCGGACCGGCGAGAACCTCCTGCGGATGCTGGAAACCAGGCTCGACACCGTGGTCCTGCGCCTGGGTTTCGTCCCGGGCCCCCGCACCGCCCGCCAGTTCGTCCGGCACGGGCACATCCGGGTCAACGGGCGCCGGATCGACTATCCCGGCTACCAGGTCCAGGTCGGCGACGTGATCCAGGTCCGGGACCGGGGCACCAGCCGCCAGCGGGCCGCGGAATCCCTGGAAGCCAGGCACCCGGAAGTTCCCGGCTGGATGCAGCTTAACAAGAACGAATTCAGGGCGGAAGTCCTCCGCCTTCCCGGGACGGAAGACATTGTCGTTCCCGTGGATATCTCCAAGGTCGTGGGGCTCTATTCCAAGAGCTGATCCCGCCGCCGGGCTGAATCATTTCAGGAGGGTCTGACATGTCGATCGTGATGGCAAAACTGGCTATTCCGAACAAGCTGGTTTGGGATGAGGAGACCGCCACCCCTACCTATACCAAATTTACGGCGGAACCCTTCGAACGCGGATACGGCTTCACCATGGGAAACACCTTGCGAAGGATCCTGCTTTCTTCCCTGGAGGGGGCCGCGATCACCAAGATCAAGATCGCGGGCGTTCCCCACGAGTTTTCCGCGATCCCGGGCGTTTTCGAGGACGTCACCGAGATCGTCCTCAATCTCAAGAAGGTCGTGCTCAAGATGGACGGGCGGGAACCCCGGATGATGACGCTGGACGTCAAGGGGGAAAAGGAAGTCACCGCCGGCGATATCTCCACCGGGGGGACGGTCGAGATCGTCAACCCCGAGCAGGTCATCGCCCACCTGGAGGCCAAGGCGCGCCTGAAAATGGAGATCTGGGTCGGGCTCGGGCGTGGGTATCTCCCGGCCGAGGCCAATAAGAGTTCGGACGATTCCATCGGAATGATCCCGATCGATTCCATTTTCAGCCCGGTGCGCCGGGTCAACTACGCCGTCGAGGACACCCGGGTCGGGCAGATGACCGAGTACAACCGCCTGATCCTGGAAATCTGGACCGACGGGCGGGTTTCCCCCCAGGACGCGCTCATCCAGTCGGCGGCCATCCTGAAGAAGCACCTGGACCTCTTCACCGACGGGGATCGCTACACGGTCGAGTTCGAGGACGAGCAAGCCCTGGCCCAGGACGACGAAAACAAGCTCCAGAAGCTGCTTAACATGCCCATCAGCGAGATCGAGTTGTCCGTCCGCAGCTCCAACTGCATCGAATCCGCCGGGATCAAGACCATCGGGGACTTGGTCTCCAAGTCCGAGCCGGAGATGCTGCTTTACCGCAACTTCGGGAAAAAATCCCTGGAGGAGATCAAGGAGATCCTGGACAGTCTCGGGCTGCGCCTGGGGATGACCCAGGAAGAAATGGCGGGCGAACTTCCCTCCGGGCTGAGCGTGGCCGAAGGGGTCCTGGAACCGGAAGAGGAGTAAGAGCAGTGCGACATCGCGTCAATACCCGGAAACTTAATCGGAGCTCGTCCCACCGGAAGGCCCTCCTGGCCAACCTGGTCTCCAGCCTGGTCTTGGACGACAGGATCGAGACCACGCTGACCAAGGCCAAGGCGGCCGCCCGGCTGGCCGACAGGATGGTGACCCTGGCCAAGAAAAACACCCTGGCTTCCCGGCGCCGGGCCGTGAGCATTCTCCGCCGCCGCGAGGCGGTCAAGAAGCTCTTCGAGGAGATCGGGCCCCGCTTTACCGAGCGCCAGGGAGGCTACACCAGGGTCTTGAAGATGGCTTCCTTCCGCCGGGGCGACGGCGCCCGCACGGCGCTTTTGCTTTTCAGCGAGGAAGCCCCCGGGGTCGCCCCGGAAAAAGCCAAAGCCAAGGCCAAGCCCAAGGTCAAGGCTCAGCCCGAAGCCGAGCCGGAACTCAAGGAAGAGGCCGTAGCCGAGACCGCTCCCGCGCCGAAAGTCCGTCGGGTCCGCAAAAAGAAGGCCAAGCCTTCCGAGGAGCCGGAAAAGGGCGGGGCCGAAGAGTAAAATCCTCCCGCGCGCAAAAAGCCCCGGGGCCTTTCGGCCCCGGGGCTTTTTTTATAGGTTGCTTTACTCGGGAAGAACTTCGTCTCCAGTGATGGGAATTTTCTCCCTCCGGGTGAGGTCGAGGACGACCTGGCGGCTGTCCCCGGGCTGCAGCTCCAAGCAGCGCCGGGCTACGATTTCGCTGCCTTCTTCCCAACCGGAAACGAAGGCGTAAGAGCGCTCGACGCGGAAGCTGAACGAGCAGGTCCCGTTGCCGGCGGTGGTCCCCGCCAGCTCTTCCAGATTGCCGTTGACCACGACCACCCTGGCCCCGGATACGGGCTCTCCCGCCCGCACGACCTGGACGGTCAGGTCGCTGGAGCGGTAAGAACGGGCTTCCAGCCCCCAGCCCCCCGCCGGGACCAGCAGCATCGCCAGCGCCGCCGCGATCGGGACCGTGGCGATTATTTTCCGGGTTTCCATAACCTAATTATATCCCATCCCGCCCCGGCCCGTCGGCAAAATCTTTCCCGCGCCCTGCGCTGTTCACATGTAGACATGTAGAACCGCCGCCTTTTCAACCATGTAGAGCATGTAGGACATGTAGAAAAGCAGGCTGAAGGCTGAAGGAACTGTTGTATCGTCATTCCTGCGGAATGACTTGCAGTATCGTTCCTCGCCGGGCTCGGAACTTGTCGTATCGTCCCTTGGCTTCGCCTCGGGACTTGTCGTATCGCCGCTTCTGTGAAGCGGCTTGCAATGCCCCCGCGATCCCGGGCGGAGAAGCCCCCGCAGGGGGCGAAGCCCAGTGATTGAACTACGAATTACGCGAATTTCGCGAATTCAAGCTACGGATTACTGATTACTGATCACGGATTACGGTCTTTCCTGACTCCTGACTCCTGACTCCTGTTTCCTG
>CAZIEA010000120.1:3327-7896 GCA_964538495.1 uncultured bacterium | reverse complement strand
TGCCGTTCAAAAGCCGAGCTAAAGGTCATTTACCCACACAGAATGGAAGAGAACCGAATTTGGGATTTATTTCGAATTTCTGATTTCTGGTTTCGAATTTTGATTTGTCTGGATTCTGAATTCTGGATTCACCATAGTTCAGGCGACGGTTCACGGATCACTGATTACGGTTTACGGGTCTTCCCGAACCCTGAACCCTCGACAAGGGGAGGTGAGAGATGAAGAAACTGGCAATCGCCGGCCTGGCTCTGGGGCTGCTGTCCGTTCTGGCCGCGCCGGCTCCGGCCCAAGTGGATTTTGGAATCGGCGCGGGCGTGCTCTATAACAAGATGCTGGGGTCGATCGAAGAAGACAACTGGAAAATCGACAAGGACTATTTTTCCTACCTGCTTTCCCTGAAGATGCAGTTTTTGGGTTTTCTCGGGCTCGAGGGGGTTCTCAACTACTACCCGGGTAAGGACGACATCGACTACACCATTACCCCGATGGGCACGGCCACCCTCAACCTGCTCGGGGACCTGATCAATGTTGGAGCGGGGATCAACTCCAGTTACGTGAAATACGATTCCACCGCCGGCGGCAGCGGGGACAAGTGGTCCGACCTTACCTACCACTTCAAGGCCGGAGTGCAGATCCCGTTGGGCGGCCTGCTCTGGATCAACGGCGACGTCTATTATTTCGTGGACCAGTTCAAGAACATCGAGGATTTTGACAAGGATTACCTGACTTTCGGAGCCCGGATTCATCTGCGCTTCTGATTAAAACGGCAATTGACTCGGGCAGGGGCCTGAAACGATAATTGCCCATTGGGTGGTAAAACCCTGGAAAACGGAGGAGGAGAGATGGAAGCTTATTGCGTGAAGTGCAAGGCCAAGAAAGAAATGGCTCAGGCCCAGCAGGTGACCATGAAGAACGGCCGGAACGCCATGAAGGGCAAATGCCCGACTTGCGGGACCGGGATGTACAAGATTCTCGGCGGGAAAAAGTAAAAAGGGTCGGTCCGGTTCCGCCGCCGAAGGCAAGGAGAGACAAGATGGCAGTTCAGTTGGCGGCGGTCTGGATCAATCCCTACACCATCGAGAAATCCCGCACCGGGGGCGTGCTGGCTCGGCTTTTTTCCCTGACCAATTGCGAGCTGGCGGCGGCCCGGATGTTCAGCCCCAGCCGCGAGTTGATCGAGAAGCACTGTCGCCTGATCGAGATCAAGGGCTCGCCCGAGGCGCGCCGGGTGCGGGAGCACATCCGGGATTATGTCCGGGAACACTGGGTGTCGCATTCCGACCGCGCTCCCCGTCCCCGGGTCATGGTCCTGCTCTTTCGGGGTGAGAACGCGATCGCGGAAATCCGCGATCACGTGGTGGGTCCGATCAGCCGCGACTCCATTCTCGGGGAACTGGTCAGGGACACTTATGGGGATTTCATCACCGACCAGCAGGGGAGAATCCGCTACTTCGAGCCCGCCGTCCTGATCATTCCCGAGGCGGCCGAGGCGAAAAAGACCCTGCAGCTCTGGGCGCGCTATTCCGACACGGACGGGGGAGTGCTGCAGAATTGCTGCCGCTTCGATCCCGCCCTCAAGCCCGAGACCACCCTGGTCATGCTCAAGCCCGGGAATTTCGAAGGGCCCTCAAGCGTGGCCGGCAACGCCATGGACATCATCTCCCGCACGGGGCTGAAGATCGTCGGGGCCAAGCTCGTCCAGATGAGCGTTGCCCAGGCCGAGCAGTTTTACGCCCCGGTGGCCGAGGCTCTGCCGGAAAGGATGAAAGAACGGATACGGGGTTCCTTGGAGACCCTACTCCGCGAGGAAATGGACTTCAAGATCACGCCGGAGGAAATCGCCCGGATCGCCGACATTCTCAAGGTGGCCAAGGCCCGCGACGAGTTCACCCGCATCATCAAAACCATGTCCGGAATAGATCCCGCCAACGTGTTCTCCGCCCGGGAGCGCAAGAGCCCCGGCAAAACCAGGTGCCTGGCCCTGCTTTATCGCGGTCCGCGGGCGATCTCGGCGATTCGCGGGGTCCTGGGGGCCACGGACCCGACCAAGGCCCGCTGGGCCACGATCCGCAAGATGTACGCCCACAGCATCAACGAGAACGTGGCTCACGCCTCCGACTCGCCGGAAAGTTTCTTGAGGGAAAGCGCCATCCTGGAAATGGACAAGAACGATTTCAAGACGGTAGTCCAGAACTTCTACCGGGAAGGAGGCAAATGAAGGTATCCCGTCGGCTGCAACGGATCAGTCCCTCCCTGACCCTGGCGGTCACCAACAAGGCCAAGGCCCTGAAAAAGCAGGGGGTGGACGTGATCAGCTTCGCCGCCGGGGAACCGGATTTCGAAACCCCGGCCCATATCCGGGAAGCGGCGATCAAGGCCATCGAGGGGGGAAAGAACCGCTACACCCCGGCCCGGGGGATGCCCGAACTGATCGAGGCCGTCCGGGAAAAGTTCCGCCGGGAAAATTCCCTCTCGTACGCCGCCTCGGAGATCGTGGTTTCCTGCGGGGCCAAGCATTCCCTCTATAATGCCATGGCGGCGATCGTGGACGAGGGGGACGAGGTGATCATTCCCTCGCCTTACTGGGTGACTTATCCGGAGCAGGTCAAGCTCTGCGGGGGCATCCCGGTGATCGTGCCCGGGGATGAGCGTGACGATTTCCGCCTTGACCTGGACGCGCTGGCGAAGGCGGTTACCTCCCGGACCGCGGCCATCGTGATCTCCAGCCCCTGCAATCCGACCGGGGGAGTTTTTCCCCGGGAAGATCTGGAAAAGATCGCCGAACTCGCGCTCAAGCACGATTTCTATATTGTTTCCGACGACATCTACGAGCATCTGGTTTACGACGGCTTTAAGCTTTTCCCGATCGCTTCCCTCTCCGAGGAAGTTAAGCGCAGAACCATCGTCGTCAACGGCGTTTCCAAGGCCTACGCCATGACCGGCTGGCGGATCGGGTATTTGGCCGCGCCGGAGCCGGTGGCCAAGGCGATCAGTTCCTTCCAATCCCACACTACCTCCAATCCCACTACGGCGGCCCAGTATGCCGCGGAGGCGGCCCTGCGCTCCGACCAGGGCTGTGTCGAGCAGATGCGCCTGGCTTTCCAGGAGCGCCGGGACGCCGTACACCGGCGCCTGGCTCTCATTCCCGGCCTTACCTGCGTTCGTCCCACCGGGGCCTTTTACGCTTTTCCCAATGTTTCCTCTTTCGGCAAGTCTTCCGGCGAATTGGCCGAAGACCTGCTGGAGAAGGCCCGGATCGCGGTTGTGCCCGGGTCGGCTTTCGGCTGGGACAGCCACGTGCGGATGTCCTTTGCCGATTCCCTGCCGGTCCTGATGAAAGGGCTCGACCGCTTCGAGGAATATCTCTCCCGCTTTTGATTCCGGTCAAAGCCGCCGTGGAGTTCTCCGAATTGTTGTCCCCGGGTCTTCCGGCGCCTGGCGATTGCTCCTGTCCTCCGGTATAATTAATAATAGGACAAGGAGGTTGCCGTGAAACAACCGCAAGAAGCTTTCCGGCCCCTGTGCGCCCGCCCGGGGACGGGTTACTTCTGCTTCGGGATTCTGGCCGTGCTGGTCCTGATCCTGGGCGGGTTTTTCACCTGGTGGTCCGCCCGGAGCGAGGATCGGCGGATGCGCCGGGACATCCTGACCGAGGCCCGGATGGTGGCCCAGGCCGTCAATTGGGCGCTGGCGGAGGGTTTGACCGGTTCGAGCGCTGATCTCGAGACCGAGGGCTACCGGCGGCTGAAGGAACGGCTTACCCTGGTGCGCGAGGCCAATCCCCGTTACCGCTTTCTTTACCTGATGGGCCGCCGGCCGGATAAGACCGTGTTTTTCTTCGTCGACTCCGAGGCGCCGGATTCCCGGGACTATTCCCATCCGGGGCAGTCATATCCGGCCGCCACGGAACTTCTGCAATCGGTGTTCGCTGAGAATCAGGAGGCCGCCGAGGGGCCCGTTACAGACCAGTGGGGGACCTGGGTGAGTTCCCTGATCCGGGTCGATCATCCGGAAACCGGTCGGAGCATCGGGGTTTTCGGCATGGATGTGGCCGCCCGCGCCTGGCGCAAGGACATCGTGGATGCCATGGTGCTTCCGGCGGCCGTCACCTTCCTGATCTGCATCATCCTGGGGGCTTCGGCCCTGGTCCTGCGTCGCGACGAGCAGGCGCGCGGCAACTTCGAAACCTTCTTTAATTCGGTCCCGGAACTGCTTTTTGTCCTGGATGGCAAGGGGAACATCCTGCACGCGAACGGCAAGGCCGCCGAGCGGCTCTTGATTCCGGAAGGGGAATTGAGCGGGCGCTCGATTTACGATCTCTACCCCCCGGAGCGCCGCCGGGAAGCGGAGGATTTTCTCGGGGAGATTTCCCAGGGGGTGGAAACCGTCTCCTTGATCCCCCTGGCCGGGAAGGACGGCCAAGTGGTTCCGGTCGAGAGCCGGGGGAGCCGGGGCCTCTGGAACCAGCGCCCCGCCCGCTTCCTGGTCAGCAAGGATATTTCCCGGATCCGGCAGTCCGAGGAGCGTTTCGCCCGCGCTTTCAACTCCAGCGCCGTGGCCATGTCGGTT
>CAZIEA010000120.1:0-3317 GCA_964538495.1 uncultured bacterium | reverse complement strand
CCCGCCTCTCCGACGGGCATTTTCTCGACGTGAACGAGATGTTTTGTTCCTCCATGGGGTATACCCGCGTGGAGTTGATCGGGCGGACTTCCCTGGAGACAAATGTGTACGCCGATCCCGCCGACCGGCGGAGGCTCGTGGAACTGCTGAAGCAGGGCAATCCGCCCCGGAACGTGGAAGTGCTTTTCCGGACCAAGGCGGGCGAGGCTCGCCCCGCGCTCTTTTCCGCCGACCTCATCGAAGTGGGAAACGAACAATGCATTCTCTCGGTGCTGACCGATATCACCGAGCACAAGAAAACGGAGAACAGTCTCCGGGAAGCTTACGCCCGAAGCCGGCGCTACCTGGACGCGATCGCCTCCATTTCCGTCTCCCCGAGCCTGGTTTCCGGGCAGGTCCAGGAACTTTCCCTCCAGCTTACCGAGGCGGCCGCGGCCGCGCTCGGCGTGGACCGGGTCGGGGTCTGGCTTTTCGACGCCCGGGAGGAGGAGCTTTATTGCCTCGATCTCTACGAGGCCCGCCCGCGCCGTCATTTTGCCGGTGCCGTCCTCAAGCGCAGCCAATACCGCAACGAGTTCGAATATCTCCAGGGAGCCAAGTACCTGGATGCCCATGACGCTCTTTCCGATCCCCGGACCGCGGGTTACGTGCAAAACTATCTCAAGCCCCTGGGCATCGTCTCGATGCTGGACGCGGTGATCAGGACCGCCGGCCGCAACCTGGGGGTGCTTTGCCTGGAGCAGATGCGGGAGTCCCGCCGCTGGACTCCCGACGAGATCGGGTTCGCCTGCCAACTGGCCGACCAGGTCGCCATGTGCATCATGAACTCCGAGCGCCTGCGGTCCCGGGACGCCCGGATCGAGGTCGAGAAGAAAATCCTCCAGATCCAGAAATACGAGAGCCTGGGGGTGATGGCGGGGGGCATCGCCCACGATTTTAACAACCTGCTTTCGGCCATTCTGGGTAATCTGGAATTGGCGGCGCTGGACCTGCCCCGGGTTTCCTCGCTCCGGCCCCGCGTCGAGGCCGCCCTGGCCGCCACCCGCCGGGCCACGGAACTGACCCGACAGATGCTGGCCTACTCGGGCAAGGGGGCTTTCATTTCCCGGCGGATGGATTTGAGCGCTCTGATCGAGGGGGACAAGCACATTATCCGCTCCGGCGTGCCCAAGAGCGTGGATTTCTCCTGTTGTCTCCGGCCCGACCTTCCCGCCGTGATGGCCGACGCCGACCAGGTGCGGCAGGCGGTCCTGGCCCTAGTCGCCAACGCCGCCGAGGCGGTCGGGGAGGGGCCCGGAACCGTAACCGTATCCACCGGGAAGATGGATTGCGACGAAGCTTGCCTGGCCGCCAGCCGCCTGGAGGAAAGGCCCGCCCCGGGCCGTTTCGTCTGGCTGGAAGTCTCCGACACCGGATGCGGGATGGACGAGCCCACCCGGCAGAGAATGTTCGAGCCCTTTTTCTCCAGGAAATTCACCGGCCGAGGACTGGGGATGGCCGCCGTGCTGGGCATTATCCGGGGCCACGGGGGGGCGATTTTCGTCGAGACGGCTCCGGGCAAGGGCACCGCGGTGCGGATGCTTTTCCCCGCCCTCGAGGGCGAGGAGAAGGCGGCCCCGCCGCCTCCGGCAAAAGCCCCCGGGGAACCCGGAAGGCGCCTGGGCGGAACGGTCCTGCTCGTGGACGACGAGGAGTTTGTCCGGAGCGTCAGCCAGGAGTTGCTCCGGCGACTGGGTCTCGAAGTGCTGACCGCCTCCGGCGGGGAGGAAGCCCTGGCTGTTTACCATGCCAACGCCGCGGCCCTGGATTGCGTCCTGCTCGATTTGACCATGCCCGGGATGGACGGGGTCGAGGTGTTCAAGGCCTTGCGGCAGGCCGATCCCGATCTCAAGATCGTCCTCATGAGCGGATACAATGAGAGAGACGCGCTCGGACGGTTGGAAGGCGGGTTCCCCGCCGGCTTTCTGCACAAGCCCTACGACCTGGAGACGCTCAAGACGATTCTCGAGAAAGTCCTGCTCTCCTGATCCCTTCCTTCGCGGTTTCCACGGACGGAACCGCCGCTATTCACATGTAGGCATGTAGGACATGTAGAAAACCTGCTTTTCTCACGCCAAGACGCCAAGGACCGATCTGTCCACAGATTTAACCTTCATGTTCTTCATGCCCTTCATGGTAAGAAAAAAATCTCTGTGGCCTGAAGGTTTTCCTCTGTGATCTCTGTGGTAAGGAAGTTGAACCGCGAATCCCCGCCAATTAAGGCGACGGTTCACGGATCACTGATTACGGATTACGGGTTTTCCTGTCTCCTGTCTCCTGTCTCCTGTCTCCTGTCTCCTGTCTCTATGCACTATGTCCTCTGCTCTATGCTCCATTCCGGGCCCTAAACCCTGAATCCCGAATCCTGAAACCTGAAAGTAGAGTTCGGGCTGGATGGGAGCCGGGTCTTGCCTCTACAATGTCCCCCGGCAATGATTTTAAAGGAGGGGAAATGGCACTGACCCTGGCGGAAAAGATAATCCGGGAGCATCTGGCTCAAGGGGAGTTGATCCCCGGGACCGAGATCGCGATCCGGGTGGACCAGACCCTAACCCAGGACGCCACCGGGACCATGGCCTGCCTGGAGTTCGAATCTCTCGGAGTCGAGAAGGTCCGGACCGAGCTCTCGGTCAGCTATGTCGATCACAACACCCTGCAGAGCGGGTTCGAGAACGCCGACGACCACCGTTTCTTGAGGACTTTCGCCGCCCGCCACGGCATTCGTTTCTCCCGGCCGGGCAACGGGATCTGCCACCAAGTCCACCTGGAAAGGTTCGGGCGGCCGGGGGCGGTCCTGCTGGGCTCCGACAGCCATACCCCCACCGGGGGAGGGCTGGGGATGCTCGCCATCGGGGTGGGGGGGCTGGAGATCGCCGCCGCCATGGCCGGGCATCCCTATCGTCTGCTCATGCCGGAGGTCTTCCAGGTCCGGCTTTCCGGGCGGCTGGGAGACTGGGTCGGGGCCAAGGACGTCATCCTGGAGGTGCTGCGCCGCCTCACGGTCAAGGGCGGGGTGGGGAAGATCCTGGAATACTGCGGGGAGGGGGTGGGGACTCTTTCCGTCCCCGAGCGCGCCACCATCGCCAACATGGGGGCCGAGACCGGGGCCACCGCCTCGATATTTCCTTCCGACCACCGGACTCGGGAGTTTCTCCGCCTCCAGGATCGGGCCCAAGCCTATCTTCCCCTGGAAGCCGACCCCGGTGCCGCTTACGCCGGGGAGATCGAGCTGGACCTGTCCGTCCTCGAGCCCCTGGCCGCCTGCCCGCATTCCCCCG
>CAZIEA010000119.1:0-7902 GCA_964538495.1 uncultured bacterium | reverse complement strand
GGGTGGGCGGCGGCTTCTCCTCCGGAGGCTGAAACTTGGTTTCCCAGAGATTGCGTTGCGAGATGATGTCGTAATAGTCCCGGCCCGGGGCAGCGGAAACAGCCGGTTTCTTTTCCTGGGGCTGGTAAGACACCGGGCCGACCCCGGAGATTTCGGGAGGGGAAAGCACCAACCAGACCACGGCCCCGGCCCCGGCCAGAAGCAGGGCGCTCAAGAGAAAATTCAGGAAGGAGAGGTAGCGCCGGGGAATCATGGACATTCCTCCTGCCGCCGGAGCAATTCCCTGATTTCCGTTCTCAGGGAGGCGGTTCCCCAGCCGGGGGGAAGCGAAACCGGGTCGATTTCCCGGCCCCGCCCGGTTTTGAGCAACTCGGCGAAAGCGCCGCGCAGCCTCCGCACAATCTCGACCTGGGGGGAAGCGGGGGGAAGGGATTCGAGCAGATAGGCCCCCCGGCCCTGGAGGTCTCCCCGGAGTATCTCCAGGCTCAAGGCCCGCCAGGTAGGATATTTCCCTTCCTCGATCCCCCCCAGAATGGCCTCGGCGGAGGCGAGGTATTCCAGCAGGACTTCCCGGGGACGGAGTTCCCCTTCCCCGGGTTCGGAAGCCGTCAAGGCGGAAACGCTCATCCCGTCCCGGACGCCGGAGCGGGCACGCAGGCCGAACCAGATGATACCCCCGAGGACTACCGCCGCGGCGGCGGCGGTCCAGGCCGGCACGCGGAACCGGACGGGGCGCCGCCGGGGCAAGGCCGCAGCGATCCGGAGGGGCCGGGCGGAAAAGCGGGGCGGACGGGCCAGGGAGAGGGAATTCCAGACGCGGGCGTAATCCTGAAAAAGGCGGCGGCAGGCCGGGCATACCCCGAGATGGCCCCGGAGAAAAGCTTCGTCGGCCCCGGAGACCTCCCCGAGAACCAGGTCGGCTATCCGCCCCCGGAGAGCGGAGCAGTCCGGAGCCTCATCTCTCCGAAGCGCCATTTTCGGTTTTTTCCCCACCCCAGCCTCCCAAGTTCCGCCGGAGATGTTCCAGCGCGTAATGCAACCGCGACCGCACCGTTCCCGCCGGGACCCCCAGAACCCGGGCGATTTCCCGATAGGTCAGGCCATTCAGCCGGCTCAAGATCACCACTTCCCGATGCGCCCGGGTCAACCCCGCGAGCTCGCGGTCCAGGACGGCCCCGAACTCCCGGGCCGCGGCCAAGTCCGCCGGGCCGGGGAGAGGACTTTCCAGCATCTCCCCGTGGGTCGCGTTCTCGTCCTCTTCCCCTCCTCCCAGAGGGGAATCCAGCCAAAGCACCTGCCGGCGCGCCATCTTGCGCAACTCGTCCCGGGCCCGGTTGGCGGCAATGGCGTAAAGCCAGGTCCGGAACTTCTTGCCCGGCTTGAACTTTTTCGCCTTGGCGTAAACCCGGAGCCAAGTGTCCTGAAAAACCTCCTCGGCGGCCTGATAATCCCGGACCATGCTGAAGATAAACCCCAGCAGCGGGTCGCGGTAACGCCGCATCAGTTCGTCCAGCGCCGCGGTTTCCCCCCGGACGCAGGCGGCGATCAGCTCTTCGTCTTCTCCGTTCATATCCCTATACGTTTCCCGGCCCGGAAGGGTTCAGTCCAAGGGTTCAGGGTTCAGGGTTCAGGAAAACCCGTAATCCGTGATCAGTAATCCGTAATCCGTGTAATGGGGTATGGGGCATGAGGTGTGGGGTATGGGGTGTGAGCCTTCAGCCTGCACTTTTCACCATGAAGATCATGAAGAACATGAAGGTAAAATCTGTGAAATCTGTGGACGTTTCAGCATAGAGCATAGGGCATAGGGCATAGGGCCAGAAAAACAAACTCAAATTTTGCGTCTTTGCGTCTTGGCGTCTTTGCGTGAGAAAGGTGGGTTTTCTACATGCCCTACATGTCTACATGTGAATGAGGCGGCAGTTCCTTCAGCCTGGTTTTGAAGGCTAAAGGATAACGCACGGAAGGGAAAGCTTTGAGTGTAATCGACAGCGAAAACAGCTTGGCGGCGAAGGCGGAAGAGGATAGAGTCCCCCGGCTTACGCCCGCTCAAGGAGACAAGACATGACGAATGCCCCGCTGATCCTGGCCTCGGTCTCGCCCCGGAGATGTCAATTGCTCCGGGATTCCGGGCTCCGCTTCCGGGTGATCCCGGCCGAAACGGAGGAAGCAAGTTTCCCCGGCGAGCCCCGCCGGACCGTGGAATACAACTCGCGGCTCAAGGCCGCCGCGGTGGGGAAAAAGCATCCCGATTCCATGGTGATCGGGGCCGATACCGTGGTTTTTGCCTCCTCGATCCTGGGGAAACCCGCCGACCTCCGGGAGGCCCGGGAAATGCTGCGGACCCTCGCGGGCCGGGAGCACCACGTCTTCACCGGGGTCAGCGTAATCTTCCCCCCGGACGGCCGAGTCGTCACGGCCACGGCCGAATCCGTGGTCCGTTTCAAAAACTATGACGGCGCCGTAATCGAGCGCTACCTGGAGTTGGTCAATACCCTCGACAAGGCCGGGGCTTATGCCATCCAGGAACACGGGGAACTGCTGATCGAAAAAACCTCTGGCTCCTATTCCAACATCGTGGGGCTCCCCCTGGAAACCCTGGCGGAAATTCTGGAAAAGAACCCCGCGGCTGGGATCCCCGCCGACGGCCTGCGCCGGGCCGCCGCCCGACAGCCTATTCACATGTAGACATGTAGGGCATGTAGAAAACCCACCTTCATGCTCTTCATGATCTTCATGGTGGAAAATGCAGGCTGAAGGCTGAAGGAACCGCCGCCGCATTCACATGTAGACATGTAGAAAAAGGCGGGATCTCGGCAGGCTCAACGGCGCTCGAGCAGGAGCAGGGATTGCTCCCCGGCCGGAGACTCCACCAGCGCCATCCGGGAAAGAGGAATCAGTTCATCCCCCGGCCCGGCCGAAAAGGAATCGCGGTATTCCAGGTCGTCGGGCATGCCTCCCTCGTCGCGCCGGAGGGCGAAGACGTGCACCCAAGCCTGCCCCTGAAGGGGGCACTCGAGCAAAAAGACTTCCTCCTCTTCCCCCGAACGGCGCCAGGCCATTCCCCCCAGACGGGATTCCCGGCCGAAACCCGGCAGGGGCAGGCGGCGGACCGCGGAAGCCGCCAGATGTTCCCCCATCCGGGGAGCGGGGTAGACCGAAACCAGGTACCCGGCCGAAGATGCGCTGAGAACCGCCAGAGCGGGAGAGTGGGGATGGTCGAAGAAATCCAGGGCGAGCACGGAACTGAGCGCGTTTTCTCCCAGATCGAGCGAAGCCAGCGGGGCTTCCTGGGGGGAGAGGGGATCGTAAAACCAAACTTTCTCCTGGGAACCCTCCCGGACCAGGACACCCAGCTCGTCACGCCGCCCGTCCCGGTCGAGATCGGCCCCGGTCAGGGAGACGATGGCGGCCCCGGCGGAAACGTAACCCCGGGATCCCACCGGGGGATTGCGGCGGGGACCCGGAGAAAACAGGCGACGGCACTCGAAGACTCCCCTCCCCCGGTGATCGCGCCAGGCCGTGGCCAGTTCGGAAACGACCCCGTCCCCGTCGGCGTCCAGGGCGGCCAGGGCCAAACCCCGGCGAAAAGAAGCGAAAGGCGGCCCCGGCTGCGGGCGGGGCGCCGGGGAGGCCCCGGAAACGGCGGCGCCATCCAGGTCGAAAAGAAGGCAGCGCAGGGAACGAACCGGGTAAAGAAAGGCCAGGGCATCGAGGTCGTCCCGGGTCAGGGCGATCCGGCGGGCGGCGGTGGGAAGGCGGCGCCCGTGCATTGCCGCGCCGGGGTGGAAGGAATGGCCGATACCGAGCAGATGCCCGATCTCGTGCAGGGCGACTTCGAGCAGATCGGAGGAGGCCGCGGTGGAAACCGGCCAGGCAAAATCCCGGGCGTTAAATTCGATGTCCACCTCCCGGGTCCGGCCGGTGGCCGGATCGAACCAGATGGTGGTGACCGCCAGCTCCCTGGGGTCATAGCCCCAATCCTCAACCCAGGAGAGGAGATTGCGCCCGTCGCGCCCGGGTTCGGCCTTCCCGCGGCCCGCGAAAACGAATCTGACCGCGCCCTGGGAAAGGTCTTCCCAGGCCCGCAAGGCCTCCGCCAGAACCTCCAGTTCGGGTTCTCCGATGACTCCCGCCGGGGCCGACAATTCCAGGAAAATCGTCGAACCGCCCCCGTTCCAGAAGACGTAATCGCCCTCGGAAGTCGTCTTGACCGTGAAAGCCTCCGCCCGGCCTCCGAGCAGGAAAGCCAGAGTAAACGCGATTATGGGCAGCAGGTTCCTCATCCGGGAATGTCAGGTTCAGGGTTCAGGACGCGCAATTTTTGCACCTGATTAACTCTGATTTCTCTGTTTTTCAGCATAGAGCATAGGGCATAGAGCATAGGGCCAGAAAAACAAACCCAAATTTTGCGTCTTTGCGTCTTGGCGTGAGAAAGGTGGGTTTTCTACATGTCCTACATGTGAATGGTGCAGCTTTTTCTTCAGCCTTCAGTCTCCAGCCGACACTGGATACATTTCCAGCACCCGCACCGATTCCGGGGCTCCCTCCTCCTCCGGGAAAGCCAGGGAGGCGATCACCCGGAACCCGGACACCACCCGCCCGATCACCGGATACTGGCCGTCGAGCCATGGGGCCCGGATGGCGTTGATTACCAGCAATCCGCCCGGCCCGGCCGCCCCCACCAGCCCTACCTGGTCAAAACTCTCTCCTTCCGGAGACGTCCCTCCCACCTCTCCCCGGGACGGTTCGGGAGTTTTCTCGGCGGGGTCTTCGCCCAGAAAAACCAGGGTACGCGGGATCAGGCGATAAAGATTTTTATTATTGTAATGGCCGGAACGGGCCAGGGCAAGGCGATTCCGGGCCGAATCCCCGGCGCCGGGGAAAAAAGCGATCTCGAGCGGGCCGGCCGTGGTCTCCAGCCGAAAAAGAACTTCCTCCTCCCCCTCCCGGGAGCGAACTGCCTCGGCCAACCCGGCATGGGAAAGGGCCTGGCCGAGGGCTTCCTGAAACATCTCGGAAGTCACCCGGGAAAAAGCCAGTTCCTCGATCAGGGGGCCCTGGGCCTGAAGCGCCCGCCGGGTCAATTCCGCCTCGAGCCGGGCGGGATCGGCCGCGGCGGGGAAGGAAAGAAACTCGATTTCCCGGATGAGGCCGCGGTCGACCCGGACCAGGATTTTCAGCGGGGTCCGGAATTCCGGACGCCGGGACATCCCGAAATATTCCCCGTCCCGGTAGCGCGGGGCCCCCGGGGAACTTCCCGGGAGAAGGAGCGCCAGGAGCAGGCTTGCCCCCAGGCGGACGGCTTTCACCCCCGGTCCTCTTCCAGAATCCCGATATAGGGAAGATTGCGGTATTCCTGGAGGTAGTCAAGCCCGGAGCCGACCACGAAGAGATCGGAAATCTCGAATCCCCGGTAGTCGAGCCGGATCGGGACCACCCGGCGGGAAACCTTGTCCAGAAGCACCGAAGCCGCCCCCCGGGAGCGGAGCAAATCGGCGACCACGGAAAAAGTCCGCCCGGTATCCAGAATGTCCTCCACCAGAAGCACTTGGCGGCCCAGGACCGGGATATCCAGATCCTGCTGAATCCGGATGGAGCCGGAACTTTCCAGCCGGTCGCCGTAGCTGGAAACCGCCATGAAGCCCAGTTTCATGACCAAGTCGATCTCCCGGACCAGGTCGGCCATGAAGATGAAGGTCCCGTTCAGGAGGCCCACCACCAGGAGTTCCCCGCCGATTTTCCGGTAGTCGCGAGTAATCTCCTCCCCCAGTTCCCGGGTGCGCTCAGCAATCTGCTCCCGGCTGAAAAGCGGTCTGATCTTCGGCATTCCCATATAAAGGGTTCAGGGTTCAGGACGCGAAATTTTTGCACCTGATTGACTCTGATTTCTCTGTTTCTCTCTCCACAGATTACACAGATTTTCACAGATTGAACTTCAGTCTCACTTCCTTACCACAGAGAACACAGAGGAAAACCAGAGGCCACAGAGAATTACTTTTCTTTTCTAACCATCATGAAGAAACATGAAGGTAAAATCTGTGAAATCTGTGGACAAATCTTTTTCTGCGTCTTTGCGTCTTGGCGTCTTGGCGTGATATGGCGGCGGTTCCTTCAGCCTTCAGTCTTCAGCCTTCAGCCTGGTTTTATCAGCCTTCAGCCTGGAATAGCCTTCGCAGAGGGAGACGAAACGGTCGGCCAGCCGGTCCCAGCGGTAGGACTCCTCGGCCAGTTTCTTCCCGGCCGCGGCCAGCTTCCGGGAGAGGGCGGGATCTTCAATCAACCGGTTGACGCAGTCCGCCAGGGCCCGGGCGTCCCCGGCGGGGTAGAAAAGCCCGTTCTCCCCTTCCCGAATGACTTCTTCCAGGGCGCTCAGGCGCGGCGCCACCACCGAGAGCCCGCAAGCCCAGTACTCGAACTCTTTCAGAGTCACCCGGCCCCGGGCCGAGAGGATGTCGGGAAGGATCACCAGCCCGATGTCGCCCGCGCTCAGGTAACGGGCCACCTCGGCCTGGGTAACCCAGCCGGAAAAAAAGAAACTCCCATCGATCCCCATCTCCTTGACCAGCTTCTTCAGGCCGGGAACGGCCGAACCCTCGCCCACAATCCAGAACCTGGCCCCGGGATGCTTTTCCAGCACCGCGGCGGAGGCGGCGGCAAGCAGGTCCGGCCCGTCCTGGGGATCGATCACCCCCTGGAAAAGGATCACCGAATCGGCCCCGGGAGCAAGCTCGGCGCGCAGGGCCGATTCGTCGGTCCGGCGGAAGATCCCGAAATCCACCCCGTCGCAGACCACGCCGATCCGGTCCGGGGAAACCCCGTAAGTCTCCACGATCTTCTTCATCGCCTCCGAGATGGTGATGATCCGGTCGGACCCCCGCAGGGCGGCCCGCTCCATTCTTCTGCCAAGAGCCTGGGCCGCTTTCAGCCAGGCCCCGGCGCGGTAGTCGTCGAGATACTCGAAGAGAACGTCGGTCAGGTCCAGGACCAGCAGGGGCTTCTTCGCGGAGAGCCGCTTACCCAGGAGCGCTCCCCAGCCGGCGATGGTGTTATGGGAGACCACCAGGTCGGGGCGGAACCGGCGCATGGCCGCCGCCAGGCGGGCGAGATTCACGGGGTGAGCAGTCAGGTATTTTTTCATCTTCCCCGGATCCAACCGGCTCACGCTTTTCAGCCGGATTACCTCGGCGCAGCCGAGCCGGCTTTTAACCTCGGGATCGGGCGCGGCAAAACCCCCGGCCGCGATCACCTCGTGCCCGGAGCGGCTGAAAGCCCGGCAGAGGTTGGAGATCCGGGGCGACCCGCCCCCGCTCAGGGGATAAAGCTCCTCGAAAATACTGATCAACACTCTCATGGTTTGCTCCCGGCGACGGGAGCGGCGGAGCGGGATCCGATGAGCTCGGCGGGGACCCCGGCCGCGATCCCGTAAGGCTCGATGTTCCTTGTCACCACCGCGCCCGCCGCCACCACCGCGCCTTCCCCTATCGTCACCCCGCCCAGGATGACGGCATGGGTCCCGATCCAACAGTCCCGCCCGATCGCGACCCGATCGGGGCGCCGGCCCTGGAGGCGCATGGGAATGTCCAGGCGGGAGCGCTCGTGGTTGCCGGTGACGATCTCGACCTGGTTGGCGATCAAGCAATCGTCCCCGATTTCGATGTCTCCGTAAGCGTAAAGAAAACAAAACGCCCCGAGGTTGACCCGTTTCCCGAGCCGGATCGCGCCCTTCTGGGTGCGGGCGGTAACAAAACGCCCGAGGTGGCTCTCGGAGCCGATCTCGATCCCTTCCCCCTCCCCGCCCACGTCGAAAAACGCCCCCTCGCCGACAAAGACCCGCTCCCCCAGCCGGACCCGGGCGGGCTGGAAAAACTTCACCCCGCGCCCGATCAGGCACCCCCGCCC
>CAZIEA010000118.1:5472-7903 GCA_964538495.1 uncultured bacterium | reverse complement strand
GCCGACCACGGGCCGGTGGCTGGTCAAGGACGGCCCCAACGCCTACTGGGGGACTGCCGCCGACATCGTCCAGCCCGGAGACTACGCCGGGGACGGGACGCTCGACTTCGCGGTCTTCCGGTCTTCCGTGGGCCGTTGGCTGATCCGGGGGGTGACCTCGGCCTATTACGGGGCCTCCACCGACGTGCCGGTCACCAACCCTTGAGCGCGCCGCTACTCACATGTAGGCATGTAGGACATGTAGGAAACCTGCTTTTTTCAGATTTTTACTTCATGCCCTTCATGCTCTTCATGGTGAGAAAAGCAGGCTGAAGACTGAAGGAACTGCCGCGATTCACATGTAGGTTATGTAGAAAGACAAATTCGAAACTCGAATGACGAAATCCGAGACCACTAATCTCGCGAATCCAGGCAAAACAAAAGTAATCGAAATAATCTGTGTAAATCTGTGCAATCTGTGGAAAAGCAGGAGGTAGTCGTAGCGCAGGGCTTCAGCCCTGCCCGGGACGCTTTTTCAACCCCATAACCGGGAGGGAAGGACTGGTGAAAGGCAAGGTCAAGTGGTTCAATGACCGCAAGGGCTACGGGTTCATCTCCAAGGATGACGGCAGCGGAGATGTTTTCGTGCATTTTTCCGTGATCAAGACCGACGGATTCAAGACCCTGCAGGAAGGGCAGGACGTCGAGTTCGAATTGCTTCAGGACGAACGCGGCGAAAAAGCCGTGGACGTTGCCCCGCTCTGATTTTCCGGCGCGAGAAAAAGGCCGGCGCCCGTGAAGGGCGCCGGCCTTTTTCATTCACGATTTTTTTTACGAATTACTTGCCGACCACGGCGGTCTGAGCGGTCTTGGAAACCTTGCAGCGCAGGGTGGCGTGGGCAGCGGACTTCCACTCCTTGCCCTTGTTCTTGCCGAACTGGATGACGCCCTTGCGGGCCTTCACCCGGGCCTTGAAAAACTTGCCCAGCCCGGGAAGGGTGAACCCCTCCGGCGCCTTGGCGCCCTTGTACACCATGTCGACCAGGGCGTCGATGGCGATCCCCGCCTGCTTCTTGGTAATGCCGGCCGCGCTGGCAATACCCTCGACGATGTCCTTCTTGGTTTTGACCTTTGCCATTTTCCTCAACCTCCTTGTTGGGGTTTCTCTCCGGGGGTTTCTCACCGTCCGGAACGATCAACGGGCCATAATATCCTCTTTGCCGGATTTCCTGTCTAGAAAAAATTTTTCGCCCGCCCGGAAAAACATCTTTTGCCCGTCTGGGGGAAATGGTATACATCCAAGCGAATCCGCCGGGTCAAATCCCGGCCGCGCGCCCGTAGCTCAGTTGGATAGAGCGTCGGCCTCCGGAGCCGAAGGCCACAGGTTCGAATCCTGTCGGGCGCAGAAAATTCCGCACCGCGTTCAGACCCGGGGAAGAGGACGTTTTGAGGGCCGACGGAAGAACAAACAGCCAGATCCGGCCGGTCAAAATCATCCCCGGCTTCATCGAGCAGCCCCGGGGTTCGGCCCTGATCGAAATGGGACGGACCCGGGTGATCTGCACCGCCTCGGTGGAGGAAAAGCTTCCGTATTGGCTTTTCCGCGAGCAGTCGGAAACGGGAGCCAAGCGCGGCTGGATCACCGCCGAATACAGCATCCTGCCGGGCGCCGGGAGCGTGCGCACCAGCCGTGAAGTCACCATGGGCCGGGCGTCCGGGCGCACCCAGGAAATTCAGCGCTTGATCGGCAGAAGCTTGCGCTCGGTGGTGGACCTGACCCTGCTGGGGCCGCGGACGATCTGGGTCGATTGCGACGTGCTCCAGGCCGACGGAGGAACCCGCACCGCGGGGGTGACCGGCGGTTACGTGGCCCTGGTCCTGGCCCTGCGGGCGCTCAAGGAGGAGGGAAAAATCGCGACGGTCCCGGTCATGAGCCCGGTGGCCGCCGTTTCCCTCGGCATTCTCGAAGGGGAGATCCTGCTCGACCTCGACTATGGGGAAGACAGTCGCGCCGATGTCGATCTCAACCTGGCGATGAACGGAGAGGGGGAGTTGATCGAAATCCAGGGGACGGCGGAGCGGACCTTCTTCACGCCCGAGCAGCTTGCCCGGATGGTGGAATTGGGCCGGGAGGGAATCCGGGAACTGGTCCGGGTCCAGGAAACCGCCCTGGGATGAGAGAAATGAAGCGGTTATCCGAGTCTTCGGCAATAAAAGAACGAGCCTAAACCATTGAGCGCGCGGGATGCAAACCAAGCGGGGGACACTGGAATGGATATCGTATTGGCCAGCCGCAACGCGGGGAAAATCGGGGAACTGCGCCGTTTGATGGAGGGGCTTCCCGTTGCGATTCTCAGTCTCGATGATTTCCGGGATATCCCGGAAATCGTCGAGGATGGAGAGAGCTACGAAGACAACGCGGTCAAGAAGGCCCGGGTCGTGGCCGCAGCGG
>CAZIEA010000118.1:2804-5462 GCA_964538495.1 uncultured bacterium | reverse complement strand
CGGGTCGGATCGCGCTCGGGGACGACTCCGGCCTTGAAGTCGACTTCCTCCGGGGAGAGCCGGGTCCCCGCTCGGCGCGCTGGGGCGGAGAGGGTTTGAGCGATCACGAGCGCTGCCTTCTCCTGCTCAAGGAGCTGGCGGAAACCCCCGAAGAGGAAAGGGGAGCGCTTTTCCGCTGCACCATCGCCATCGCCAGCCCCTCGCGCCTGTTGAAAGTGGTGCAGGGGACTTGCCGGGGAACCATCATCCGCGCCCCGCGCGGAGGCGGAGGCTTCGGCTACGATCCGGTTTTTGTCCCGGTCGGTTACAACCACACCTTCGCCGAACTCTCACCGGAAGTGAAAAACCGGATCAGCCACCGGGGCCGGGCCCTGGAGAAAGCGGCCCTCTTTCTCGAGGGCTACGTAAATTCCCTCCTCGAACCCTGACTGACTATTCAGGAGATCTGAACATGCGCAAGCTTGCCTGTCTGGCCTGGTTGACCCTGCTGGCGCTGCCGCCCGCCCGGGCCGCCGAAGAGGGAGGGAGTTCGGTCACCCGGATCGGTTCGGAAGAAGTCCATCCCATCGCCGCCTTGCCCGGGGCGGTGGGACCGGGTTCCGGGCCTCGGGCCGGGGTCAACTCCGGGCGGATTTTCATGGGGGGCGGCCTGGGCTACTCGTTCGAAATTTTCTCGGGCGAGCTGGACTCCGTGAACTGGAAAAACGCCTACAATCTCGACCTCAAGGGCGGATATTTTTTCACCGAGTGGTTGGCCCTGGAGGCCGTCGCGGGCTACGCCGGACCTTTCATTCACGAATACGATTTCTGGAGTTCCACCTACCGGGATCACCTCAATGTTTTCTCCCTGACCGGAAATCTCAAGCTGCTGCTCCCGGCCGGGGACAAGTTCGCCCTCTACGCGGTCGGGGGGGCGGGATACGGGTGGACCCGGATCGACTGGGATTACGGGGGAGGGCATTATACGGAGTCGGGCCCCTGGGGACGCGGCGGCTTGGGAATGAATTTCTACGCGGATCCCCACGCCGCCCTGGAACTCGAGGTGACTTACAATACGGGTTTCGAGGACCTCTCCGATCTCCATTACGTGGCCCTGACCGCCAACGCCCTCTGGATTTTTTAATCCAAGATTAACCGCGAATCTCGCCAATCCCCGCCAACGGTTCACTGTTCACGGTTCGATCCCGATATCGAACCCGGGAGCAGGGCTGAAACAAAAGCGCTACGACTGCTCGCTGCTTACTGCCTCCCCCAGAAGCCGCCGGGCCTCGGCAATGACCACGGCCGCGGTAACCGCGCTTGAGCAGACCAGGCGGCTCAGTTCCTTGGCGCCGGTGACCCCCCTCAGGTAAGCGATCAGGTGGGGGAGGAAAGCCCGGCAGGCAATGGTCTCGGCAGGGTCCGAGTCCCGGCGGCGCCGCCGGGACCGGGCGCGATGCCGGGCGGTCTCGAGCTCGAGGTGTTCGCTCAGGACCGCCAGGATTTCCCCGGGCCCCGGGGGGGACCACTCCCAGCCGGCCAGGGCTGCCCGGGATGCCGCGAAAATCCAGGGGTTACCGATGGCGCCGCGCCCGATCATCACCCCGGCCACCCCCGGCCTGGCCAGGGCTGAGAGCGCCTCTGCGGCGGAGGCGATCCCCCCGTTGGCATAAACCGGGATCGGGCTCCGGAGCCCGGCTTCCGAGACTTGGAAGAGATCGGCCGGCCCCGCGTGCCGGCTGACGGCGTAGCGGCCGTGAAGAAAGACCGCGGCCGCCCCGGCCGCCGCCGCCGACTCGATCACGGGCTCGACTTCTCCGTCGCCGGGGGCGAACCCGATCCTGGTCTTGACGGTAACCGGAAGCGCGGTTTCGCCCCGGACGGCGCGGACGATTTCGGCGATCCTTCCGGGGCGACGCATCAGGGCCGCCCCGGCGCCCCGGCGCACCACCTTGGGCACCGGGCAGCCGCAGTTGATGTCGATCAGGCTGAACCGGCCCAGGGTTTCGATCGTTCGGGCGGCGGCGGCGAAAGCCGCCGGGTCTGTTCCGAAGAGGTGCGCGCCCACCGGGCTTTCCCCGGGCATAGTCTCCAGGTAGGCCATGGTCCTGGCCAAGCCCCTTTTCATCCC
This sequence comes from uncultured bacterium, assembly GCA_964538495.1. Taxonomy (GTDB): domain Bacteria; phylum Auribacterota; class Erginobacteria; order Erginobacterales; family DAOSXE01; genus CAZIEA01. The sequence goes on along the minus strand of CAZIEA010000118.1, from coordinate 3,352 downwards.
TTCTACGCTCACCAGTTCGGTGAAACTGACTCCGGCGCCCAGCTGACGGCAGATTTTGCGGAAAGGCGAGGTGGAATACCCGGCCATGGGGGCGAGGACGAAAGGCTGGAGAATGCCTTTCAATCTACCTGGAGAGCGCGGTCCAGCCCGGCCATGCTGAAAACTTTTTTCACCCCCGGGCTGGAGTTGGCCGCGGAAAACTTTCCCGCTCCGGCCCGACGGGCGACGGTCAGGCAAAGTCGGAGGAAAGCGGAAGAGACATAGTCGGTACCGGCCAGGTCGAAAACCACGCTCAAGCCATCCAGGCCCGCCGCGGGGGCGGCGGAGGCGATTTTCTCCAATTCCCCGGCGATTATCCCGCCCGCCGCGGCGGCCGTCGGTGCGTCCATCCGGCCCGAGAAGGCGCAGTTCAGAACCCGACTCCCGGCGTCGAAACGGCACTCAACCATGATTTGCCTCCTCATCCGGTTCGCGGTCGTATTGCTTCAGGAGAAGGTCCCCCGTGACCGACTCGTTGAAAACGGCAGCGGAAGCCGCCAGCGCCAGCC
>CAZIEA010000118.1:788-2727 GCA_964538495.1 uncultured bacterium | reverse complement strand
GCTGCGGGCGGAAATGTTCTCGGTGGTGATGTTCTTCCCGCCCGCCCCGCAACCCAGCGTGAAGGAGACCTTCAGGGTGTTGAACATGCCTCCCACCGCTCCCTGGGAAGAGGGGGTATTGACCACCACCCGGCCCGCGTTCATGAGTTCGGCGAACTCCCGGATCCGGGCTTCGTCCCGGGAGAAAATGCTGGCGGTGTGCCCGATCCCTCCGCGGTAGTTGAGCTCGATGCAGGTCTTGAGGGCGGCGGCAAAATCGTCCCGGACGTAGTAAGCCAGGACGGGGGCCAGAATCTCCCCGGAGAGAGGGAACTCGGGACCGACTTTTTCCTGGGGGGCAAGCAGAAGCCGGGTTCCGGCGGGGGCCGGGATATCGGCCATCCGGGCCACGGTTTCGGCGGACTGGCCGACCAGGGCTGGGTTCATCAACCCGGTTTTATGATCAACGGCGATTTTTTCCAGCCCGGCGACTTCCGGCGGGCTCAGGAAATATCCGCCCTGGCGCGCGAACTCCCGGCGCGTTTCCGGCTCGATTTCGGATTCCACCACTACCGCTTGCTCGCTGGCGCAGATGGTCCCGTTGTCGAAGGTTTTGGAAATCATGATGCTTGTCACCGCGAAGGGAACGTCGGCGGTTTTCTCCAGGTAAACCGGGACATTGCCGCTTCCCACCCCGATGGCGGGGGTTCCGGAACTGTAGGCGGCCCGGACCAGCCCCGGCCCCCCGGTGGCCAGAACCAGGGAAAGCTTTTCGTGCCCCATCAGGGCATGAGTCAGGTCGCGCGAAGTCTCCGTCAGCCACTGCACGCAATCTTCCGGGGCCCCCGCCCGCAGGGCGGCCCGGTAGCAGATCTCGGCGGCCTGGCCGCAACAGCGGAGCGCGCTGCCATGGGGGCTGATGATGATGGGATTGCGCGATTTCAGGGCGATCAGGATCTTGAACATCACGGTCGAAGTGGGGTTGGTGACCGGGATCACGGCCAGGATCGGGCCGAGGGGCTGGGCGATCTCGATGATGCCCGCGGCTTCGTCCTCGGAGATCACGCCCACGGTTTTTTCGTCCCGGATGTCGCGGTAAACCAGCAGGGTGGCGACCAGGTTTTTCAGGGCTTTGTCGCGCCATACCCCTTTGCCGGTTTCCTCGCAGGCCAGCTTGGCCAGGGAAACCCGGTTTGCCAGACCAGCCAGGCAGACCTCCCGGACGATCCGGTCGGTTTCTTCCTGGCCCAACTGGGCGAATTCGGCCGCCGCCAGGGAAGCCCGTTCAAGCAAATCGTCGGCTTTGGCTTTCATGTCGGGATTCAATATCCACCTCCCCCGGCGCGGTTCATGTGCTCTTCGCCGATGCGTCGAATCATAACCGGATAATCCGGAGATGTCACCGGTCAAAACCCTCCTCCGCCGCCGGCAATGACGCCCCGCCCGGGAGCGGCTGGCGGCGAAACCAATAGTCGCGTACAATAATGAGCGGAGGGGCTGATTGAACGCGACGTATTTGAAGCTGATCTGGTTATGGCCGGTCTTGCTCTCGCCTCCGGCGGCCGGGGCGGGCTTCGAAGGGTGCCCCCTTTTTCCCCCCGACAATGTCTGGAATGTCCGGGTTGACGATCTCCCGGTCCACCCGGACTCCGGCGACTTTGTCGCCGAAATCGGCATTGAGGACGCCTTTCACCCCGATTTCGGCTCCGGAACCTGGGACGGCGGCCCCATCGGCATCCCCTGGAACGTGGTGGGAGCGGGGCACCCCGCCAGCGAGGTGGATTTCTACTACCCCGGGGAAAGCGATCCCGGGCCCTATCCGATCCCGGAAGACCCGAAGATCGAGTGGGGTTCCGACCACCATATCCTGATCGTCGACCGGGATGCCTGCGTTCTCTACGAGATTTACGACGCCTGGCGCGAGGGCGACGCCTGGCATGCCGGCAGCGGCGCGGTTTTC
>CAZIEA010000118.1:0-741 GCA_964538495.1 uncultured bacterium | reverse complement strand
GTTGAATTCCAACGCCCTGCGCCCCGCCGGCTGGACCTCGGCCGACGCCGCGGGCCTGCCGATCTTTCCGGGCCTGGTCCGCTACGAGGAAGCCGCTTCCGGAGAGATCCGCCATGCCCTGCGTTTTACCGCGCCCCGAACGCGCGACGAGTACGTCTGGCCCGGGCGCCATTACGCTTCCGACTTGAGCGAAAGACAGTATCCCCCCATGGGTCAGAGGTTCCGGCTCAAGGCTAATTTCGATATTTCCGCCTTTTCCCCTCTCAATCAGGTCATTCTGCGGGCCTTGCAGCGGTACGGAATGCTCCTGGCCGACAACGGCGCGGCCTGGTATCTCAGCGGCTCTCCGGACGAGCGCTGGGACAACGATGAACTCGGGGAGCTCAAGAGGCTGCGGGGGTCGGACTTCGAGGCGGTGGACTCTTCCGGCTTGGTCGCCTCGGAGAACAGCGGCCGCTGCCTGGGTCGGCCCGCCGCCGGGCCAGGGGGGGATTTCTCCGGGGACGGGAGTTCGGAAATCGGGATTTTCCGCCCGGTCGACGGCCTTTGGCACATCCGCGGCTGGAGCCGGTTTTACTTGGGTCGGGAGGGGGATCGGGCGGTTCCCGAGGACTATGGCCGCTCCGGACGGTTTCTCCCGGCGGTTTACCGGCCGGCGCAAGGGCTCTGGGCGATCCGGGGCTGGAGCAGGTTTTATTTCGGGCAGGGGGAAGACGTTCCGGTCCCGGGCAGCTATGATGC
>CAZIEA010000117.1:3636-8023 GCA_964538495.1 uncultured bacterium | reverse complement strand
GGTGAGGTTGACATTGATTCCCAGCGCGTCGGCCGCGGCCGGGTTTTCCCCCACCGAGCGGACGTTGAGGCCGATCCGGGTCCGGTTGAGCACGAAGGCCACGGCCGGGAGGGCCAGGAGAGCCAGGTAAACCGGGATGCTGCGGGAGAAAAGCACCGGGCCCAGGACGGGAAGCCGGCTGAGGACGGGAACGGGCAGGTCGGTGAAGACGGTCCGGGCCGGCTCCATGATCAGGTTGGTGATCTCGCGGCCCCCGAGAAAGGCGGCCAGCCCGCCCCCGAAAACCGTCAACGCCAGCCCGCTCACGACTTGGTTGGCCCGCAACAGAACGCAGAGCAGGGCGTGAATGGCCGAAGCCGCGATTCCCACTCCGGCCGCCGCCAGGCAGCCTATGAGCAGGCTGCCGCTGGCGACGGAGGCCCAAAAGCCGAAGAAGGCGCCCAGGAGCATCATCCCCTCCAGCCCCAGGTTGAGGACCCCGCTGCGCTCGGAGACGATCTCCCCCAAGGTCACGAGCAACAGGGGCGCCGCCTGTTCCACCCCGCTGCCGAGCAGGGAGATCAGGAAATTGCTCATGGCGAGGACTCTCTGCGGGACTTGAGGTTGCAGCGGAGCCGGTATTCCATGAGAAGGTCTCCGGCCAGGAGGAAGAAGAGGATCGAGCCCTCCAGGATCAGCACCACGGCCAGCGGCACCTTGAGATCGATCTGGATGGATTCGCCCCCGCTGAAAAAACCCGCGAACAGACCCGCCACCAGGACCAGGGCCAGGGGGTTGCCGCGGGCCAACCAGGCGATGACGATGGCGGTATAGCCGTAATTCATCCCGATCACCCGGGGGATGCGGTGGTCCACCCCGGAGACGACCGTGAAACCGCCCAACCCGGCCAGCCCTCCCGAGAGGAGCAGGACCAGCAAAATGTTGCGGGAGATGTTCATCCCGGCGTAGCGGGCGGCGGCGGGGTTGTCCCCGATCACGCCGAGCTCGAAACCCCAGACGGTCTTCTTGAGCGTAAAATAGAGCACGGCGGCGGCGACCAGGGCGATAAAGATCCCGGCGTGGACCTGGTTCCAGCCCAAAAGCGGCAGCCGCCCCCCGGGACCGAATTCCGGGCTGAAGGGGAACCCGTCCGGTCCCCGCAGGGGACCGTAGACGAAATACCCGGCCAGGAGCCCGGCGATCCAGTTCAGCATCAGGGTGGTGATGATTTCGTTGACCCCGAGACGGGCCCGGAGCGCTCCGGCCAAGCCCCCCCAGGCGGCCCCGGCCAGGAAGGCGCCCGCCCCCATCAGGGGCAGGAGCAGGCCCCCGGGCAGGCCGGGGAACCGGAGCGCGATCAGGCCCGCCGCCAGCCCTCCGACGATGTACTGGCCCTCGGCCCCGATGTTCCAGAGTTTCATCTTCAGGCTCAAGGCGACCGCCAGGGAGCAGAGGATGAGCGGGCCGGAGAGGACCACGACCTCGGAGAGGCCGTAAGAAGTCCCGAACGCCTCCCGGAAAAGGGCCGAGTAAGCCCGGAGGGGGCTGATCCCCACCGCGAACCTGATCAGAAGGCCGGAGAGAAAAAGGGCCAGCAGGACGCTTCCCAGGGTCACCCAGACCCGCAGACCGCGACCCGTCGAGAGGCGTTTTTCCAGGGAGATCAGGCTCATGAAGCCGCCTCGCCTTCCGTGAGTTCCTGCCCGGTCATCAACAATCCCAGTTTTTCCCTGGTGGCGCTTCCCGAATCCAGGATCCCGGTCAGGCGGCCCTGGAAAATGACCGCGATCCGGTCGCAGAGGCAGAGCAGTTCCTGGAGATCTTCGGAAATAAGCAGGATCCCGGTTCCGGCGCACTTGATCCTTTCTAAGGTTTTCCGGGTGAATTCGCAGGCCCCGATATCGAGCCCCCGGGTGGGGTGAACCGCGAGCAGGAATTTCGGGTGGGAACTGAGTTCGCGGGCCAGGATGACCTTCTGGAGGTTCCCGCCGGAGAGGGAGGCGGCCGGGGCCGCGGGGCTGGGAATCCGGATGTCGAACTCCTTTTGCAAACTCTCCGCCCGCGCGCGGACTTGCGCCCGGTCGAGGAAAAACCCCCGGGTGAACGGGGGATTCCGATAGTCTTTCAAGACGATGTTGCTGGCGTAGTCGAGGCCGCCTGCGGCGCCCGTGCCCAGTCGGTCGGCGGGGATGCAGGCCAAGCCGCGGGCGATAATTTCCCGGGGCGGGAGGTTGGTCACCTCTTCCCCGAGGAGGATCACACGCCCCTTCTCGGCGCGCCGGGTCCCGCAGAGGATTTCCTCCAGTTCCTTTTGCCCGTTGCCGGAGACCCCGGCCAGGCCCAGGATCTCCCCGCGCCGGACCCGGAAGCCGATCCCCCGTAGGGCGGGGAGGAAGCGATCATCCCGGGCCCGGAGATCCGACACTTCCAGCGCCGTCTCCTGCCCCGGCGCCCGCGCGCAGGCAATCTCGAGGCAGACTTCCCGCCCCACCATCAGCCGGGCGAGTTCTCGCTCGCCGGTCTCATCCCGGTCCAGGACGGCGACATTTTTCCCCCGGCGCAGGACGGTGATCCGGTCGGAGATTTCCATTACCTCGTCAAGCTTGTGGGAGATGAAGACCACGGTCTTGCCCTGGGCCTTGAGGGCGCGCACGGTCCGGAAGAGATCGGCGGCCTCGGCCGGAGTGAGGACGGCGGTAGGCTCGTCCAGGATCAGGATTTCGGCCCCGCGCAGGAGCATTTTCAGGATCTCGACCCGCTGCTGCTGCCCGACCGAGAGTTGCCAGACGGCGGCTTCCGGGTCCACCGGCATCCCGTATTCCCCGGAGATTCGCTCGATCTCGCCCCGGGCCCGGCGGTAGTCGAGGATTTCACCGAAACGGCGCAGGCCGAGGATGACGTTCTCGGTCACGGTGTGCTTTTCCACCAGCATGAAGTGCTGGTAGATCATGCCCACCCCGGCGGCGATGGCGTCGCGGGGGCTCCGGAACCGCGCCTGGCGCCCGCGGATGAAAATTTCGCCCGCGTCGGGCCGGTAGAGCCCGGAGAGGATCTGCATCAGGGTGGATTTTCCGGCCCCGTTCTCTCCCAGCAGGGTGTGGACCTCGCCCGCTTCGAGGTCGAAGTCGACCCCGGCGTTGGCGACAATCCCGGGGAAGCGCTTGACGATCCCGCGCATCCGCACTACCGGTTCGGGCGTCTGAGAGCAGGCCACGGATTTCACGGATTGAATTTCAGGCTGAAGGAACTGCCGCCGCATTCACATGTAGACATGTAGGGCATGTAGAAAACCCGCCTTTCTCACGCAAAGACGCAAAGACGCCAAGAACTGATCTGTCCACGGATTTCACGGATTGAATTTCAGGCTGAAGGAACTGCCGCCGCATTCACATGTAGACATGTAGGGCATGTAGAAGGAATCAGGGTTCAGGGTTCAGGCGCGAATCGGTGAGAAAAATAATTCTCTGTGACCTCTGATTCCCCTCTGTGCTCTCTGTGGTAAGGAGGTGGCGCGCGCTCATTTGGGGATGCGGCCCTCGACGCCCTCGACGAAGTAGTTCATCGAGAAGAGATCGGCGTCGCCCGGGACCGAGCCTTCCGGGATCACCGTTTTGCCCTCCTGGTCCCGGACCGGCCCGGCGAAGACCTTGAGCTTGCCCGCGGCAATCAGGTCCCGGGCCTTTTCCACCGCTTGGCGGACTTCGGCGGGAACCATGGGCCCGAAGGGGGCGAGCCCGACCAGGCCCGTTTCCAGCCCCCAGAAGATCGGCTGGTTGCTCCAGGTTCCCGCGGCCACCTGCTCGGCCACCGCCCGGTAAACCACCCCCCAGTTCCAGACCGCCGAGGTCAGGACCGCCTTGGGGGCAAAGGAGGCCATGTCGCTGTTGTAGCCGATGCCGTAGACCCCGGCCTCCTCGGCCGCCTGCTGGGGTCCGGGGGTGTCCTGGTGCTGGGCGATGACGTCGCAGCCGACCCCGATCAGGCTCTCGGCGGCCTGCTTCTCCTTAGCCGGGTCGAACCAGGTGTAGGTCCAGACTACCCGGACCGAGGCTTCGGGATTGACCGACCGCACCCCCAGGGTGAAGGCGTTGATCCCGCGGATGACTTCGGGGATGGGGTGGGCGGCGACGTAGCCGATTTTGGCGGACTTGGTCATCTTTCCGGCCACGAGCCCGCTCAGGTAGCGGGCCTGGTACATCCGCCCGAAGTAGGTGCCGACGTTGGCGGCGGTCTTGGCGCCGGAGCAGTGCATGAAGACGGTCTCGGGGAACTGCGCGGCCACCTGCAGGGTGGGGTCCATGTAGCCGTAGCTGGTGGTGAAGATCAGGTTGTAGCCCTTGGCGGCGAACTTCACCATCGGGCGCTTGGCCTCGCCGCTCTCGGGTACGCTCTCGACGGTGTCGGCGGC
>CAZIEA010000117.1:0-3531 GCA_964538495.1 uncultured bacterium | reverse complement strand
CGAAGGGGAGTTCGGCCATCTCCCGCCGCCCCCGGTCGTGGGCGTAGGTCCAGCCCCCGTCCCCGACCGGGGAGATGTAGATGAAGCCGGCCTTGACTTCCTGCAAGGGGGCCGGGCTTTCGGCCGCGGCGGCCCCCGCCGGGGCGAGAAGGGCCAGGGCGGCCGATATAATCCCGATCTGCACGCGCATCTTGTCTCCTTTGCCCGGAAGCGTCCGGAGCGGGACGAATCCTACCAGCGCCCCGCTCCCGTGTCCAGCCGGCCCGGGAAATGTTACTAATATGTCTTTCCCGTTTTTAGTATTATCGAAGCGTGAAAAACGCCCTCCAAAGCGCTATCTGTTCGGCCGTGTTTCTGGGGGCAGCAGTTTTTGGGTCCGCCGCGGCCGAGTCGCCCGCGCCCGCCCCGGCGGGGGAGGATTTCCCGCTCCTGGAGGGGATGGTCTGGAAATACGCTTCCAACCTGGGAGAGGTGACGACCACGGCGAGCCGGGTGGAGGACGGGTTCCTGCTCAAGTCCGAAGCCCCCCGGATCACCCTGGAGCAGGTCCTGGCCCCCGGCCCTGGGGGGGTGATGCTGCTGCGGGGGCGGAGCCAGATCTACTTCGTGGAGACCACCCGGGTCTACGATCCGCCGCTGCTGCGCTTTCCGCTGCCGGCCGAGGCGGGGAAGCGCTGGGAGTGGGAAGGCAAGGAGACGGTGGACGGGGATACGGTCATCAGCAGCCGGATCACCGGGATAAACGAGGGGAGGGAGACGATAACAGTCCCGGCCGGAAGCTTCGACTGCCTGAAAACCGTGATCACCACCGTTTCCAGCGACGGGACCGAGAGCACCTCCGTCCAATGGCTGGCCCGGGGGGTGGGGCCGGTCCGGATCAAGGTCGAGATCGAGGCCGGGGGCCTGACGGGTTTCCTGGTCTGGCTGCTGGGCTACGATACGATGGAGTTCGAGCTGCTCTCCTTCTCGGCGCCCGTCCCGGTTCCCCCGCGAACCCCCGCCCCAAAACTGAAATGAAACCGCGAATCTCGCGAATTTCCGCCAATCGGAACTAAGATTCCGCAGATTACGCAGATTATTTCTTTTCCACAGATTTCACAGATTTTCACAGATTTTTTCTTCATGTCCTTCATGGTCTTCATGGTGAGAAAAACAGGCTGAAGACTGAAGGAACTACTGCCGCATTCACATGTAGACATGTAGAAAACCCGCTTTTCTCACGCAGAGGCGCCAAGACGCAAAGTCGCCAAGAACCGATTTTTTCTTCATGGTCTTCATGGTGAGAAAAACAGGCTGAAGGCGTGGGGAGATTGCTTCGCCCCTGCGGGGCTCGCAATGACCCCGGGAGCAGGGCTGAAGCAAAAGCGCTACGACTGCCCCAGGCGACGGATTACGGATCACTGATTACTGATTACGGGCTACAGGCCCCCCGGTCACTCGTAGCGGAGGGCGTCGATCGGGTTGAGGCGGGAGGCCTGGCGGGCGGGCCAGAGCCCGAAGATGAGGCCGACGGCGGCGGAAAAGCCGGTGGCCAGGACCACCGAGGAAGGGGTGACCCGGGTGGACCACCCCGCGGCCGAGGCCAGCCCGTAGGAGATCCCCACCCCCAGAACGATCCCGATGATCCCCCCGGTGATGGTCATCAGGACCGCCTCGATCAGGAACTGGGTCATGATGTCGAACTTTCTCGCCCCCAGGGCCTTGCGCAGTCCGATTTCCCGGGTGCGCTCGGTCACGCTCACCAGCATGATGTTCATGATCCCGATTCCCCCCACCAGCAGGGAAATGGCGGCGATCGAGCCCAACAGCATCGTCATCGTCCGGGTGGTGGACTCGATGGTTTCCTGGATCTCGGCCATGTTGCGGATGTCGAAGGCGGTCTCCACCGAGTCCCGGACCCGGTGGAGCCGGCGCAGGAGCTCGTCGATCCTGTCCTGGGCCGTCTCCATTTCATCGGCGGAACGGACTTCGACGTCCATCGAGTCGAGGTAGTCCTTGCCCATGAGCCGGAACATCGCGGTGGAAACCGGGACGATGACGATGTCGTCCTGGTCCCGCCAGGAGGTGCCGCCTTTCTCGGGCAGGACCCCGATCACCTGGAAGGCGACCCGGTTGAGCCGGATCAGTTTCCCCACCGGATTTTCTTCCCCGAAGAGTTCCCGGGCCACGGTCTGCCCGAGTACGGCCACCTTGGCGCGGCGGGCGACTTCCTCCTCGATGAAGAACCGTCCGACGGTGGGGACGGAGGCGCGCATCTGAGCGTAGTGCACCCCCTGGCCCTCGATGGAGGTGCTCCAGTTGTGGTTCCCGTAAACCGCCGTGCCCCGGCCCGAGACCCGGGGGGAGACCCGGCGGATTTCCTCGAGTTTTTCGATCTCCTCGGCGTCGCGGGGGGTGAGCCGGCTGACGGAGCCGGACTCGAGCCGGACGCCCGACTGGGTGCGGGGGGCCTGGCGGATGCTCAGGAGATTGGAGCCGAGCGAGGCCAGGCGCTCCTGGATGGAGTCGGTGGCCCCCTGGCCGAGGGCGAGCATGGCGATTACCGCCGCCACCCCGATCAGGATCCCGGTCATGGAGAGAATGGCGCGCATCTTGTGGGAGAAGATGGCCCGCAGGCTTTGGCGGAAATGGTCCCCGAAGAAAATCCCGCGTCGGGCGGCGGCCGCGGCCGCCTCCGGACTTGGGGTCTCCCCGGGAACCGGAGCCGCTTCCCCGGTGGACTGGTCGGAGACGATCCGGCCGTCGCGCATCGAGATGATCCGCCCGGCTTTCCGGCCGATCTCGGGCTCGTGGGTGACCATGATCACGGTTTTCCCGGCCCGGTTGAGCCCCTGAAGGATGGAGATGATCTCCTGTTCGCTGCGGGAATCCAGGTTCCCGGTGGGCTCGTCGGCCAGGATGATGGCGGGATCGTTGACCAGGGCTCGGGCGATGGCCACCCGCTGCTGCTCTCCCCCGGAAAGCTGGTTGGGGCGATGATGCTCCCGCTCGGAGAGGCCCACCTGGGCGATTCGCTCCCGGGCGGCGGCGCGTTCATGGCTCTTGCCCCCGTAAACCAGCGGAAGCTCCGCGTTCTGCAGGGCCGTGAGCTGGGGGAGGAGATGAAATTGCTGGAAGACGAAGCCGAGCTTGTGGTTGCGCAGTCGGGCCAGGTCCTCGTCGGTTTTGCCCGTGGTGGGCTCCCCGTCCAGGAGGTACTCCCCGGAGTCGGGGAGATCGAGCAGGCCCAGGACGTGCAGGAGGGTGGACTTGCCCGAGCCGGAGGGGCCCATAATGGCTACGAACTCCCCGGTTTGGACCCGGAGGGAGACTTCCTGTAGGGCCGGCACCCCGGTGGACCCGGCGTGGTAGGTCTTGGAGATATTTTTTATGTCAACGGCAAGCATAGTGAACTATTTTAAACTAAAAGTAATCCGTAATCCGTGATCCGTAAAAAAACCAGGATACAGGAAACAGGAGTCAGGATTCAGGATTCGCGAACTTTTGCACCTGATTAACTCTGATTTCTCTGATTACTTCTCCGCCACTCCT
>CAZIEA010000116.1:0-8026 GCA_964538495.1 uncultured bacterium | reverse complement strand
GGGTCTCCCCCGAAGAGGCGGCGTTCACGGTCCAGGGGAGCATAGCCCTCCAGGGCTTGCGCCTGGCCCGCCCGGAATGGGGGGAGACCTTCGTGGTCTTCGGGATGGGTCTGCTGGGCCTGATCTCCGTCCAGATTTTGCGTTCCAGCGGCTGCGAGGTGCTGGCGGTGGACTTGAACCCAGGGCGGCTGAAGTTGGCCGCGGGTTTCGGAGCCCGCCCGGTCGATCTCTCCGCTGGCGCCGACCCGGTGGCTGCCGCCCTGGAGCACACCGGGGGCAAGGGCGTGGACGGGGTCCTGATCGCGGCCGCGGCCTCCGGTGACGAGATCGTGCGCCAGGCGGCCCGGGCCTGCCGGAAGAGGGGCCGGATCGTGCTGGTGGGGGTGGTGGGGCTCAACCTTCGCCGGGAGGATTTTTACGAAAAAGAGCTTACTTTCCAGGTTTCCTGTTCCTACGGCCCGGGCCGCTACGACCAGAACTACGAACAGGCCGGGCAGGATTACCCCTACGGTTTCGTGCGCTGGACCCAGCGGAGGAACTTCGAGGCGGTTCTGGCGGCGCTGGCCGAAAAGCGGCTGCGGGTTGCCGATCTGATCACCGACCGCTTCGACATTTCCGCGGCGCCCGCGGCTTACGGGAAGATCAAGGCCGATCCCGCCGTTCGCGGGGTTATTTTCCGGTATCCTCCGATCCCGGATCGGACGCCGCGCCTCCGGGGGGGCGGTGGTCGGGGTGATCGGGGCGGGGAATTTCGCCCGGGCGGTGCTGTTGCCGGAGTTGAAAAAGACTCCGGCCCGTCTGGCCTATGTCGCGGATCTCAACCCCGTGGTTGCCCGGGAGGCGGCCCGGAAACAGGGCGCCGAGCGGGCGGTCACCGACTACCGGACGGTTCTGGAAGATCCGGAGGTTAACGCGGTCTTCATCGCCGTCGGGCACCATCTGCACGCGCGGCTGGTCCGCGAGGCGCTTTCCGCCGGGAAACACGTTTTCGTGGAGAAGCCTCTGGCCCTGAACGAGGAGGGATTAAAGGAAATCATCGCCGCCAGGGGCTCTATCGAGACTGCTCCCGGTCGTGGTTGCCCGCTGTTGCTGGTGGGGTTCAATCGCCGCTTCAGCCCCCACACGGCTAGGATCAAGGAGCTGCTCCGGGGCCGCTCCGGCCCCCTCTGCCTGAATATGACCGTCAACGCCGGGGAAATTCCCCCCGAACACTGGACCCAGGACCCGGAAAGAGGAGGGGGACGGATCATTGGCGAGGGTTGCCATTTCATCGACCTGCTTGCCTTTCTGGTCGGGAACCCGGTGCGGACGGTAGCCGCCCTCCGGGTTGGGGAAGGCCCCGCGGTCCGGGATGACAAGACCTCGATTATTCTCGGGTTCGAAGACGGCTCGGTCGGGACGATCAACTATTTCGCCAACGGCCCGAAAAGCTACCCTAAGGAGATGCTGGAGGTTTTTTCCGACGGCCGGGTGCTGAAGCTGGAAAACTTCCGGACGACCCGAGGCTACGGCTTCAAGGGTTTCCGAACCTTCAAGACCCGGAAACAGGACAAGGGCCACCGGGCCGAGATCGCCGCCTTTGTCGACCGGGTCGCCTCGGGCGGGGCGCCGCTTATCCCGTTTTCCGAGCTGGTTAACGCCACCCGGGCCAGCTTCGCGGCGGTAATCTCCGCCCGGGAAGGCCGGACGCTCCAACTCGAGTAAGCAGCGGGGTTTATCCGCCCCGTGGAGGAGCGGGGCTTCCGTGAAAGTTCGACGCCTGCTATCCACGATCCGCTACCTCCGTTTCCGGCAGATGATCGGCCAGGCCCGGCATTACGGCCTCGGGATTCTGCCGCGCCCGCGGAAAATGTCCGCCGCCCCCGAATTTCCTGGCCTCCGTCCCGGCCTGTCCTGGCCGAGGGCCTGCCTTCCTTTCCCTCCCTCATTCCCGGACCCGGCGGCTCTCTTGCGGGGCGAGTTCAGCTTTCTCAACCGGAGCCGGAATATCGGCTGGTTCCCTTGCTGGGGACAGGAGGGGCCGGAGCGGCTCTGGCTCTACAATCTGCACTATTTTCAGTGGTTGCATGCCCTGGATTTTTCCGCTGCCCGGGCTGTGGTCCTGGATTGGATCGAACGTTGCCTGCCTTCCGGCTCCGGGGTGGGCTGGGAACCCTATCCGGTCTCGGTCCGCCTGATCAACTGGATGGCGGTTTTTTACGGAAAATTTTTACGGGAAACCATCGCGGACGCCGTCTTCGGGAAAAAACTGTGGGAAAGTGTTTTCCTCCAGGCGCAATGGCTTGAAAGCCGCCTGGAAACCCGGCTGCTCGGGAACCATTACATGGAAAACGCCTGCGCCCTGGTCCTGTGCGGAAGCTGTTTCCGGGGAGAGGCGGCGGAGACTTGGTATCGCCGGGGGCGGGGAATCCTGCGCCGGGAAATTCCGGAGCAGATTTTGCCCGACGGCCTGCACTTCGAGCTTTCTCCCATGTATCACCAGCGCGCGACTTATCTTATGATCCTGCTGGCGCATACCGCGCTTCCGGAAGTCGCGTGGCCGGCCGCGGCCGCATTGGAGAGAATGCTTTCGGCCCTGGACAAGGTCAGCCACCCGGATGGGGGGATTGCTTTGTTCAACGACAGCGCCCTGGGGATTTACCCGTCCCCGGCCTGGCTCCGGGAGGCCGCCGGGCGGATCCCGGCTTTGCGGCTCCCCGGTTCGGCCCCGGCCGGGGGCTGGGAGCTTCCGGATGCCGGCTATTTCGGTTTCCGGGACGGGAAAGCCTGCCTGATCTGCGACGCCGGGCCGATCGGGCCCGATTACATCCCCGGCCACGGGCACGGGGATATTTTTTCCTTCGAACTTTCCCTGTGCTCTCAACGGGTGGTGGTGGACGCCGGGGTGTTTAAGTACGAGCCGGGGCCGATGCGGGATTATGCCCGCTCGACCCGGGCCCACAACACCGTGGAGATCGAGGGACGGGACCAGTGCGAATTCTGGGGCGCCTTCCGGGTCGGCCGCCGCGGCCGCCCCCGGGATGTGGGCCGGGAGATTTCTTCCGGGAGTTTCTCCCTTTGGGGGTGGCACGACGGCTATCGCCTCCTGCCCGGGGCTCCTATCCATCATCGCCGTTTTCTCTGGTCGCCTCCCGGGGTGCTGGAAGTGGAAGACCGGATCGAGAGCGCCCGCCCGGTGCGGGCGGTCTCCCGGATCCACCTGCACCCGGCTTGCCGGATCGAGCGCCGGGAGGGGTTGCGGATCGTGGCGAGCCGCCCCGGCGGCCGTTTCGAGATCGCTTTCTGGGGGCCGGGAGAATTGGCCCTGGAAAGCTCGTATTATTCTCCGGAGTTCGGCCTCCGGCTCGACAACACGGCGCTGGTTTTTTCCTGGTTTGGGGATAAGATAAAAACCGGGTTTCGGATCGCCGAGCTGGAATGAAAGGCGCCCCATGAACATACTTTTTTTCTCTCACTACTTCCCTCCCGAGGGAAACGCGCCCGCCTCCCGGACCTGGGAAAACTGCCGCCGCTGGGTCCGGGCCGGCCACCGGGTGACCGTGGTTACCTGCGCCCCCAATGTCCCGGACGGGGTGGTTTACCCGGGTTTCCGCAACCGGCTGTGCTCCCGGGAGGAAATGGACGGGATCGAGGTGGTTCGGGTCTGGACTTACCTGGCCCCCAACAAGGGAACGGCCAAACGCATCCTCAATTTCATTTCCTATATGGTTTCGGCCGTCGCTCTCAACCTTTTTCGGGAAAAACCCGCGCTGGTGATTGCCACCTCTCCCCAGTTTTTTTGCGGCTGGGCCGGCCTGATTTTCGCCCAGATCAGAAGGGTCCCCTTCCTGCTGGAGATCCGCGATCTCTGGCCGGAATCCATCGTTGCCAGCGGGGCCATGAGCAATCGGAGGATTCTCAGATTGCTTTATTTTCTGGCCCGGCGGATGTACGCCGGGGCGGATTGCATCGTGGCCGTGGGCGACGGTTACCGGGACAATCTGATCCGGCGGGGAGTCCCGCCGGGGAAAATCGTTGTTGTTCCCAACGGCGCCGACATCGAGTTTTTCTCCCCCCGTCCCCCCGAAGTCGGTTTCCGGCGCGAGTTCAACCTGGAAGGGAAGCATGTCTGCTCCTACGTGGGCACCCTGGGACTCTGCTCGGGTCTGGAAGTGACGCCCCGGACGGCCCGGTTGCTGGCGGAGATGGGGAGGGAGGACATCGTTTTCCTCCTGGTCGGGGATGGCGCGATCCGCCGGGATTTGGAAGAGCTTTGCCGCCGGGAAAAATTAGGTAACGTGGTCTTTACGGGGCGCCGGCCGAAGGAAGATATCCCGGTTATCCTGGCCGGGTCGGATTCCTGTCTGGTTCACCTCAAGAAGAGCGAGCTTTTCAAGACGGTCCTGCCCTCGAAGTTTTTCGAGGCGGCGGCCATGGCCAAGCCGGTAATCATGGGGGTGGAAGGCCATGCCGCCGAACTGGTCCGGCGGGCCGGGGCCGGCCTCTGCATCAAACCGGAGAATCCCTCCGAACTGGTCCGGGCTTTAATTTACCTGGCCGACCATCCCGAGAAGGCGGCCGGTTTTGGCCGCGCCGGCCGCGACTATGTCGCCCGCCACCACGACCGGGACATTCTGGCGTCAGACTATCTTCGGATCGTGGAAAAAGTCGCCCAAGCTTCCGTCGCGGCCGGCGGAAATTGACCGATGAGAGCCGGGAAGGTTTTGCTGATTGTCGCCCCCTTCCTGGCGATAGGCTTTTTTGTGGTTTTGGCCTACGGCAACATCGTTTTTTTCGGCAGTACTCTTAATCCGGTCTTGATGATTCCGCAGCAATCCCCGGATCAGTTGCAGTCGCCGTTTATTGACGACGAGATCAAAAACGCGACCGGCTATGCGGACATCCGGGGTGCCAGGAGAGAATATCGGGGCTGGCCGGTGGACCTGGCCAACCCGGCCTACCTGGAATGGCCGGTCAACCTCTTTGTCGGCAAGTCCCTGAAGGCGGGTCATATCCCCCTGGTCCTGCCCCACCAGGGCCTGGGCGTCCCCTTGGTCGGGCAATATTGCCACCGGGTCCTTTCCCCCTACCAGATGGTCGAGAACCTTTTTCTGCCCGGCGGCTACGATTTCTTCCTTCTCCTGCGCCTGGTCCTGGCCGGATTCTTCACCTGGCTTTTTCTCCGCCCCCTTTGCCGGGAAAGCGCTTCCGCCTGGCTGGGAGCGGTCGGGTACGGTCTGGGCGGGATCATGGTTATCTACTCCAACCACGAGGAGGTCGCCAACGTCGCCATGACGCTGCCGCTGCTGCTCTGGGCGGTCCGGGCTTTCTTCGACCGCCCCGGAATCCATCGGGCAGCCTGGCTCGCCCTGGCCCTGGCTGCCGTTCACACCGCCGGCCAGCCCGAAATCCAGATCTATGTCCTGCTCCTGGCCCTGGCCTACGGACTCTCCCGGCTGGCGGGGATGGCCTCCGGCCGGCGGAAGGGTTCTTTGGGACTGAGCCTGCTGGCGATTGCCGGGAGCGCCCTGATCGCCGCGCCCCAGATTTACCTGTTTCTGGAGTTTCACCGGGAGGCCTGGACTTTCCATCCCCCGGGAGGAAACTTGGGACTGCAATCACCCGTCCTGGTCAAGGACTTCATTTTTTCTTTCCTCCCCCGGGTTGCCCAGACTCCGGAGCCCTGGGCCTACCGGACCATCAACCTGACCTGGGACTGGGTAGGCGGCTACTTCGGGTTCGGCCTCTTGCTGCTGGCGGCGGCCTCGGCGCGGAACCTCACCCGCCGCCGGGAAGCTTTGGTCTTCGGTCTTTACTTTCTCTTTCTCCTGGCCAAGAACCTGGGCTGGAGCCCGGCGCAACTGCTGGGTCTCCTGCCGCTTTTCGACCAGACCTGGAGCCCGCGTTGGGCTTCGCCGACCTGGAGTTTTTCCCTGGCGGTCCTAGCCGCCCTGGGCCTGGACCGTCTCCTGGTGCCTGCGCCCGAGCGGGAAACCGGTTCGCCGCCCGAGACCCCGACCGGGCTGAAAAACGTTCTTTTCCACCGGCCCCTGTCCGTCGCCGCCCCGCTTCTGGTCGGGTTTCTCGCCTTGGCCGCGCTCTGCCGGCTCCGGGGGGCGGCGGCTTGGGCGGCGGCCGACTTGCGGGGTTATGTTCTTAACAGCGGGCTGTTTTTCCTATTTTTGGCCGGAGCTCTGGGTCTGGGCTGGGGAATCATTCCCCGTTGCCGGCGGCTTGCCGTGGAGAGGTTTTTCCGGGGCTTCCGGGAAGGCCTGCTCCGGGAACAGGAGGGGATGATCGGGATCCTCTCCGCCGCGGTCTTCATTGTCCTGGTCTCTTCTCCCACCAGGCACTACCTGTTTTCGGGGCCCGAGCCCCTTGCGGTTTACCTCCTGGGCGCTCCCTTGCTGCTGCTGGCCCTTTGGGGCCTCTTCTTCATGGCTGCTTACCCCCGCTCCCTCGCGGGGGTCGTTCTTGCCGCCCTGGCGATTCCGGCGGCCCTGGCTGCGGGTTGGGTCGTCAAGCCGGGGGGGGATTTTCTTGTCTTTCCCGGTTTGTTCCTTTTGGCGCTGTTTTTTCTGGTGTTTTTCCCCCCCGCCCGCCGGCGTCTGCTTCTGCCCCTGTCTTCCCTGGCCCTCCTGGGCTGGATGACCTTCCTGATCTTGAAGGCGCAATTTCCTTTCTCCCCGGAGCGGAACGCGGCTGTCCTCCCGCAACTGGGATTGTCGGTCTTTACCCTGGGTTTTTTCTCTTGGCTGTGCCGGCGCCGGCCGCGGGGAAGGGAGGTCGGTGGCTGGTTGTTTCTCATCCCGGTCTGGGCGGAACTGGCGGGTTACATTCCCCAGAACCACTTCGGACTGTTTCTGCTGCTTTCCGCCGTTCCCTTTCTGGGGGCGGCAGTAACGGTGGCGGCAGGCGATGTATGGGGTTCCTTTTGCTGCCGGAGGAAACTGCTTATACCTGTTCTGGCTTTGATCGTGGCCTCCGCCGGGATTCTGCTGGTCGAGAAATACTCCCCCAATTATCTCCCCCGCCGCCTTGCTCCCGAGAAGCCGTTGCCGTTTATGGAATTTCTCCGGCAAAGGCGGGATTTTCCCCTAACCGGGATTGGCCGGGTCTTGAGTCCTAATTTCGCCTCCGCCCATGGCTTGGCCGACTTGCGCGGCTGCGTCTCCCTGAACACCGCCGATTGGCAGTTTTTCCTGGAAAGAGTTCTCGCGGTCGTGCCCCCGGACGGCAGTTTCTCGCTCTGGTACACCGGCGACAACCAGATTGATCCGAAAAAAGGGAACCCTTACCGGAGTTCTGCCGATGAGCAACGCCTAGCCTGGCGGGAAGCCCTGCCGTTTTTCCGACTTGCCTCCGCCCGTTACGTGCTTTCCCCGGCGCGTTTCCTCGATCGGATTGGGTATTCAGGGGAAACCCCGATGGAAAAAGTCTACTCCGGGGAAGTGGACATCTGGGAAATCCCCGCCCTGCCGCCGGCCTTTATCGCCCGTCAGGCTCTCGCGATTTCGATGCGGGAGGAGACCGAGGCCTGGAAGGAGGCCGTGGTCGAAGATCCCAGAGTTTTACAGGGAGAACTCGTTATCCTGGAAAAGGGGAAGGGGGATATTTCCGCCGGGGACGCTTCCCTCGCCCGGGCCGAACTCGTGAGCGGGGAAGATCCCAACCTGCTGAAGGTGAAGTTTTTCACCTCCGCGCCCGGCTACCTGGTGGTCAACCGGGTTTACACCAACCTCCTGCGGGCCCGGCTGGCGGGGCGCTCCCTCCCGGTCCTGAAGGCCAACGGCCCTTTTCTGGCCGTTCCCGTTCCGGGAAGTCCCCGGGAGCAGGAACTCGAGCTTAGCTATTTCTCCCCGGGGGTCCGGATGAGTTTCCTGCTTTCCGGCCTCGGCTTGCTGGCTTGCGGATTTGCCCTGATTCGGTTCCGGGCTGCCCGTCCGAACGGGGGAAAAGCGCCGCCCTCTCCCGGTTCGGCGGGCTGAAAGCCCGCGCCGGCGGATGCCCCCGGCGCGATTCGAACGCACGACCTACTGCTTAGGAG
>CAZIEA010000115.1:0-8048 GCA_964538495.1 uncultured bacterium | reverse complement strand
GATGCTCCTGGCCCGGGCCACCGTGCTGGCGGGGGTAGCCGACCACGGGCTCTGGACCCCGGACGAACCCCGGGAAGCCGAGCTGGTGGCCGGCTTCTCCCGCCCGGGGGCGAGCTTGCTTTACCCGATCCTGGCCGGAAAGCCTTTCGTGGAAAAGCCCCCCCTCTTCTACTGGGCGGCGGCCGCGTCCCTGAAGACCCTGGGCCCATGGCTCGGGGAGGTGGGGGCGATCCGGGCGGTCTCGGCCCTGTGCGCCTTGCTGACCGCGCTGCTCGCCTGGGGCGCGGCCCGGCGTTTCCTGGGCCCGGGGCCGGGGGCGGCCGCGGCGGCGGTCCTGCTCACCACGGTTTTCTTTTTCCAGGCCGGGCACTGGATCGTCACCGACCCGCTGCTCATGCTCACGGTGACCGCTGCGGTGCTCCTGGCGGCCTGGGGGGAGGAGGCGAACCGGCCCGGGCTGATCCTGGCGGCCTTTGCCGCCGCGGGCTTGAGTTTCCTGGCCAAGGGGCTGATCGGCCCGGCCCTGATCGCGCCCCCCGCGGCGGTCCTGGCGATCCTCTACCGGAAAAACATCCTCGAGAGCAAGCTCCTGCACCTGGCCGGGTTCGCCCTGGCCGCCGCGGTCGTCCTGGCCTGGGTAGTCCCCTTCAAGCTCAACGCCCCCCCGGAATCCTGGCGGGAATGGTTCTGGGACAACCAGGTCGGGCGTTTCCTGGGCCGGACCCCGGAGCTGGGGCACCTGCGCGGGCCCTTTTACTACCTCCTGGTCGTGCCCCTGATGCTCCTGCCCTGGACCCCGGCCCTGATCGGGATCCTCTCCGGACGCAGATGGCGTCAGGAGCCGCTCGGCGGCCCCCGCGGCCGGCTCCTGCTGGTGGCCCTGGCCTGGGCCGTGGGCGGGGTGCTTTTGCTCTCGGTTTCCGGGACCAAGCGTGACATCTACCTCTACCCCCTGCTCCCGGCCTTCGCCATCCTGGTCGGGGCTTTCCCCTTCCGGCAGCCGCGCTGGGTCCGGGGCTGGTTTCTGGGCCTGGGCTGGGGGCTGGCAGTAGTCCTGCTCGCGGCCGGGTTCCTGCGGGCCGACTGGGACGGGAGCGGACTGAGCTGGGGTCTCCGGATCCAGCCCTGGGCCCTGGCGGCTGCGGTCGGGTCGTTCTGGCTCCTGCTCGAGAACAGCCTGCGCTCCCTGCCCCGGATGGCGGCCGTGGTCGCGCTTTTCTACCTGGGGGCGGCCCAGGCCATCGTGCCCCAGGTGGACGCGGCCAAGAACTACGAGCCGGGGGTGAAAATCATCCTCTCCGCCCTGCCCCCGGGAGCAGCCGCTTGCGCCTGGGACCTGGACGAGACCAGCCGGGGGCTGCTGGGCTTCTACGGGGGCTTGAGCCTTTTGGACCTGCACGACGGCTCGAGCGCGCAGGAGAGGCCGGCGGTCCTGAAAAAGGCCCTCGCCGGCGGAGACCCCCGCTGCCGCTACCTGGTGGCGATGAGCAAAACCAAGCCCTTCCCCCCTCAAGGGGTGGAGCTGGACCCGAACCGGGTGCTCGCGACCGGTAAGCTGGGGACCCGCCGGACCCTTTATTTGCTCGACTGCGCCCCCGCCGGGGCGGACAATCCGGAAACAAAACCGAGAGGAGGAAACCAGTGAGCTTTCGCCGCGCCGAATTCCTGCCCTTTTCCCAGCCCTCCATCAGTGACGAGGACATCGCCGGGGTAGTGGAGTCCCTGAAATCCGGCTGGATCACCACCGGCCCCAAGACCGCCCGCTTCGAGGAGGCTTTCCGCGACTATCTAGGCGCCCGGCACGCCTGCTCCCTGGCCTCGGCCACGGCCGGGATGCATTTGCTCCTCTTGGCGCTGGGGATCGGGAAAGGCGACGAGGTCATCACCCCCTCCCTGACCTGGGTCTCGACCGTGAACCTGATCACCTTGCTCGGGGCCAAGCCGGTCTTTGCCGAGGTGGAGCGCGGGACCCTGATGACCACCCCGGAGCTGGTCGAGCCCCTGATCACGGAAAAGACCAAGGCCATAATCCCGGTCCACTACGCCGGGGCCCCCTGCGACCTCGACGGCTTCCGGGCCCTGGCCGAGCGGCGAGGCGTTTTCCTGATCGAGGACGCCGCCCACGCGCTGGGCACCCGCTACCGCGGAAAGATCATCGGAAGCTCGGGCGTCGCTGCCTTCAGCTTCCACCCGATCAAGAACATCACCACCACCGAGGGGGGGATGGTGGTCGGGGACCGGGAGGAGTTGATCGAGAAAATCCGGATCCTGAAATTCCACGGCCTGGGCAAGGACGCCTGGGACCGCTACTCCCGCCGCGGCTCCAACCAGGTCGAGGTGATCTTCCCCGGGTTCAAGTACAACATGACCGCCCTCCAGGCCTCCCTGGGCCTGACCCAGCTCCCGCGCCTGGAAGCCTTCAACCGGCGGCGGGCGGAGCTGGCCGCGCGCTACGAAGAGAAACTCGCCGGGATCGAGGAGATCATCCGGCTGCGGAAACCGCCCTATCCCCACGTCCACAGCCATCACCTTTACATCGTGCTCCTGGACCTGGAGAAGGCCAAGACCGAGCGCGACCGGTTCCTCTCCGAGCTCAAGGAGCGCAACATCGGCACCGGGATCCACTTCCGGGCCATCCACACCCAGGGCTATTACCGCCAGGAGTTCGGGCCCGGGCTGCTCCCGGAGACCGAGTGGATCTCGGAGCGGCTTTTCTCCCTGCCGCTGTTTCCGCGCATGCGCGACGAGGACGTCGACGACGTCGCCGAAGCGCTCAAGGACGTCCTGGCTCACGGGGCCTGAGAGCGCACGTTGAAACCGCCAACGCATTCACATGTAGACATGTAGGGCATGTAGAAGGGTTCAGGGTTCAGGGTTCAGGGTTCAGGGTTCAGGCGCAAAACTTCATGCTTCTTCATGTTCTTCATGGTAAGAAAAAAATTGCGCAGCCGGGGAAGCCCCGGAAGGAGGCAAGAATGAGCAGAGCCAAGCTGATCACCATCGCGGTCATCGCGGTCCTGGTGTTGATCGTAATTCTTCAGAACGCTCAGAGCGCTTCGCTGAAGATCCTCTTTTTCACCATCTCCATGCCCATGTTCATCCTGGTCCTGATCGTCTTCGGGCTGGGCGCGCTCCTGGGCCTGGTCCTCGCCCTCGGAAGCGGGAAAAAGGACGGTTCTTTGCCGAAGGTGTAAGGCGCCATGACGGGCAACGAACCGCTGGTCCCGAAACACGGCGGTTACCGGAATCTCAAAAGTTTCCAAGTCGCCCAACTGGTCTACGATGTCACCGCCCGCTTCTGCGACCGCTACATCGACAGGCGCAGCCGCACCCGCGACCAGATGGTGCAGGCGGCGCGCTCGGGAGTGCAAAATATCGCCGAAGGAAGCCAGGCCTCGGGGACCTCGAAAAAAACCGAGCTGAAACTCACCAATGTGGCGCGCGCCAGCCTGGAAGAACTGCGGCTCGACTATGAGGATTTTCTCAGGCAGCGGGACCTGCCGCTTTGGGAGCGCAGCGATCCCCGCCGCCAGTCCCTGATCGACCGCCGGTGCGCCGGCGCGGAGGCCGTCGCCGCCTGGGTGCGGGAAATTCACGCGCGTGGACGTAGTGGACCTGGTGGACAGGGTGGACAACCCCCGCGGGGCGACGGCGAAGAAACAACGCCCGGTTACGCCGAAATCGCCGCTAACGCCGCGCTGGTTCTCCTGGCGGTCGCCCGGGGGCTGCTTGACCGCCAAATCGCGGCCCTGGCGAAAGCATTCGAAAACGAGGGCGGCTTCAGCGAGCGCCTCTACCGCGTCCGGACGCGAAACCGCGATTCCGCCTCCGGCTGATCCGCATGTCCACTTCGTCCACCCAGTCCACCTCGTCCACTCCCGTGGAGAAGGGCCGAGATGCGGCTTGGCTTGGGGGGGCGGGGCGTGGTATAAATTTCGCTTATGAATAATCCCGACGCCCTGACCTTAAGCGTGGTGGTCCCGGTCTTCAACGAGGAGGAGAACCTCTCCGAGTTCGTCCGGCGCACCGCCGCGGTCCTGGAAAAGCTCCCCAACCCCTCGGAACTCATCCTGGTGGACGACGGCAGCGCCGACGCCTCCGGGCGCATGATCGAGGCGGCGGTGGCGTCCCAGCCGGGCCTGGTCCGCGGGGTCTTCTTCAACCGCAACTACGGCCAGCACATGGCGGTGATGGCCGGGATGGCGGAGGCGCGGGGGGACGTGGTCGTCACCATTGACGCCGACCTCCAGAACCCGCCGGAGGAGATCCCGCGCCTGCTGGCCAAGGCCGCCGAGGGCTTCGACGTGGTCGGGTCGGTGCGCAGGAAAAGGCAGGACCCCTTCTTCCGGCGCTTCTGCTCCCGCCTGATCAACCGGATCACCGCCCGCGCCACCGGGGTGACCATGAGCGATTACGGCTGCATGCTCCGGGCCTACCGGCGGCCGGTGGGGGATGCCGTCCTGGCCTGCTCCGAGCGCAGCACCTTCATTCCGGTCCTGGCCAACAGCTTCGCCTCCTCCACGGCCGAGATCGAGGTCGGCCACTCCGAGCGGGAGGCGGGAAAATCCAAGTATAACGTGCTCAAGCTGATCAACCTCCAGTTCGACCTCCTGGTGGGGATGACCACTTTCCCCCTGCGCCTGCTCTCCATGATCGGGGTCCTGATCTCCCTGGCCGGGCTGGGGTTCGGCCTGGGGCTGATCGTGCTGCGCCTGATTTACGGGCCGGACTGGGCGGCCCAGGGGGTCTTCACCCTCTTCGCGGTCCTCTTCATCTTCGTCGGCGCCCAGTTCATCGGGCTGGGGTTGATCGGGGAATACCTCGGCCGGGTTTACCAGGACGTCAGGGCGCGCCCGCGCTTTTTCGTGGCCCGCCGGATCGGGCGGGGCGCCCTCCCCCAGAGAAGCTCCGCCGGAGCCGCCCGGGGAGCAAAGCCGTGAGAACCGTCGTCTTCGCCTATCACGAGATGGGCCGGGTGGGCCTCCAGGCCCTGCTCGATCACGGCTTCGAGGTGGTTGCCGTCTTCACCCACCGGGACGAGCCCGGCGAGAAAGTCCCGCCCGCTTCGGTGGCCGAGCTGGCGGCGGAGCGTGAAATCCCGGTCTTCACCCCGGATTCCCTCAAGCATCCCCTCTGGGAAAAGCGCCTTCGGGACCTGGCCCCCGACATCTTTTTTTCCTTTTATTACCGCAAGCTCATCCCCGGCTCCACCCTCGAAATCGCCCCCCAAGGCGGGCTCAACCTGCACGGCTCCCTCCTGCCCGAATACCGCGGCCGCTGCCCGGTCAACTGGGTCCTGATCCACGGCGAGCAGAAATCCGGCGTCACCCTCCACCACATGACTCCGCGGGCCGACGACGGCGACATCGTCGGCCAGCAGGAAGTCCCGATCGCGCCCGACGACACCGCCCCGGTCCTCTACGCCAAGCTGCAGGAAGCCGGCCGGCGCCTCCTGGACGAACTGCTCCCGCTGATCTTGTCCGGGAAAGCCCCCCGGCGGCCCCAGGACCACGAGAAGGCCAGCTACTTCGGGGGCCGCCCCCCCGCCGACGGGCTCATCCGCTGGGAGAAGCCCGCCAAAGAAATCCACAACCTGGTCCGAGCCCTGGCCTGCCCTTACCCGGGCGCCTTCACCAACGCCGGGGAGGAAAAGCTCACGATCTGGAAGGCCTCTCCCGCCTCCGGCCGAAAGGGCACGGTCCCGGGGACGGTGCTCTCGGTCGCTCCCTTCCGGGTGGCCTGCGGGCAGGGGGCGCTCGAGATACTCCAGGCCCAGGCGGGGGACGGCGTGGTCATGGCCGGGAAACAAGCCGCCGGCGCCGCGGGCCTGGTGACGGGCTCCCGCCTGGGGATGGAAAAAATCCCCGGCGCCCGCCCTCCCTCCCCGACCCGGGTCCTCATCCTCGGGGTGGGCGGTTTCATCGGCAACTCCCTGGTGGAGCGGCTGCTCAACGAGGGGAATTACGCCGTCTTCGGGATGGATCTGCACTCCGAGAACATCAAGCGCTTCCTGGGGAAAAAGAACTTCCACTTCGTCGAGGGCGACATCAACATCAACCGGGAATGGATCGAGTACCACGTCCGCAAGTGCGACGTGATCCTGCCGCTGGTGGCGATCGCCACCCCGATCGAGTACGTGCGCAACCCCCTGCGCGTCTTCGAGCTCGATTTCGAGGAAAACCTGCGCATCGTGCGCTACTGCGCCCGCTTCCACAAGCGCCTGGTCTTCCCCTCCACTTCCGAGGTTTACGGGATGTGCCCGGACGAGGAGTTCGACGAGCAGGAATCCAATCTCGTCACCGGCCCCATCCGGATGCAGCGCTGGATCTACTCCTGCTCCAAGCAGCTCCTGGACCGGGTGATCTGGGCTTACGGGGCCACCCGCGGGCTCAGCTTCACCCTCTTCCGCCCCTTCAACTGGATCGGGCCCCGGCTCGACAGTTTGGATTCGGCCCGGATCGGGAGCTCCCGGGCCATCACCCAGCTCATTCTCAATTTGGTGACCGGGACCCCGATCAAGCTGGTGGACGGGGGGGCGCAGAAGCGCTGCTTCACCGACGTGCGCGACGGGATCGAGTGCCTGTTCCGGATCATCGCCGACCGGGAGGGGAAAGCCGCGGGCGAGATTTTCAACATCGGCAACCCCGACAACGAGGCCAGCATCGCCGAGCTGGCCGAAACCCTGACCCGGCTTTTCCGGGAGCACCCGCTGGCGGCCAAGTTCCCGCCCCCGGCTGGGATGACGGCGGTGGAATCCGACAGCTACTACGGCAAAGGCGGCTACCAGGACGTGGTCTTCCGCAAGCCCTCCATCGTCAACGCCCGCCGGAAGTTGGGCTGGAAACCGGAGATCGGGCTGGAAGAGGCGATCCGCTCGACCCTGGACTTCTTCCTCCAGGAAGCCGCCGGGGACGAACTTCCCCCGGCGGACTGATGAAAGTCGCCCTCCGGGTAGATCTCGACACCTTTTCCGGCACCCGGGACGGGTTCCCGGCCCTGCTGGACAGCCTCCAAGAGCGGCGCGCCCGGGCCGGCTTTTTCTTCTGCCTCGGCCCCGACAACATGGGCCGGCACCTCCGGCGCCTGCTCAAGCCTTCCTTCCTACTGAAAATGCTCCGGAGCCGGGCGGCTTCCCTCTACGGCCCCGAGATCCTGCTCCGGGGCCTGCTCCGGAGCGGGCCGGAGATTTCCCGGGCGCTCAAGCCGGACCTGCTGCGGCGGGCTATGGATGAGGGGCATGAAATCGGCCTGCACGGTTGGGACCACCACGACTGGCAGAAACGGGCGCAAGACCTGGGCCGGGACGAAGTCCGGCGCCTGTTGGAAAGAGGCCTGAGCCTGCTGGAAAAACTCTCTGGCCAGAAACCCCGGTGCGCGGCCGCCCCCGCCTGGAAAGGCACGGCGGAGCTACTGGAGGCGGAGAAATCCCTCGGGCTAAGCTACGGGAGCGACTGCCGGGGGGAAGGGATTTTTCTCCCCCGGCTCCCGGACGGGAGCGCGGGCATCCCCCAGATCCCGGTCAACCTCCCTACTTACGACGAGGTCATCGGGCGCGACGGGCTCGGCGACGAAAACTACAACCGTTTCCTCCTGAAGAAGATCGCGGAGGCTTCCTACCGGGTCCTGACGATTCACGCCGAGGTCGAGGGGAAAGCCCGCCGGGAACTTTTCCGGGACTTCCTGGCCCGGGCCGAAGCGGAAGGGATCGAGTTCGTCCCCCCGGGGGAACTCCTTCCCTCCGACCCGGCTTCCCTCCCGATCCGGGAAATGGTCCGCGGCGAAGTCCCGGGGCGGGAAGGCTGGCTGGCCCTGAAGGGAATCGGGGGTTGACAGGGTAAACCCTTCTTAGTAATCTTTCTTAATTATGTGGAAAAAGCCCATAACCCTGCTGGCCGCCTGGTTCCTGCTGGCCTTGGCCCTGCCCGAGCCGGCTTCGGCCTACATCGGGCCGGGGGCGGGGTTTGCCTTCCTCAGCTCCTTCGTCTTCATCATCGGGGCCTTCGGGATGGCTTTCCTGCTCATCCTCACGCTGCCCTTCCGCTTCCTCC
>CAZIEA010000114.1:0-8171 GCA_964538495.1 uncultured bacterium | reverse complement strand
TCCCGCTTTTCACATGTAGGCATGTAGGACATGTAGAAAACCGATTCATCCACAGATTACACAGATTTACACAGATTTTTTTCTTCATGTCCTTCATGCTCTTCATGGTGAGAAAAAGGTAGTTCTCTGTGCCCTCATGCGCCTCTGTGCTCTCTGTGGTAAGGAAGTTAGGCGAATCAGCGCTCGAAGTAGGTGTAGCCCCGCAGGCTCTCGGAAAAGGCCCCCAGCATCCGCTGGCGCTCGGGCACGCTGATCTTGCCGTCGCGGACGGCGGTTTCGGCCTTGTTCAGGAAGCGGCGATAGAGGTTGTCCGGCTGGTACTCCACGTAGCTCAGGACGTCGGCGATGCTGTCACCGTGCATCTCGTGGACGAAATCGTAACTCCCGTCGGGATTGACTCGGATCCCGGCCACGTTGGTGTCCCCGAAAAGGTTGTGCAGGTCCCCCAGGGTCTCCTGATAGGCCCCGACCAGGAACACCCCCAGGTAATACTCCTCGCCCGGCCGGGTCGGATGCACGGCCAGGGTGGCTTCCTCCCCCTCGGCCCCCGTGAAGCGGTCGAGCTTGCCGTCGCAATCGCAAGTCAAGTCCGCGATCACCGCCCGGCGGGTGGGCTCCTCGAAGAGGCGGTGGATGGGCATGACCGGAAAGACCTGCTGGATCGCCCAGGAGTCGGGCAGGGACTGGAAGACGCTGAAGTTGCCGTAATAAATGTCGGCCAGTTGCTCGGTCAGGCCTTCCAAACCCGGGGGCACCCGGGCCAGCTCGGGGATCAGGGCGGCGATCTTCTGCAGGATGGCGAGATAGAGATTCTCCCCCAGGGAGCGGGTGCGCAGGTTGATGTCCCCCCGCCGGAAAAGTTCCCGCACCTGGTCCCGGTAGTAAACGGCGTCGTTGTAACACTCCTGGAGATTGGCGGCGCGGGTGGTCTCCAGCACTTCCCACATGTTCCGGAGCGCGTCATGGGCGCCGGGGGGCGGGCCCGCGGGCAGGGGTCCCGGCTCGAAGCGCCCGACGTCGAGGATGTTGAACAACAGCACCGAGGCGTAGGCCACCGTGGCCCGGCCCGACTCGGTGATGATGGTCGGATGGGAAATGCCGTGGGGGTCGAGGGATTCCTGGATCGCCTCCACCATGTCCACGCAGTATTCCTGCAGGCTGTAGTTGCGGCTGTGGGTGGTGTCGGTGCTGCTCCCGGAGTAGTCCACCGCCAGGCCTCCCCCCAGGTCCAGGTATTCCAGGGGGGCGCCTTCCTCCACCAGGTCGATATAGTAACGGCAGGCTTCCAGCACCCCGGCGCGGATGTTGCGGATGTTGGGGATCTGGGAACCGAGGTGGAAGTGCAGCATCTTCAGACAGCCGAGCATCCCCTCGGCCTTGAGCCTGTCCACCACCCCGATCAACTCGGTGGTATTGAGCCCGAAGAGGCTCCGGTCTCCGCTGTCCGGGCTCCAGTGGCCGGCCACCTTGGTGGAGAGCTTGACCCGCAAGCCGATCAAGGGCTCGACCCCCAGCGCGCGGCCGCGGGAGACGATCAGGGGCAGCTCGGCGGGCGTCTCGACCACGAAGAAGCAGGGGATGCCCAACTGCCGGGCGTAGAGCCCGAGGTCGATGAACTCCTCGTCCTTGTAGCCGTTGCAGACGATCGGGCTTTCCCGGTCCCGGAGCATCGCCATCGCCACCAGGAGTTCCGCCTTGCTCCCCGCCTCCAGGCCGTGGTGGTAGCGCTCCCCGAAACGGGAGATCTGCTCCACCACGTGGCTTTGTTGGTTGACCTTGATGGGGAAAACCCCGCGGTAGCGGCCGCGGTAGCCGGCGCGGGCGATGGCCTCGGCAAAAGCGTCGTTGAGCCTGGAGATGGCGGCGTCCAGGTGGTTCTCCACCCGGAGCAGCACCGGCATGTCCATCCCCCGCTGGCGCAGGCCATCCACGATCTCCAGCAGGGAAACCGCCGCTTCACCGTTCTCGAGGGGCACGGTGACCGTGGTTTCGCCCGCGGCGGAGACCCCGAAGAAGCCCGCTCCCCAGTTGCGCACGCCGTAGAGTTCGGCCGAGCGCGCCGGAGTCCAGGGCGCCGGGACCGGACTTTTCTTGCCCTGGCCGCTCATCTCTCCGATTCTCCCGGGCCCCCGCGCCGCCTTATCCTTCCCCGGCCCCGTCCAACTTTTGCCGGGCCGAAGCGGAGCGGGTGAGTTCGTAGCGGTCGAGCACCTTTTCCTGCAGAGTCTGCATGTAGAGGAAGATGCCCGGAGTGATGAAGAGGGTGACCACCTGGGCGAAGAGAAGCCCTCCCGCGATCACCAGCCCCAGGGGCTGGCGGGAAGCGCCGTCGGCCCCGTAGCCCAGAGCGATCGGCAAGGTCCCCATCACGGTGGAGGCGCTGGTCATCAGGATGGGGCGGAAGCGGTCCTTGCAGGCCTCCAGGATGGCGTGAAAGGGATCCAGCCCCCGCTGTTCCATGTATTCCTTGGCGAAGTCCACCATCATGATCCCGTTCTTGGACACGATCCCCAGGAGCATGAAAAGCCCGATGTAGGCGTAGATGGAAAGTTCCCCCCCGAAAAAGTAGATGGTCAGAAGCCCCCCGAAGGCGGCCGGGGGCAGGGTGGTGAGAACGGTAAAGGGGTGAATGTAGCTTTCGTAAAGGATCCCCAGGATCACGTACATGATGAAGACCGCCACCACCAGCAGTACGGCCAGGCTCTTGACCGCGTCCTCGAACTCCTGGGCCTCGCCCTGGCTCTTGCCCCCCACTTCCGGGGTCAGGATTTCCTTGAGATACGTCTCCAGCGCGGCCGTGGCGGTACCCAGGACCGCCCCGGGGGCGAGGTTGTAGGAGATGGTGGCGGCGTTAAGGCGATTGTTGTGCGGGACGTTCTGGGGCCCCACCCCGACCGTCCATTCCGCCACCGAGGACAGGGGGACCAGGTCGGCGCTCAGGCCGCTCCTGACGTGGAGCTGGGCCAGGTCCAGGGGCTTCTGCCGGTATGCTTCAGCCGTTTCCAGCATCACCCAGTATTGCTGGATGTCGGTCAGGTAGGTGGCGGTCTTGCCCTTGGCATAAGAAAGGGCCAGGGCCGTCTCGATATCGGCGGCTGTAATCCCCAGGGCGGAAGCCCGGTCGCGTTTCAAGGCAATCTCGAGCTGGGGCACGTCAAGCTTGACGCTGTTCTGGATGCCGCTGAACTGGGGATCGGCCTTCAGGCGCTCCTCGAGCTTGAAGGCGGCGGCGTAGACCTCGTCCTTGTTCTGCCCGGTGAGCACGTAGGAATACTTGCTCCCGGTGGCGGTGCTCTCGGCCCCGGCCGCCAGGACCAGGGAGGGATAGGCCATGAGAAAGACCATGCCCAGGTCGGCGGTGGAAGCGTAAATCTGCCGGCTCAGGACCTCGACCGTATCGATCGTGCTCTTGGTCCGGTCTTCCTTCAGGGTCCCCACCACCATCGCGGTGCTCTGGTCGGCCCCGGGGTTGCTCCCGGTCACGGTGAGGAGATTCTTGATCTCGGGGTTGGAGAGAATGACCGCGTTGACCCGGTCCTGGAAGAGGCAGATCTGGTCGGTGGAAGTCCCCTGCAGGGCCAGCATCTGCCCGAAGAAGGTCCCGGAATCGCCCACGGGCATGAAGCTCTTGGGCAGGCGGGAAAAGAAAAAGGCGATTCCCGCCAGGCAGGCGATCCAGCTCAGGACGGCCAGAAACTTGCGCCGGAGAAACCACTCCAGCGCCGCCCCGTAACGGGCGATCACCCGGGGGAAAATGCGTTCGACCGCCTTTTCCAGGCGGGATTTCTTGGCCGAGCCTCCCTTGAGCAAGCGGGCGCACATCATGGGCGAGAGGGTGAGGGCCATCATGGTGGAGACCACGATGGCGATGATCACGGTGAGAGCGAACTCCTTGAAGTTCTTCCCGATCACCCCGCCCATGAAGACCAGGGGGATGAAAACCGTGATCAGGGCCAGGCTGGTGGAGACCACCGTTCCGCTGATCTCCTCCATGCTGGCGATGGCGGCGGCCAGAGGCTTCTTGCCCCCCTGGATGTAGCGGACCGTGTTCTCCAGGACCACGATGGCGTCGTCCACCAGGAACCCGATCGAGAGGGTAAGCGACATCAGCGAGAGGTTGTCCAGGCTGAAGCCGGCGAGCAGCATCACCAGGAAAGTGCCGAAGAGGGTGGCGGGCAGGATCATGGCGGGGACCATGGTGTCCCCGATCCGGCCCAGGAAGAGGAAGATGACCAGGATGACCAGGATCAGGGCGATCACGATGGTCTGCTTGACGTCGTCCACCGACTCCTTGATCTGGACGGCGCGATCGTAGAAAAAATCCACCTCGATCGAGCCCGGCAGGGTGGGCCCGATCTCCTCCATCAGGCTGTGCACCCGCTCCGAAAGGGAGACGGCGTTGGCCCCCTGGCTCTTGGTGGCGGCCACGCAGATGAATCCGCCCTTGGTCCCTTTTTCCGGGGAGCCGTACATGACCCGGACCAGGTCGTTTTCCAGGCTGTCCACCGCCTTGCCCACGTCCTTGATCCGGATCGGGGCCCCGTCCCGGAAGGAGAGCACGAGCTGGTCGTATTCCTCGGGCGTGGTGAGCTGCCCGTCCGGCTCCAGGGTAAAGGTGCGGTAGGGACCGTTCAGGTCGCCGCCCGGGGTGGTCACCGAGCCGCTGCCCAGCGCCCGGGAGACATCGGCAAAGGAAAGCCCCAGGGAGTGGAGCTTGTCAGTGTCGATCATGATCCGGATCGCCCGCTGGGCGCCGTAAATGGAGACCTGGGAAATCCCCTCGAGCATGTTGATCCGCTGGGCCACCATGATGTTGGCGTAGTCGTAGAGATCGCCCCCGGTCATGGAGTCGGAGCTGAGCATGATGTAGATGATGGGCTGATCGGAGGGATTGGTCTTGTCGTAGGTGGGCGGCTGGGGCAGGTCGGTGGGGAGGTCCCCCATCGCCCGCTGGATCGCCGACTGGACGTCGGGCGCGATCAGGTCCACGCTCTTGCCCAGTTGGAACCCCAGGGTGATCTTGGTCGTCCCGTAAGTGTTGTCGGAGATGATGGTCTCCAGCCCCTGGATCTGCATGCACTGATCTTCGAGCGGCGAGGCCACCGCCGAAGCCATCAGCTGGGGGCTGGCGCCCGGGTAGCTGACCGTGATCGTCATCACCGGGTAATCCACCGCGGGCAGGTCGCTGACCGGCAGCTTGGTGTAGGCCGCCATCCCGAAGATGATCAGGGTGAACATGACCAGAACGGTCATGATCGGCCGGCGGATGAATTTTTCCGAAAAGCTCACTTCTCTCCCCCGGCGGGGGCGGGCGAGGCGGAAGGCTTCATCACGGAGACTTCCCGGCCTTCACGCAGCCCGAGCTGGCCGGTGGTCACCACCATCTCCCCCGCCTTTACCCCTTCGGCGATGACGACGCCGTCCTTGATCGGGGGGCCGAGCTTGACCGGGTTGCGCAGTTGGGCCTTCCCGTCGGCGCCCACCACGTAGACGAAAGGCCCTTTCTGCCCCATCTGGACCGCGGTGGCGGGGACCACCACCACGTTCTCGAGTTTGCCGTACCTGAGTTCGACCACGGCGTAGAGGCCGGGCCAGAGCTTAAGATCGGGGTTGGGCACCTCGGCGCGCAGGTCGAAGCTGGCGCTCTGGGTGTTGACGGTGTTGTTGAGGAATTTCAGGCTCCCGGTGAACTCCCCGAAATCCCCGGCCGGGGTAAGCCGGGCTTCCAACGGCCCTTTTTCCAGTTCGTCGGAGATCTCGCGGAAAAAGTCCTCGGAAACCGAGAAATCCAAGTAAAGCGGGTCCAGGACCTTGAGGTTGACCAGGGTCGGGCCCTGGTCGGCCAGGACCACGTTGCCGGGATCGACCAGGCGCTTGCCGGTCTTGCCGGAAACGGGGGCGCCGATCAGGCAATAGCCCAGGTTGATCCGGGCCTGGTCGAGCTGGGCCGCGGCCAGGTCGCGCTGGCCCTGGGACCCCTCGACCCGGGCGGAGAGGGTGTCGTAGTCCTGCTGGGAGATCAGCTTTTTCTCCAGGAGCCCCCGGTTGCGCTCCAGGGTGATCTCGTCGAGCTTGAGCTGGGCTTCGCTCTGCTTGAGCTGGGCCTCGGCGGCGGCGGTTTTGGCCTGGTAAATGTCGGTCTCGACGGTGAAAAGGACGTCCCCGGCCTTGACCGGGTCGCCTTCCCGGAAACGCGCCTCGGCGATCTTGCCCGTGACCTGGCTGACGATATCGACGCTCCCCGGAGAAACCAGGTTTCCGAAGGTCTGGTAGAACAAGTCGGGACTGGCCAGGACGGCCTTTTCCGCCGTCACCCGGGCGGGGGGAATGGTCCGGGGTGGGGCCGGCTTCCCGCAGCCGGCGAGCAAAACCGCCGCCAGGAATCCTCCCAGCCGGTATCGCGCTGAAGTCTTCATCGTAACTGTCTCCTTTTCGCGGTTAACGGGCGGCGTTTCCCGGCGCCAGGCGGTCGGAACTCAGGCGGCCGGTAGCGTGGGCCAAAACGGCCAGGGCCGTATAGACGTCCCGCCGGGATCCGGTCAAGCGGCTCCGGGCGGTGGAAAGGTCGCTCTGGGCCTGCAGAAGATCGAGCAGGCTTTTCAGCCCCTGCTCGTAACTCTGCAGGGCCAGGTCGTAGGAGGAGGCGGAAGCGGCGTAATAGGCCCGGGCGGCCTGAAACTTTCCCGCCGCCGCCAGGTAATCGTAATAGGCGGTCCAGACCTGGGCGCTGGAGAGAATCTCGGCCTGGCGCAACTGCTCCCGGACCGCCGCGAGTTGGGCGGCGGCCGCGCGCTTTTTCCCCAGGTCGGAAAACCCGGAAAAAATGTCCCAGGAGAGGGTGAGAAAACCGCCCAAAGCCCAGCTCTCATCGTAGAGTTCGGGGCCGGATTTGTATTCATACCAGTTTTTCTGGGCGTCGGCGCTCACCCCCAGGCTGGGCCAGAGATCGGAATCGGCCGCCGCCAGGGAAGCCTCGGCGGCGAGGACCCGGGCCCGAAGCGCCGCCAGATCCGGCCGCTCCCCGATGGCCGTCTCGATCAGGGCCTCCACCGCTTCGGCGGGGATCCCGCCGGGCGGATCGGCCGGAGGCGCCTTGACCGGAAGATCGGTCCCGGCGCTCAGGCCCACGGCCTGCTTGAGGGAAGCCGAGGCCCCCTGCAAGGTCCCGCGGGCTTCCTCCAGGGAGTAGCTGGAGCTGTAGTAATTGGACTCGGCCTGGAGTTCGTCCAGGTCCGAAGCCAGCCCCGAGGCCACCCGGTCCCGGGCCGCCTGCAGGGAAGTTTCGGCGTCGGTCAGGTTGGCCTGGGCCGCCTCCAGGCCCGAGACGGCGGCGTCATAGTTGAAATAGGCTTTTTCCACGTCCAGGAGAAGGTCCTGGACGGCCTGATTGAACTCGTAACTGGCCGCCAGGAGTTCCTGCCACGCCCCCTCCACCCTCCCCGAGCGGCCGCCCAGGTCCAGCAGCAGCCAGTTCAGCTTGGCCGCGGGTCCGTAAGAATATTGGTCCAGGTCGGTGTTGAGATTCTCCGGCGCCCCTTCCCGAAGGGTGTAATCCTGCTTCTGGTAGCCGCCGCCGCCGGAAAGGCTGAGCTGCGGGTACCAAGCGCCGCGGGCGGTCTCGACCTGGGCGGCCGCCGCGGCGGCCGACTCCCAGGCCCGGCGGGTGGAAGGATTGTTCTTCAGGGCCAGGGCGGCCAGGTCGGAGAGGCCGAGTTCCTCCCCGGCCGGAACCGAAGTCTGCTCGATCTCCTTCCAGATTTCGTCGGAGGACGGAGCGTTGTCCTCCGGACGCTCGGGCGTCCAGGGCTCTTCCCAGGTGGCGGGGGGCCGGGCGGAGCGGCAGCCGGCCGCCAAGAGAAAGAGCGCCCCGGCGCTCAGAAGGCATAAAAAAGCTTTTCTCTTCATCCAATCTCCTCCCCCGTGGGGCGGGCGGGTAAAAAAGCACATTATAGCCGTCCCCCGGCGACGGCGCAGTTTTTTTCCGGGGCGGCTTCGGGATTGACACGCCCCCCCGGGGAATGGAATATTTCCGATCCCGATAGCGAACGCTACATGATCTACATGTCCTACATGGTGAATAAAGCGGCCTTTCCTTCAGTCTTCAGCCTTCAGCCTGGTTTTTTCACCATGAAGATCATGAAGAGCATGAAGTTTTAATCTGTGAAATCTGT